>JAFLCH010000099.1 GCA_017303775.1 Anaerolineae bacterium | reverse complement strand
TGTAACAGGGCGCGCTTCGCCACCAGACAGCTCCAAAACATGAAGCTGAAACTGGTCAGAGCGGGCACGGTCAGATAGAAAGGCCAAGCGACGACTATCCGGTGACCAACGCGGGGAACAATCAACCCCAGCGCTAAAGGTTAAACGACGCGAATGGGCGCTTGCGACTTCCGCCAACCAGATTTGCGAGGGAAGCTGGCTCATGGGACGCGGTTTGGAGGCATGTTCGAGGGAGAAGGCAACAAATTGACCGTCAGGGGAAATCTGAGCATCACGCGGGGCGCGATAATCTACAACATCCTTGGGAGTGATCGGGCGGTGCGGAGTCGTCATCGGTCAATCCTCGCGGGGCATTTGTGAATCTATGCCAATTGTAGCGACAGATGAGTATTCAGGCGATAACCATTGGCAGGGGGATGAGAATAGGATATGCTTAGCACGGCTAAACACTTTTTGCGAAACTTTTTCGCTTGTAAAGCGTTTATCCATTAGACAGGTGTTAGATTTACATACGCGCCTGTGAAATCAGTGTCGTTGGCTGAACATTCATCCCTCCGGCACACTCATCGAAAATCAATGTAATTGAAATCCGGAGAAGCTGAATGGAATCGACTGCCTCTGCCAGCCATGTGCCACCTATTGATGATTCGTGGAAGAAGATTGTTACCCCATACCAGAATTCCGATTTGCGAATGAGCCTGTTGCAAGCGCTCACCAGCATCGCCCCATATTTCATCCTATGGTATTTGATGTACCGCAGCCTCGAAGTTTCGTACTGGTTAACGCTGCTTCTGGCAGTGCCAACAGCCGGGTTTGCGATGCGGATGTTCATCATTTTTCATGATGCCGGTCATGGTTCATTCTTCAAATCCAAACGCGCCAACGCCATCATCGGACAGTTCACCGGCGTGCTGCTCTTCACACCTTACTATGCGTGGCGACACAGCCATGCGATTCATCACGCGACGGCGGGCGACCTTGACCGGCGCGGAACAGGCGACATCTGGACGCTGACGGTGGAAGAGTACAACAAACTGTCATTCTGGAAGCGGATGGCTTACCGGATGTACCGCAACCCGTTCGTCATTTTCGTGATCGGCCCGACGATTGACTTCGTGGTTCTCCAGCGGTTTTATCCGATGAACGCCGCCACCGACCCGCGCGAAAAAGCGAGTGTGCGGCATACGAATATTGCACTGCTGATCATTCTGATCGTGATGAGCCTGACGATCGGTTTCAAAGAGTATGTGATGGTGCAACTGCCGATCATCGCGATTGCGTCGTCGGTTGGTGTTTGGCTGTTTTATGTTCAGCACCAATATGAAAATGTGTACTGGGAACGACACGAAAATTGGGACTTCGCAACGGCTGCGCTGTACGGCAGTTCATACTACAAGCTGCCGCGCATTTTGCAGTGGTTCAGCGGGAATATCGGTTTCCATCACATCCATCACCTCAGCCCGCGCATCCCGAATTATTCACTGGAACAATGCCACAACGAAAATGAGCTTTTCCAGAAGGTTGAGCCGCTCACCATCCGCACCAGTTTGAAATCGCTGCATGTGCGGTTGTGGGACGAGGATCATCATAAACTGGTGGGGTATCACCCTCATCACGTTCCAGATGATCTCGATCTGGACTAAGTTCCTACTTCCTAAATTTCAAAAGCCAGCCACCATAAGGTGACTGGCTTTTTGTTTGTAGCGGTGCGTCTTAGGATGTGGGTTGGATGGGAATTTCGTTCTTGATCCACTTATCGAGGATCTTCTGGATGATATCGAGGCGTGTGGGCTTGGTGACAAAATCATCCATGCCGGATTCAAACGCCATTTCCTGATCCTGCTGCTGGGTGCTGGCGGTAACAGCGACGATGGGGACGCGAGGGAGATTTTGTTCCTTTTCGCGCTGACGAATGAGGCGCGTTGTTTCGAAGCCATTTAGCCGCGGCATCTGACAATCCATCAGAATAAGCGAGTAGAAGCCTACAGGAGCGGCTTCCAACATGTTTATTGCCGCTTGACCACCAGCAGCAGTATCTGCATAGAAGCCAAGTTGATAAAGCTGCCGTTCAGCCAGTTCCCGATTCAGGGCATGATCCTCTACAACCAGAACACGATGACCATCCATGTTCACGACCGGCGATGATGTGGGAGTAATGGTCGGTAGTGGGGCGGGTGGTAGGGGCGTAGGCAAAGGTGCTCGTGAGTGCGGGTTATGCACCTGTTTCTGCAAAACCTGAAGCGCCTCGTACAAGGCCGAACGCTTGATGGGCTTGAAGAGAGAAACGATTCGATCCGATGATTCGGACGGCTGCCCCTGCCGCATGTCGTTCAGAAGCAGGACATGCAGTGATGATGCTTCCACTTCGGCCTTTAGCGCCGGCAAAACGCTGGCATCTGCGATGAGCAGGTTCAACTTCTGATCGGCGTGAGTGGGTTGAGAGATGCCTTGATGTATATCAGCCAATATTTCGTGAGATATATGCCATGAATCGAGATAGTGAGTAAGGATATTGCGCTCACTTTCATTTTCCAAGGCAAGCAGCGCCTGCAAACTATCGAGCGGAGGAAGATTGAATTCAACAGGGGGTTGGTCACTCAGCCCTAAGCAAACGGTGAACCAGAAGGTGGAGCCAACGCCTTCGACACTATCGACCCCAATTTCACCACCCATCAATTCGGCTAAGCGCCGCGAAATGGCTAAGCCTAAGCCGGTACCCCCATACTTGCGCGTCGTGCCACGATTAGCCTGTGTAAACGGCTCAAAAAGCTGCGCGCGAGCCGTGTCGGAAATACCGATGCCGGTATCACGCACTTCGAAGCGCACCATTACATCGTGACTGGTCATTGACTGGAGCGTTACGTGTACTACCACCTCGCCCTTATGCGTGAACTTAACAGCATTCGCGACAAGATTCATGAGGATCTGGCGGAGGCGAGTGGGGTCGCCATTCAAGATAGGAGGTACTTCCGGCGCAACATAACTGATAAGAGCGATATTTTTGGTGGCACGTGCCGGGTTGATGAATTCCACAATGCGCTCGACCAACTCGAGGAGCGAGAAATCAATTGTTTCCAGAATGATTTTACCAGCTTCAATTTTGGAGAAGTCGAGGATGTCGTTGATGATGGTCATCAAGGCATTAGCTTCGCTCATCACGATGCTGGTAAATTCGCGCTGTTCTTCGTTGAGGGGCGTTCCTAAGAGCAATTCGGACATGCCCATGATGCCATTCATGGGTGTACGAATTTCATGGCTCATGATGGCGAGAAACTCGGATTTAAGCTGCGAGGCTTCGAGCGCCTTTTCATGCGCTTCGACCAGCGCTTCTTCAATTTCTTTATGAATGGTCACATCACGCGAGAAGCCGAGCACCGCCACAATGTCCCCTTTGGCATCTCGAAGCGGGAATTTTTGTGTATCAAAAATAATAGTTGTGCCGTCAGCCTTAGTAGCGGGATCATAGGCATTATGAATGGACTGACCGGTGCGGAAAACCTCTTCATTATCTGCGTTGAAGCCACGAATACCTTTTTCCGGAGCACCAAATACCTGTTCGGGCGGGAAACCTAATTCGAGTTCAGTCTTGCCGATAATTTCGCCAATGGGTTTATTGACACCAGATGCATAAGCCTGATTGGCGAGGATCAAGCGGTGTTCACGGTCGGTGGCGAATATCCAATCGGGCGTCGAGTCGATCACTGTGCGGAGAAGTTCTGCATTACGCTGAATCTCGCTTGTCAGACGTTCGTTCTGGGTAATATCGCGAGCAAAACCTAAAACGCCGTAAACATGTCCAGCAGCATCGATCAACGGGTATTTATGCGTATCAAAGATTACCGCATTCCCATCTTCACTCTTTTCGACATCATAGGGATTATGGGAAGGATTGCCAGTTCGCAGCACTTCGAGATCTTCGTTCCGGTATCCTTTTATTCCTCGCTTCAGATCACCATATAGCTGGAGTTGTGTTGCACCCAGCTCATCATCGGTACGACCAATTATTGAATCAATAGGAAGCGAATGAGCCAGTGCAAAGGCTTTGTTGGCGAGGATGAAACGCAACCGCTCATCTTTGGCGAAAATCCAGTCCGGTGTAGCGTCAATGACGGTACGGAGCAGTTCAGCCTGATGCAAAACCTCACCGGCTAAGCGTTCACGTTCAGCTTCCTGCAAGCGGCGTTCAGTCATATCGGTAATGACGGCGATGGAGCCAGCATACTCGCCATCTTTATAGCGAGGAACGCCGGTGATGAGCACGTATAAATCCTCGCCCGTCTTCCGGCGAAGTCGTACTTCATAGGTATTGGACTCGCCAGCACGACGCAGATCCATCGACTGGTCAACAATATGAACATCTTCGGGCAGGAGCAAATCGCAGGGATTAGTTCCGATCAATTCTTCCTGAGCATACCCCACCATTGATGCGTAAGCCGGGTTAACATAGACGTAGCGTTCTTCTTCATCCGTAATCGTTAACCCCTGCCCCATGGTTTCCATCACTTGCAGGCCAAAATCACGTTCTTGCTGAAGTTCGGCCTCAATGCGCTTACGGTCGGTGACATCACGAATAAAGGCAAAAACGTACTCACGGCTATCATATTCCAGATAACGAGCGGTCACCTCGACAGGGAACAGGCGTCCGGTTCGAGAACGGCTGGAATATTCTCTGGGAATGGGGGTATTTGTTTTGAGCTTCTGCCAGTTCATGTGCCAATTTTCAATTGTCATTACCGGCCAGATGTCCATTGCCGTGCGTTGTAAAAGCTCATCGTGCGTATATTCGAGCAGTTCGCATGCAGCTTGATTTACATAGGCAAAATGCCCATCCTCGCGTATCCAGAATGCAGCATCCGCAGCGCTATCGAGGGAGAATTGGGTCAAGAGAAGTTCTTCTTCGGCTTTGCGCCGCGCGGTAATATCGCGCACAACCCCAAATAGGCTGGTTACTTGCCCTGCTTCCTCAATAGGCTTTACCGTTTGTTCGACCCATTTTGTGATTCCATCACGCGTTATAAAGGGGAAGGTAATGGTGGTTTCGTCAACATGCTCTTCGATCTGAAGGCGGTAACTCTGATAGACAAGGGTTTTCCACGGATCTTGCATGAGATCACCGAAATGCTTGCCTACCAACTCATAATCTTCGTAGCCAGTCAAACGTTTGACTGACGGGCTGAGGTATTTGAAAAAGCCTTTTGAACTAATGGTAAAGATGACATCGCTCGAATTTTCGATCAACTGACGATAGCGGAGTTCGCTCTGGCGGAGAGCATGTTCAACCTTTACACGATCGCTGATATTGCGCGAAATGGTGTGAATCTCTTTGACGAGATTGGCCTGCGGATCGCGGATAGGACGGCTAATGGTCTCCATCCACAAGTAAGTTCCTTCCTTCTGACGCATCCGATGTACTTGGCTGATAGCTTCGCTAGCACTTACAATCCCCAAGCGTATCTTGCTGCGCTCGCCCAGATCCTCCGGGTGGTAGAACTCGCCACTTTTGCGACCGATCATTTCCTCCGAACTATACCCCAGAAGCGTTTGACAAGAAGGGGAAATATAGAGAATGACTCCCTCAAGGTCGATGCGCATGATCATATCGGTGGCATTTTCGGCAATCAGGCGAAACTGGCGCTCGTGCTCCTGAAATAACTTTTGTTTCTCGATTTCCCATGTTCGAGAGAGGTGAGAAAAGACAAGGGTTATGGCACTTGTCAGCGCTATGAAAATGAATTGGAGGGTAATATCTCCGGCACTGATAGTACCCAGTATTGGAAGCAGGGCTATCCCCATTAAGGATATGAGCACCACTAACAATGTTATGGGCAGCGGCATCGTGAAACCGGAGACAATGATTGCAAGTGACAGGAAGACCAAGCGGTTGAGCGGATAGAGCGTTGAGGTAGCCGGTTCGGCTGCATATATCAGAACGACAACAATCAAATAGATCAGCGCGAGCAGCGAGGCATGACTGTAGTAACGGGTGCGGCTGAGTAAAAACAAGCCTGACAGGATGAGTACACGAGATTCATCGCTGATCAAAACATGCCATGTAGGCGAGCGCAAACCGAGCAGTAGACCCACGAACAAAAGCACGGAAAAGCCAATCAGCAGGAGAAGTACTTGCGAAAACAACCATACTTTCTGGCGTTCCGACTCAGGCACCTGTTGTGATGGTTCGAATAACAAGCGCAAGACTCGTTCTAGAGTCCATTTGCTCATAGCAGCACCTGATTCAACTGATGAATTTACTGATGGTTTCGATCAACTCGCGTGAACTGGTTGGTTTACTAAGAAAGCCATCTGCCCCGATAGAAAGCGCCGTCTGGCGGTCATCATCCTGACCACTGGCTGTGAGCATAATCACCGGAAGCTGTTGATAGCGCTCGTCGCTGCGCAGGTGACGCAGCAGTTCAAGCCCGTCCATCTGCGGCATCGCAATATCAACCAATGCCAGATCCACACTGCTGTGGTCGAGCTGTTCCAGCGCCTCGCCACCATGATTGGCGACCACTACTTCATGTCCGCTGTTGCGCAGCGTGAGGCTTAGCACACGCTGTGTCACCGGATAATCTTCAACAATTAAAATCGTAGCCAACGTTGTCATCCTTTCCGATTGCCGTGTGGCTCCTGTCAAAGCCACATTTATTGTTTATTGAGTCGTGTTACTCTTATTCTACAGATGTTTTACTAAACGCCAGTGATTATGTCCGTCATTCGGTTCGTAGTACACCTCATCCATAATCTGACGCATCAAAAACAGGCCATAACCGCGTTCCTGCCCGATACCCAATTCGGGTTCGGGGACACGCATAGGATCAAACTGCTGACCGTTGTCGTGGAGATTGACGATCAAACGGTTAGGGGAAAATTCCAAGTTTAATTCGACGATCATACGTCCGGGCGCGCCGTTGTAGGCATGGTCGATGATATTGGTACAGCCTTCGTGTACTGCAAGCTGTATGTTATAGATGGTTTGCTCTGGTTCAGCCAAGCCCTCGACCCGCTGCAGCATCTCACCGATGCAGGCAGTGAGGACATTCAGGTATTTAGGCGTGGCAGGGAGTTCCAACCGAATCGAGTCGGGCGAAAAGATCATGAGCTATACTCCTTTGATGACAACCACGGTCTGGTCATCATCCTGGGCGCTGCCCGCCCCAAACTCAGCAATCGCACGGTAGAGTGTTTGCACGATTTCAGCGGCAGATTGATAAGCGACGGATTCCACTAGCTGAAGCAATCGTTCGTAACCGAACAGCTCGCCCTGCGGATTGGTGGCTTCACTGAAACCATCCGTCCCCGCAATAAGTAAATCCCCTTGGTTAAAATAGATGGCCTGATTTTCACACAGGCAAGTCGGCAAAACCCCAATTGGTGTGCCATCTGCTTCCAGCAAGACGGCTGTGCCGCCCGCCGGACAAAAGATGACGGGGGAGTGCCCCGCGTTGGCGTAGTAGAGAACATGATCCTCATGCAAATACTGTCCGATGAAAACCGTGGCGAACATGCCGATAACAGTGAAGTCATCGTACATTTCGTCGTTCAGCGCACCGATAATATCCGCCGGAGACGCTTGTTCCAGCATGCGGGTTTTGCTGCGGATCATGGTACGAGTCATGGCCATGAGCATGGCAGCCGGTATCCCTTTGCCGGTCACATCGCCAACTGTGAACAGGAAAGGAAGACCCGGATCGGAGGTGTAGTCGTAGAAATCGCCGCCGACCTGCGAAGCCGGAAGCGTGGCCGCGCTCACATCTAGGCCGGCCACAAGGGGAAGCTGCTGTGGTAGGAGGTTGAGCTGGACAGTTTTGGCCAGTTCCATTTCGGTTTGGATACGTGCCTGCGCCAGTGAGTTCTGATAAAGCAGGAGATTTTCGAGATGAGCGCCTGCTTGATCGCATACAGCACGCAGCAGCTTTATATCCGGTGAATTAAACGCTCCTTCTTTGGAGATGCAAAGAATACCCGTCACTTGATTGTGGACGTAGATTGGCTCCACAAGTGAAAACTTCTGGAGCGGCAGCCCATAGGAGGGTGCATCAGACGGGACGATGATAACATGGTTTCCGGATGCGTTAACCTGTTCTAACAACCGGGAAAGCATCGTTTCGGCAACAAGAGGCACGGGATGCTGCACCACAATGGGTGGTGTGTCGTTGAGAAAGACGCTGGCCGAGGCCGCCCGCATCAGGCCCATACTTTCGCTGAGGAGCGCGGCGAGGGCTTTATCCACACGCAGTTGATTGCGCATCGAGTCGGTGAGGCCGTAGAGCGCCAGAAGCTGATCTTGTGTTTCGATGAGTTCGACGGTCATGCTGTCGAGATCGGTGTTCAGGCTGGTCAACTGTTGAACCAGATCAGCATCCACTTCCAGACGCGCTTGTGAAGCGGCATCAAACAGCCCAAATACCCAGAGTTCAGCCCGCTTGCCAGACACTTGAAACGGCGCGCGGAGTCCCTGCGCTTGGCCGAAAGGTACAGCGGGCCAAGCCGCCAACCAGCCATCCGCTGTATAGATTCCGAACGCCTCAGCACCGGCCATCAACCACGCCTGAGCCAAGTTGTTCAGGCGGGGACGTTGGTCGTCCAAAAAGCGCTGGAGGGGGTGAACAACAGGTGGTGCGATCATAGTAGAGCGTGCAGCGCGTCGCCCTCGTCTTCGTACATGTTAAATGCTTTGTCGAGCCGGGTCAGTTCAAAGATCACCTTCACCGGTTTTTGCAGACCGCAGAGCGTGAGATCCCCGTTATGCTGGCGAGCGCGTTTCATCCCTTTGACGAGTAGGGATAGAGCGGTTGAGTCGACAAAGGTAACACCGGTCATATTGACGACAATACGCGAATCTTCACGGTCGGTGACAGTATCCAGCCACGCACTGACTTTGGGGACTTCCAGAGCATCAAAACGCCCATTCATTTCGGCGATGGCGACATTGCCAGACATACGTGTTTTCAGATCCATCTGTGGTTTCACCTTTCTCCCGATGGGGTTACGCGAAGGGTTATGAAGTCAACTTCTAAAACAGTGCGTAAACACCCTTATTAGATTATATGGCAAGCAGGCCGAGTGACCGTTAACGCTTCGGAATTTGTTATGAATTTAGCCGGTTGCGCCCGGTATGCGGCAGCTTCAGGTAATAACCGTGAACCAACGATTGTCTTCAAAATTCAGGCGGCGGCTGCCGGAAGTGGCGACCAGCCCTTTACCGCGGGCTAAGGCTGCCGTCAAGGTTGGTGAATCGAGGTGAAGGTCGGCGAGGATGCGCAAGGCTTTATCCCGTGCTTCCTGTGGGGTGGCGTAGTGGTTGAGGATCATACCAAGGAGTTCGACCGCGCGTTCATCTTCACCTTCGCGAACCAGTAGACCGGCAATACCGGTCAGAATCCAGAGCGTGAGCGGAACATCGCGGATGGATTGAGCGGTTTGATGGGCGGCATGGAAATGCTGGCGAGCGATTTCATAGTCGTGGGTGGCTGCGGCGACATCCCCTAACCCGCCGAGCGTGAGGCTGATGCCGAGGCGCTGGTCAAATTCGCGGTAGATGGCGAGCGCATCGGAATAGCAGCGGCGGGCATCGTCGTAGTCATGCTGGGCGAGCGCGACATCGCCCAAGAAATAGATCGCACGGGCGAGGGCGCGGCGGTTGCCGGTTTCCATGTTGATGACGATGCTATCTTCGAGGAAATTACGGGCTTCGGCATACTGCTGCTGGAGGCGGGCGATGCTGCCCAAGTTGAGGAGGGCGTTGGCGACTTCGTTCTGGTCACCCACTTCGCTGGCAATCGTGAAGACTTCTTGCAGATAGCTGCGCGCTTCCTCGTATTGGCCGCAAAGCCGCGCGACCAACGAAAGGTCTTCGAGGGCGACACTAATGCCCGCCGGCGAGCCAATCTCACGCGAGATGGCGAGGGAATGTTTGTAGTGCAGGTTGGCCTGATCGTACTCACCCTGCACGCGGGCAAGGCTGCCAAGCGACCAGAGGCTGACGGAAACACCGGCGCGATCACCGGTTTCTTCGTAGATGGTGAGGGCTTCCATGAACAAGCGGTGGGCTTCTTCATGCTGGCCTTGAAAGCGCGCCAGATTGCCGAGGTTGGTGATGGGGCTGGCGATGCCTGAGCGATTGCCGATGGTGCGGAAGATTTGCAGGCCGGCTTCGAGGTCACCCCGCGCTTCTTCGAGGCGTCCCAATTCGGCTTTGACCATGCCGAGGTTGTTGAGCGCACCAGCCGTTCGGGCGTGATCCCCTACTTCGCGGGCAATTTTGAGGCTTTCCTGATAGAACTGGATGGCCTCCATGTGCGAACCTTGATAGTGGGCCATCGCGCCTAAGCCGTTGAGCGCCCACGCGACACCGCGTTTATCGTCAATGGCCTGCGCCATGTTGAACGAGTCTTGAAAATAGGCTTCGGCCTCTGCATAGCGGCGCATGATGGTGCCGACGAGCCAACCGAGTTCATAGAGCAGATGGACGATGCCAGCTTTATCATCCGCGCTCTTGTAGAGCTTGAGGCTGGCTTCGTAAAGGTCACGGGCGCGGACGAAATCGCTGAGCCAGCGATAAGCCTGCCCCATCTGAGCTTTGAGGCGGGCTTCGAGGGCAATGGTGGACGTTGTCACGTCCGGATCGACATCCTGAAGCAAGCTCAGCGCCCGTTCCGCCCAGTCGAGGGCTTCGTGGTAGGCGCTGATGTTGAGCGCACCTTCGGCGGCACGGCTGAAATAATCGACAGCCTTGAGCGCCTGCCCGGCTTGCTCATAGTGGCGAGCGATCATGCCGGTGTATTCACTGAGGCGGTCACCGCTGCGTTCGATGAGCCATTCGGCGACCTGTGCATGATAGACGCGGCGGACGCGGCGCAGGACGCTCTCGTAAGTGACATCGTGCAGGATGGTGTGGCGGAAGATGAATTCTTGAGCGCCATCAAAGACGGACATTTCGCGAGAGCGGATCAATTCGCGGTCACGTAGGGATGTGAGAATGCGGTCAAGATCGGGCAGCGGGGCGTCACCATCGGCATGCAGGCGGGTAAGAATTTCGCTCCAGAAGATACGCCCGACGACAGAGGCGCGCTGCAAGACTTCACGCTCATCGGGCGGAAGGGCATCGAGACGGGCTTGAAGGACGCCGGTGAGGGTGGCGGGAATGCGCAGATCGGTGAGGCGAGAAGCGTCGATTTGCCAGTGTTCCTCCCCTTTGACGATGATGCTGTCGTCGATAAGCATCTTGATGATTTCTTCGACGTAGAAGGGATTGCCGTCGGCAGTGTTGACAATGAGGTCGGCGAGGTGCTGCGGGAGGTCATCGACGCGAACGAGAATGTCGGTGACGAGGCTGCGCGTTTCGAGGCGGGAGAGCGGCTTGAGTTCGATGCGGGTATGAAAGTCGGACTGCTCCATCCACAGGGGGACGCGCCGTTCAAATAAAGCGGGGCGCGAGAGGCAAACGATAAACAGACGGAGGCCGCGCTTGACGCGGATGATGTGATTGACGAGATCGAGCGACTTGTCATCCGCCCAATGAATGTCATCAAGGAAGATGACGGTGGGTGATTCGGCGGCGACCTTGCCGAAAAATTCGGTGATGTAATACAGGCCGAGCTGGGTGAGCTGCTGGGGGTCTTCGGCTTGCAGGTAGGTGCTGGTGCTGAAGTCGAAGCCGATGAGGTTGCCGATGGCATGAGCGCGGCGGGCGCTATCCGCTCCCATGAAGGCTTGGATGCCGCGTTCAAGTTTCTCGCGGACGACGGCGGCGCTGTCGCTTTCCTGAATGGAGAAGCGGAAGGCGAACATGTTACGGATGAGAGAGTACGGCAGCCTGACCATTTCGGCGGTGGCGCGCGCGGTGAAGTGAACCACCGACTGGGGCAGTTCATCCAGCCACGAGTCAAATTCACGGAGGAGGCGAGACTTGCCAACACCGGGTTCGCCGATGACGGTGGCGATCTGGGTTTCGCGTTCTTCGTCCGCCCATGTGAAGGCGGCTTGAAGCTGGCGGAGTTCGGCATCGCGCCCGATCATGCGCGTTTCGACCCCTTCTACGCCGCGCGTGGTGACGCGGAAGGTGCGGGGTTTTTCACGCTCGACCAAGTAGACCTGCACGGGTTCGGCCTTGCCTTTGAGGAGGAGCGGGTCGAGGGTGCGGGTTTCGAAGAGGCCGCGCACATGAATGTAGGAGTCGTGAGAGATGAGGATGCCACCGCTGGGGGCGGCGCTTTGCAGGCGGGCGGCGAGGTTGATGGCATCGCCCATCGCCGTCCACTCGGAACCGGCTTGACCGCCGACTTCACCGAGGGCGACGAGGCCGGTGTTGATGCCGACGCGGACATCGAACTTGCTGAGACCCCACTTTTCTTCGACGGTGCAGGAATAGATGTGGGCGGCGTTGAGGATGGCGAGGGCGCAGCGGACGGCACGGATGGGGTCATCTTCGCGGCCTATGGGCGCACCGAAAAAGGCGAGGAGGCCATCCCCCATGAGGCGGGCAACCGTGCCGCCGTATTCACCGACGGCGTCGGAATAAGCCCGCAGCGCACCGTCGAAAATTTCGAGCACGTCTTCGGGATCAAGCGTCTCCGACATGGCGGTGGAGGCGACGGTATCGACGAACAGGATGGTGACGAGCTTGCGCTGATCAGGCGGGGTGTGGTTGGTGAGTTCGGCAAGCTGTTCGCGGAGGATGGCGATGGTGGCATCCACGATGGCATCACCCAAGGTGGGACGCAGTGCCTCCTGCGCGGCAATGGCCTGTTCAAGTTGTTCCCGGTTGAGCATGAACGCCCCCTCGGCCAGCGAACGATCACAGATGTGCTTAGTGTAGCATGTGTTCGGGCGCAGAGGCCATAATGACGCGGAAATTGCCACGCGGTTCGTGGGCAGAGTGCAATCGGCAGAATTGGCGGCAGCGGCGGCATTGACATTGGCAGCGGGCTGCCAAACGGGGGACGGCGGGCGGGTTTGTCGTCGTCGTCGTCGTCGTCGCCGACAATAAAACAAGGCGGGAAAACGGTTACAGCCGCCGTTTTATGTCGGATAGGGGTATGGGAGTGGGTGTGAAGGCGGCCTCCGGTTAATTTTTTTGCAGCAGCAGCGGCAGCCGCGCGGCTGTGAAAACGGGCAACCATCAACAATAGGGAAGATGGTTTGATTGAGACTCTATTTTAGAACAAAAGTTTCA
>JAFLCH010000098.1 GCA_017303775.1 Anaerolineae bacterium | reverse complement strand
CCTATGCCCGCTGGCTCGCGCTGGAAACCGGCCTCCCGTGGCGCTTACCCGGCGAAGCCGAATGGGAAGCCGCCGCCCGTGGCCCTCACGGCGAAGCCCCGCGCCCCCGCAATTACAACACCAGTGAGCGCAACCTCGGTCACCCGTGGGCGGTCACCGAAGCCGGCAACACCTCATGGTGCGGCGCGCTCGATATGTGTGGCAATGTCTGGGAATGGTGCAATACCCGCTGGGGTCGCAGTTGGCAAACCGTTGATTTCACCTACCCCTACCACGCCGGTGACGGGCGCGAAAACCCCGATACCACCAACGCCCGCATCATCCGTGGTGGCTCGTGGTTCGACCCTCTCCCCGATGCCAATCCCGCCAATCGTGGTCGCTACCTTCCCGGCTCACGCGGCACCAACATCAGTTTCCGCCTCGCCCGCAGCCTCTAAGCGGCCAGCATCACCCGTTCAGCCGCCGCGCTGCGATCAGTCGCCAGCATAAATCGCCGTCTCTGGTCGGAAAGCGGCCCACGCGAACCAAAAATGCGGAAACGCCATTTCCTGCCGCAGTTGTGCGCCGCTCAGTTCGCCTGATGTCGCCCTTCCGAACACATTCCATACGCTGCCCGTCTGCTCATCGCGCATCATGCCGCTGGCATCGGCGCTGAACGTGAGCACACGCCCATCCAACTCGCGGTTATACAGTGCCGCCATCCCCACATCGCGTGAATCATCAATGCTGCTCCGATCCAATGCGCTCGTCGCCCCCGCCTGCCAGACCACAACCACCTCCAAACCGCCAACCGTGTCGTTAATCACCTTCACCTCCGACAGGGTTTCAAACGGATACGCGATGGCCTCCCCGCCAATCAATCCTGCCAGCACACGATCAGTTGGGAACAAACGGTCATCCAGTTCACCCTGAAATAAAAAGGGTTGAGAAGAAGAATCGTATCCCACATACGGGTTAGTTCCGTAATTCCGCCCCGCGCGTGATAGCACCTCGCCGTCCGAGTACTGCTCAACAAACGCCCCGAACCCCACCACCTGCGAGGCCAACAGCCGTAGTTGCCGCCCCGTATAAACCCCCACGATCCCTTCGCCTGTGAACTGCTGCCACCAGCTCTGCGTCACATCATCCCACATAATCAGGTCGCTGTTCCGCAGCAAACCGGAAACCCCCATCCGCAGCACCTCGCCGTCCAACGTCCGCTCGAACACAACAGCGCTGTTGCACAGCGGGCAAAACGTAACGGCAACCGGAATATCCGCCACCACATCATTAACAATTTCATGCCGCGTCAGGATCGCCAGCGGATACGCGCGAGCCGTCCCATTCAACTCAAACGAGATAACCGGTGACTGGGGTTGCAGCCACACAGCCGCATCCGTAACCGATTCAAAAGTTGGGTTATCAATCGGGGGAATGCCATCTCGCGGCACACCACCGGAAATAATCGCTTCAAACACCCCTTCTTGGTACAGGCAAAAATCCGTCTTGTCCCACACGCGGCTTAAACCGGAAACTTCAATCGGCGGGTTTTCACAGCTAACTTGAGCCTGAACCCCGCCCCCCATAACCACCGCCAGCACCGCCAGCACCACCACACCAACCAACCAACGCTTCCCTACAATAGTGACCATCTTCTTACTCCTAATTCCCTATCGACCATTACACGTCCAACGTATTACTAAACAATAACGCCTCATCCAAAGTTGGTTTTCCGTTTGTACAAACAAACCGCGCTCTCATAATTCCCCGTCTGCCCGCCTCAAAATTACCTGCTCCTCCTGCAAAACAGGTTACCACATCTTGCACCGGCATCATCTTGACATAAAAAACGCCCGCTTACTGTTGCCCTCACAGCAAATCACCCCATCACTCGCTATAATCCTTCCTACTCGCCTGTTCACTCAATGGAGATTTTCGACATGGAATTCAGACGACTCGGTGCTTCCGGTTTCACAGTACCGGTGCTCAGCTTTGGCACAGCCACTTTTGGTGGTCGTGGTGACTTCTTCAGCAAATGGGGCAAAACCGATGTGGCCGAAGCCACCCGCCTCGTTGACATTTGTCTCGAAGCCGGCCTCAACCTCTTCGATACCGCCGATGTCTACTCTGCCGGTGCTTCCGAAGAAATTCTCGGTCAGGCCATCGCCGGACGCCGCCACCAGCTCATCCTCTCCACCAAATGCACCTTCCGCATGAGCAGCGAACCCAACGATGTCGGCAGCTCTCGCCATCACATCATCAATTCCTGCGAAGCCAGCCTTCGCCGCCTCGGCACCGACTATATCGACATCTACACCATGCACGGCTTCGATGCCACCACCCCCGTCGAAGAAACCCTCCGCACCCTCGACACCCTTATCCAGAGTGGCAAAGTCCGCTACATCACCTGTTCCAACTTCTCCGGCTGGCATCTCATGAAATCCCTCGCCATCTCGGAACGCTACGGTTGGGCACGCTACATCGGCCATCAAGCCTACTACTCCCTCATCGCCCGCGAATACGAATGGGAACTCATGCCCCTCGCCCTCGACCAGAACGTCGGCACACTCGTCTGGAGTCCCCTCTCCGCAGGCCGCCTCTCCGGCAAGTACCGCCGCGACCAATCCGCCCCCGCCAACACCCGCATCGAACTCGGTGGCGGTGAAGGCCCCACCATCCCGCAGGAATGGTTCTACAACCTCATCGACACCCTCGACGCCATCGCCCTCGAAACCGATAAATCCGTCGCGCAGATCGCCCTCAACTGGCTCTTGCAGCGCCCCACCATCTCCACCCTCGTCATCGGCGCCCGCAACGAAGCCCAACTCCGCCAGAATCTCGGCGCAGTCGGCTGGAATCTCACGCCGGAACAGGTTGCCCGCCTCGACGCAGCCAGCGAACGCGAAACCATCTACCCCTACTGGCATCAACGCGGCTTCACCGAACGCAACCCCCTCCCTGTCCCTTCCTATCGCTAGAATCAAAAAGGACGCCTTGTGTCAGGCGTCCTTCTTCTTTGACCTTCACCCTTACCCTGAAGCCGTCGCCGTCGCGGCTGGAACCGCCTGCTGCGCCGAAGTCGAAGGCGCTCCCCCCGCCGGAGTCAACGTCACCACCGGCGTTGCCGTCACCGCTCGCGCTGTCGGTGTCACCGTTGGAGTCGCTGTGTCCGGCGGCAGCGCTGGCACGTTCAACTCCTTCACCAGATCAGCCGTGTTGAAGGTTCGCGCACACGCGAATTCCGAACGCACACCCCATCCGCTCAATCCGCCCGTGAGCTGTGCCCGCAGCCATTGTCCGCTGCCATCCTGCGCATCCACCACCACCATGCCGCCCGCCGGTACAGTGCCCACCACCTGATACCGCGCATCCGGCCCCGCATACAGCGTCACCGGCGGCCCCGCTGGCAAACACTCCGGGTTGATCACCGGCACATCCAGCGTCTGCTCTCGCATATTCCCCGCTTCATCTTCCGCCACCAGCACTAGTCGCAGCGGATTCGACGGAATCCCCACGAGGTTGGTCATCGTCGCTTCCGCCCCATATTCCGTATTCAATCCAGTCGTATTCATGAAGCCCTCTAACCCGCTGATGCGCGTTTTCACCGCCCCCGGAATATTCCAACTCACCGTCAGGTTCTGCACCACATAACGCACCAACTGCGCCGGAGTCGTGGCGAAGCTCCCCGCGCCCAGCGGCACATACACGTACAACTGCTGTTCGGCGCTGGTCTGCAAGCCGCCGTTCGTCGCGATCAACGACAGCACCACATCCCCGCTCAAGCCGCTCGTATCCAGCGTTAGCCCCGTCGTTTCGCTGCCAATCCGCTCGATCACCGACTTGCCATCAATCAGCAGGCTCAGGTTATTCACATCCCGCGCCGTCCAGTTCAACGCAATCGTCTCCCCCTGCGCCACCTGTGTCGGATTCACCGTGAAGCTCTCGATCTGTGGAGGTCGTGGCGGTTGCAGCAGCACCACCAGCAGCGCGATCACCACCAGCAGCCCGCCCAGCGCCGTTCCTGCCAGCGCCAGCGGCGTCCAGCTTGGCAGCATCGGCTTCTCGATCAGCCGTCCCCGTGCCACCGCCAGAAATCGCGCCGCGTCCTGTGACCGCACCTGTAAATCAAATGTGTGCTGTCGTGGCTTGCCCCACAGCGTCGGTTTATCCGGTCGCACTTCCCCCTGCACCACGAATCGCGCCCCCGGCATCAGCGTCACCTGTGGCGTCGACATCACATACCGCAGCGCGTTCTCGCGGTCACGCCCGCTGATCGTCAGCGGCAGCGGCGCGCTCCCTTGGTTATGCAGATGCAGCCGGAAGCGCTCACCGCTCGTCAGCAGCGTCCGCTCCAGTGCCATCCCGAATCCGCTGTACGGCAAAATCCGCACCACGATCAGCGCGTCCAACTTCTGCTCCGGCTGGTTCTTCACCGCCACCCGCACCGTCACACGGTAATCGCCCGGTCGGCTGTCGCTCCGCCGCAGCGGCCTAAAGTTGATGAGTACCTGTTCGCTCTGTTCCGGCTCTATCTTGATTTCTGGCCGGTCAATCCGCACCCACTCACCCGGAATCCCGCTCACATCCACCACATAGCTCTGCGGCTGGCTGCCCGTGTTCGTGATCGAAACCTCAGCCGACATATTCGCCCCCGGCGAGAAGGGCGCTGGCGGGCCAATCACATCCAACCGGAACGACGGCGCAACCGCCTCAATATGCAGCGTCGTTTCATCCAACGGCTTCATCGGCTGCGTCGGCATCTCGTCCAACTGATGATAAATCAGTCGCAAATGTCCGATCTGAATCTCTTCACCGCCGTCCAATATGCGCGGCGTATTCGCTTGCAGCCGTTCGCTGTCCACGAATGTCCCGTTAGCCGACTCCAGATCAGTGATCATCGTCGTGCTGCCGTCGTGTGTCAGGCTCAGGTGATAGCGGGAAATGGTCGTCGTATCCAGCGCGATGCTGTTCCCGCTGGATCGCCCTACCGATATGCTGTTCTCGACCAGAGGATAAGTTTTGAATTGACCGTCTGGCCAGAAGACATCCAGCCGTCCATATGCCATAACGAGTCTTGCTCCCAATTCAACGCTGCGGGTTCGCCCCGTCCTCACATTGTAACCGGATGCGCCGCGCAGGCAAAGCCACCAGCCGGTACTTTTGCCCCACGATGCCTCTACGCTATCATTAATGGGATATGAAATGGGAGGACACCATGAACGCCTTGCACTTTCGTCCGGCGACCCTCGCCGATTGGCCGCTCATAGCCGATTTGCTCATCCGCCACCGCCTGCCTCAAGATGGCGCTCAAGCCCACCTCGCCGACTTCCTGCTCGCCTTCCACACGGATGGCCGGTTGGCCGGTGTCGCCGGACTGGAACGCTATGGCGACTCCGCCCTGCTGCGTTCCGTCGCGGTTGCCCACCGTCGTACCGGAGTCGGCACTCAACTTGTCGAGCGCTTGCTCCAACAAGCCGCCCAAACCGGCATCCGTCAAGTCGGCCTGCTCACCGAAACCGCCGCGGACTACTTCCCGCGTTTCGGTTTCCGTGTCATCCCGCGTACCGACCTTCCCGCCCCTTTGCACCAATCCATCGAATTCACGACCGCCTGTAGTCAATCCGCCGTCGCCATGTTACTGGATCTAGGAGACTAAACCGATGCCCACCATTCGCCTTGCCACTGCCGGCGATGCCCCCGCCGTGCATGCCATCTACGCCCCTATCGTTCAAGAAACCGCCATCTCCTTCGAGTACGAAATCCCGCCTGTCGATGAAATCCGCCAGCGCATCCTCTCCAAAGCCCCCACCTATCCGTGGCTCGTGCTGGAACACAACGACTCCATCCTCGGTTATGCCTATGGGGGACGCTGGCGCGAACGCGCCGCCTATAGCTGGTCAGTAGAAGTCACAGTCTACGTCAGCGCGCAAGTCACACGCGCCGGGGTAGGGCGCGCCCTCTACACCTCGCTGCAAGCCGTCCTGCGTCTGCAAGGCTTCAACATGGCCTACGCCGGAATCACGCTCCCCAACGCCGGCAGCGTCGGCCTCCATGAAGCCGTCGGCTTTCACTATGTCGGCACTTATAGCCGCGCCGGTTACAAATTCGGGACATGGCACGATGTCGGTTGGTGGCAAATCGAACTCAACCCGCCCGCCATCGATCCCCAACCCACGCAGCCGCTGCCTGCCCTCATCGCCACACCCGCGTGGGACACCGCCGTCAGCGCCGGTCTGCCCCTCCTACGCCTCTGACTTCATGCGACCTGATAAATTGCCGGTCGGTAGCGCGGCTCTGGTATAGGTTTACCGGAGTCGCGCGCGCTCGCCAACCATCCCTCTTTTGCCAGCAGCACTTCACGCAGCGCCTCTTCCGGTGTCTCGCCATGTGCCGAGCAGTACTTCAAATCAGGAATATCAGCGATGTAAGCCTCATCTTCTTCGCTGTAAAAGATGTTAATGTGATAATCTTTCATCGTTCTCCCTCGTCTGACTGATCCAGTTTCAAGTTATAGGCCTCGATCAATTTTAGGAACTGACGGACTTGGTAGGGCTTCACTTGCCAATTTTTCGTGGGTTGAATCGAAAGGACATCAGGAATATCAGAATTCTCAAACAAATGATGACTGCCAGTTATCCGCTTTAGGCGAAAACCAAACGCTTCTAAAAGTCTGACAAACTCATCGAAGCGAACATTCTTAGAACCTGAAAGGATTTTTTGAAGTAGTTTACTGGCTTTTACCACCGGCTTCCACTCCTATGAGCCTGCCCCATCTCTTGTTACACTATGATCATAACAGGTCAGTCGGTTTATATCATCCGCCTCCACCACAGGAGTGATCCCATGACCACCAGCACCTACCACACGCCCGCCGCCGCCGTCCTTGGCCGGATCGGCCTGCCCGAACCCATGTCCAACCTTGTCAATCGCCGTTGGGATGCCATCATCATCGGCGCGGGACACAACGGCCTCACCTGCGCCACCTACTTAGCCCGCGCCGGCAAACAGGTGCTCGTCCTCGAAGCCCGCGAACGTATCGGCGGCGCCAACACCATGGAAGAACCGTGGCCGGGGGTGCGCATGTCCCCCTGCGCCTATGTCGCCGGACTCCTCCATCCCCTCGTCATCCGCGAACTCGGTCTGGTCGAACGTGGCTACGACTTCACCCCCGCCGTCAACGGCCTTTTCATCCCCTTCGAGGATGGCAGCAGCATCCAGCTTTACGAAGATGCCGAACGCTGTGCCGCCGAAATTCACCGCTTCGCCCCCGCCGATGTCGCCGGTTTCCACGCCATGAATAACCTCTTCGAACGCGTCGATTCGGTCATCCGTGCCGATGCCGACGACGGCCTCTGGGTCGGCCTCCCGCCCACACAGGAAGAACTCGCCGCCCGCTTTGCCGGAGATGACGAAGCCCTCGGCCTCCTCTTTCACTGGTCGATGGATGAATTCGTCCGCCACTTCTTCACCGACGAACGCCTCCAACTCGCCTATCTCGGTCAGGGCGTCATCGGCACGCGCAGCAGCCCCTTCGACCCCGGCACCGCCTCCGTCTACCATCACCACTACTGCTCATCGCAGGGCGGCCTAAAAGGGGTCTGGGGCTATGTCAAAGGCGGCATGGGCATGGTCTCCTTCCTCCTTGCTGATATTGCCCGTGAATCCGGTGCGGTCATCGCCGCCGGAGTCCCCGTCGCCCGCATCCTTCCCGGCGAAGGCGTCGAACTCGCCGGCGGCGAACGCCTTCACGCCCCCATCGTCGTCGCCAACTGTGACCCGCGTGTCACCCTCCGCCTCCTCGCGGATTCAGCCGATCCGGATTGGCGCGCGCAGGTCGAATCCATCCCCCACGAAGGCGCGACCATCAAGCTCAGCGTCCTCCTCAATCAACTACCGGATTTCACCGCCCGCCCCGGCACCATGCAGCCGCATCACCTCGCCACCATCAACACCCCTCTCACCCGCGACGAGTGGCAGCGCGGCTACCAGACCATGCTGCGTGGCGAAATGCCGGATCGCGTCTGGACGGAACTCTATTTCCAAACCGCCCACGACACCAGCGTCGTCCCCGCCGGCCTGCACACCATGAGCGTCTTCTCACAGTACATGCCTTATCAATTTACTGAAGGAGATTGGGATACTCACCGGCAGGCCGCCGGTCAGGTCGTCATCCAGAGCATCGCCCGCTTTTGCAGCAATCTGCCGCAGGCCGTCGTCGCCGTCGATGTGATGGGGCCGCCGGACATCGAACGCAAGGTTGGCCTCACCGGCGGGCATATCTTTCAAGGCGAGTGCCTCCCCGCCTACATGTGGGATCGTCGCCTCACCGCCCGCACACCCATGACCGGCCTCTATCTCTGCGGTGCAGCCACCCATCCCGGCGGCAGCGTCATCGCCATCAACGGGCGCAACGCCGCCATGCAAATTCTAGAGTCATGATGCGCTGTACAGCGCGTTCACCGTCAGCCGGAACGCCCCGCTGCTCAAATAACCGTTGACCCGCACACGGTACGTCCCATCCACCGGCAGCGTCGCCACGAAGCGCGGATTCAAATCCGCTGGCCCATCATCCCCCTCTGCCAGCGTCCGCCCGTCCGGCAGCAGCAGCGCCGCCACCGGATCGAATCCGCTCCCCGCGTCGGCGATCACCTGCACCTCAACCGTCATCCCCGCTTCGCCGTAAAACGTGTAAAACAGGTACGTGTTCTCCGGCACACGATCCGCCACCGACAGCACCGGCACAATTCCCGGTGGAGGCGTAGCCGTCGCCGCCCGGTTCACAATCCGCCACACCAGCGTGTACGGCCCATCCGCCGCCGCGTTCACCGCGCTGATCTTCAACCCGTACACCCCGCTCACCGCTGCCCGCGCCGACCCGATCAGCGCATCTCGCCCCCCGCCGCCGTTATCATCCGCCGCCACCACCGTCCCATCCGGTGCCACCAATTGCAGCAGCGGATCGAGGCCGAATCCCAGTGGCTGCACCGCCGCCGAAATCACATCCCCCGCGTTCAGTTCCACCATCCACACATCACGCTGCCCGCGCCGCCCCAATTCCCCCGAATACAACTGGTCAGGGATCGTCATCACCCGTGGCACATCCTCGCGCGAGAACCCGATTCCATACGACACGATATACCCGCCCGTCGTATTCCGTTCCCCCGTCACGAACACCGTGTACGTCCCATTCTGTGCCGCCAGCAGCGCCGGAATCAGCGCGTCCCCTTCCGCGTTCGAATCAAACGGAGTCGCCACCGCCACCAGTGACCCTTCCGGATCATACAGCTCCAGTCGTGGTGCCAACCCCGACCCGCTCTCCACCCGCAGCCCCACCGTGATCAAATCCCCTTGCGTCACCTCGAACGGATAGCGGTCAAAATCACCCACCCGCTCGATCCGCCCCAGCACCGGCACATGATCTTCCAGCGTCTGCCCGCTGATCGCCGCCTGCACCGTCGGCACAACCGCCGCTTGCACAAACGCCGTCGCGCTGGCCGTCGGTGCGAAGTACGGGGTCACCGCCGTCCGGCTCTCGCTCACCAGCAGCACCACCTCATACGACCCCACCAATCCCTTCCCCCACACCTGAATGCTGTACGTCCCGTCCACCGCCAGCCGCACATCCCGCACCAGCGCGTTCTGCTGCCCGCCCGTATCATCATCGCTGGCGATCTCAATCCCCTCCGGCGCATACACCCGCAGGATCGGATCGAACTCGCCCCCCGTCCGCCCCAGCAGCACCGTCACATAATCCCCCGCCCGCCCCTCGAAGGTATACACATGCCGGTCTTCCGGAATCGTCAGGTTTTGCTGCCGGTTCTCGCCCCCCGCCAGCCGGTCAATGAACGTCCCGAACCGCGCATAGTACGGCGGCGTTGGCGTCACAGTCGGCGTGGCCGTCGGTGTCACCGGAACCGGTGTCGCCGTATAATCCGCCGGATTCACCCGGTCACTGTACCCCAGACTCACCTCGAATGTCGCCGCCCCGTTCGCCTGCACCAGCAGCGTATACACCCCGTCCGCTGGCAGCACCGCCTCCAACGGATTCACATCCGCCACCAGCCGCGTCCCATCCGCCGTTTGCAGCGTCAGCCGCGCCCCCACCGCCCCCACCACCTGCGCCCGCACATTGTCCCCCGCCGCACCCACGAACTGGTACGGCTGAATCTCCTCCGCCGACCCCAAACTGCCGGAGGCCGTCTCCCAATAAGCGATCAGTTGATTCGGTAAGCTCAAGGAACGTGGGGCAGGGTTCACGCTCTCGCACGCCGCGAGCAGCACCACCAGCAAAGGGATGAAACGACGAAACACGGTTGACTCCCGGCGCAGCATATCAGGCACAATGGCTGTAATCTTAGCACAAAACCACTCGCTCGGAAGCCGCTTCGGCACCGCTCACCCTACGCCCCTTTGCACAGAATCCGCAATTCGTGGTTGAATCAAGAAGTGACGCGCGGCGCTTATTGATCCGGAGGCGGAAGGACACCCATGGACATTCAAATCAACCAGCAGTTGCTCGCCGAAGTATTACAAATCGGCGGCCAGTACATCATCCCCATCGCCTCACTCTTGCGTGCCCTCTACTCCGGTGCGCGCGGTCGCCTGCCGGAAGGCATCGGTCAGATCATCACCGCCGCCACCGTCGCCGGAGTCAGTGCCGGCGTCAGCGGCACTCAACCCGACTTCAGCGAAATCATCCGCGATGTCTTCAGCAACACCGTCTTCACCGCCGGTCTCCTCACCTTCATCGTCCTCTACCTCCTCCGCGTCACCAACATGGGGCGCATCCTCGACATCGTCATCGGCGGCCTCATCGGTGCCGCCATCTGGGTCTTCACCGTCTACGTCCTCCAGCAGCCGTGGCCCATCTGGTTCCTCCTGCTCATCATCCCCGCCTGCGCCGTCGGCATGCTCCTGCTGCGCTTCGCCCTCCGCCAGATCAAGCGCGTCGTCCGCGTCGCCACCTTCCTGCTCGTCGTCGGCCTCGGCCTAGCCATCGGTGCAGGCGGCTTCATGCTCTTTCAGACCATCACCCGCAGCCTCGCCCTCTGAGCGCCAGTTTTGGTCATCTTGCACTTGCCGCGAATCACGAAGGGAGTGACAATAACAGCAGCAGTCGTTACCGGAGTCAACGAGGTGTACCACAAACTTCATCCCGCCGCCGCCTTCCAACCGCTCAGCGGGGCCGTCCCCGCTGGAACATCCCACCGCGCCTCATGATCACGCCCGACCAGTTAGCCCGCGTCCTCCCCCTCATCCCCGGCCTCGCGCAGGCCGCTTCCCCCCTCGTCGATGATTTCACCCGTGCCGCCTTCTTCGCCCGCATCCCCGCCGGTAAAGATGTCTTTCTCGAAGGCGACGAAGTCAACGCCATCGCCTTACTCATCTCCGGCAGCGTCCGCGTCTATAAAGTCGGCGAAACCGGGCGCGAAATCACCCTCTACCGCTTCGGTCACGGTGAATCCTGCATCCTCACCGCCAACGCCATCCTCTCCCGCCAGACCTTTTCCGCCATCGCCACCGTCGCGCACGACGCCGAAGCCATCATGATCCCCGCCGACGACTTCCGCCGTTGGATCAACCGCTACGACCTCTGGCGCGACTTTGTCTTCACCCTGCTCTCACAGCGCCTCGCCGCCGTCATGGAAATCGTCGATGAAGTCACCTTCCGCCGCATGGATCTGCGCGTCGCCGCCTTCCTCGCCCAACAAGCCGCCCATCACAACCCCGTCCGCCTCACCCATCAGGAAATCGCCGCCGAACTCGGCAGCTCCCGTGAAGTCATCAGCCGCCTGCTCGAAAATCTCGCCGCGCAGGGCAGCATCCGCGTCCAGCGCGGTGCTGTCGAAGTCCTCGACCTCGACTCGCTCCGTGCTCAAGCCGCTCGGTGACTTTGTCACCGACACCGCCCCACGCTTCGCCTATACTCGCCTTATAAGTTCAACCTGAAGGAGCGTGTCACATGAATGGATTCGTCAACTTTATGGCTTCAACCACCGGTCGCATCGCCCGCATCGTCGCCGGCATCGTCCTCATCGCCTTGGGCCTGCTCGTCGTCAAAGACACCGCCGGCATCATTCTCGCCATCGTCGGCGTCGTTCCGCTGCTCGCTGGCCTCTTGGATTTCTGCATCTTCGCGCCCCTCTTTGGTCGCCCCCTCAGCGGCCCACAGATTCGCGCTGGCAAGTAATCCCCCACATCACCAACACCCGCAGGCATCCGACCACCCCCGTCCGGTGCCTGCTTTTCCCCTCACCCCAGCCACACTACCAGAACCAATAATTGGATCATGTTAATTTTCGGCTCGCACGTAAGCCCGAAGTATCCTGAAGAAAGCTCTACTTGCCCCATATCGAGGTCCGCATTGTGGCAGCAAAAACAGACGAGTTGCGCGTACTGTACTGGACTACAGTTGTTGCATATCCATCAGCGCTAGGCAAGTCAGTGTTGGATGGAATGAGCTTCGGTAAATTCTCGCGTCAAATTGGAGATGAACCGATGCGCGTCAGTGCGGCGGAAACCTTCAAAAAGTCGGTTGCGGGGCATTCAAGAACTGGTCAGGGGCGGGGGTTATTGACCAACGGTGATAGGCTCGCTGCTCCGTTTGATGATCTCCGAAGCATCCAGCAGTTCAATCCCCACGATGTTCCCCGCTGCATCATAATCCACAATCAACCCCGGCTGCACTTCAGCGCTTTCCTCAATCGGGGCGTCGGAAAGATAAACTTGCAGCGTATCGCTTTGGGCATCATATTCAATCGGTGTTCTCTTCATAACTTTCACCCTGATACTTATTAATCTTGCTGGAACGGTAAAGGGTTACGACTTCCCCGCTTGGTTCTACAATAACCCTGACGATATACGGCTTACCGTTAATTTCAACCACACTTTGATAAGCAAGTCGTCCTTTTTGAGCAGTCATGATTTCTTGGGGATGATGAAGAACCTCCAATACCACTTGAAGCGGTATTTGGCGGGCTTGCATTTCCTCAATGGCGTGTGGCAAAAATGTAAAATCCATCATCTCATTATAGCAAATGACCTGAGCCTGAACCAACTGAAACGCCAGATGCAGCGCACAGCCAGTCAGTGTCACCATGAGCAAAAAGCGGATTATCACGCTCAGGTTGGGACGATTTCGCCACACACACCCACTCCATCAATTCACCCCCGAAAACCCCCACAAACCATTTTCTAACCATCCACCAACCGTCTTAACAATCCGCTTCCCTCAAAAGGTTAGAAAACTCGTCCCCAAATAGTGACCATT
>JAFLCH010000097.1:3780-13335 GCA_017303775.1 Anaerolineae bacterium | reverse complement strand
GCCGCGAACGCCGTTCATGGAAGCAGACGCACGACTGCCAGCGTTCACGAGTATTCCGCCGATCCTGTTCGTGATCGCGGGGTTGGCAGTGCTGGCTTACGGGTTGTGGCAGCGGCGGGCGAGCTTGCAGGCGAATCCGCGTTTGATCATCCGTCCGGTGGTGAATGGGTTGGTGACGTTCGCGGCGGGGGCGTTCCTCGCGTGGACGACGGTGACGGGCAAGCTGCACCTCGGTTTTCTGGTGATGCTGGCGGCGGTGTGGTTCACGGATTGGTTCCTTGACCGGACGACGCCGGGGTTTGAGCTGCGTACCGTGGGAGCGAACCCGGACGCGGCACGATACGCGGGCATGAATGTGAAGTGGAATATCGCGCTGGCGATGATGTTAAGCGGGGCGCTGGCGGGGCTGGCGGGGGCGATTGAGATCGGCGGGGTGCATTACAACATGACGCCGAGCTTCTTCGGCGGGGTGGGTTTCGACGCGATCGCGGTGGCACTGCTGGCACGGTCGAACCCGCGCAGTATGATCGCGGCGGGGCTACTGTGGGGCGCGATGCTTTCGGGAGCGGGATTGATGCAAACGCGCGCGGAAATTTCGATTGATCTGGTGAAGATTATTCAGGCGCTGATCATTATGTTCATCGCAGCGGATTACATCATCCGCTTCCTGTGGCGTGTGCCGGAAGCGACGACGGAAGAAAAAGAACGCACACTGTTCGCGGCTAAGGGCTGGGGAGGCTAACAACATGACAACATCATCTGCAACAGCCGGTGTGAGCGCTCCTCAGTCATGGCGCGAGTCGATTAAGATCACGCGGTTGACGGTGTTCGCGGTGCTGTTCATTCTGGTCGGGGCGTGGGTGTTGATCGCCGCGCCACAGAATATCGCCGCAGACGCGACAACGCTGCTGACCTTCAACCGGAGCGGAACCGAGGGATTCAGTGTGCCGACCGTGGGATTCGCGGTGGTGGTGGCGCTGAGTTATGTGGCGAGCGGGGTGGCGGGACTGCTGCCGCTGCCGTCATTGAAACGGGCGACGTTCTGGTGGATGGTGGTCAACGGCATGCTGCTGATCCCGCTGATTCTGGTGATCATCGCAGCCGGCGGACGCACCAATATCACGGTGATGGTGCAGGAAAGTTTGCGGCTGGCGACGCCGATCATCATGGGGGCGATGGCGGGCTTGTGGGCAGAGCGTTCGGGTGTGACGAATATTGCCATTGAAGGGATGATGCTGACAGGCGCGTGTATGGGCTTCGTGGCTTATTCGCTGCTGAACGCGGGCGGGATGCGACCACCGGAAGCGCAACTGTTGGGGGTGATCATCGCGGTGTTGGCGGGCGGCGTGATGGCGGCGCTGCACGCGTGGCTTTCGATCACTTTCAAGACGAACCAGATCGTGAGCGGTACGGTCATCAACATTCTGGCAATCGGCCTGACGAGCTATCTGCGGCGTGAGGTATTGATCAGTTCGGAAGCGACACGGTCGACGCTTTCGTCCCCGGCTTTCCTGACTGATCTGGGGTTGAACACGGACACGTTCTTCGGGAATGTGATCTTCAGCGGGAAGCCGATCTTCTTCGGGATGATTTTGCTGGTGATCGCCACGCATATCATTATGTACTACACGCGCTGGGGGCTGCGGACGCGGGCGGTGGGCGAGAACCCACACGCGGCGGATACGCTGGGGATTAATGTGATCCGCAACCGGTGGACGAATGTGATCATCAGCGGGATGATCGCCGGTCTGGCGGGGGCATGGTTCACGCTGGAAACGACGGGCGCGTTTGATGACAACATGACGGCGGGTAAAGGGTTTATCGCGCTGGCGGCGATGATCTTCGGGAACTGGACGCCATTCGGGGCGGCGGCGGGTGGACTGCTGTTCGGGTTCTCGGAAGCGCTGGGGCAGCGATTCCAGTTCTTGGGCGTGCCGATTCCGGCGCAGTTCTTGCAAATGGTGCCGTACTTCGTGACGATCGTCGTGCTGGCGGGATTGATCGGACGGGCAACACCACCGAAGGCGGACGGTGTGCCGTATGAGAAGGAATAATGGGATTCAGCAGACGCAACCTTCAGATGCACTATGGTACGGGTGGATGGCTGGCGAGGCAAGCGCAGCCGATTAAGCGAGCGAGGTGATGCAAGTGATGCACACACACTCGATTATGACGAATATTGCCATCCGCCCGGCGCTGCCGGAAGATGCGGCGCATATCGCGCACTTCCTTGAGGTACAGTGGGGGGCAACGGTCATGGTGAGCCGGGGGCGGCTGTTCGATGTGACCCGTTTGCCGGCGTTCATCGCCATCTGGGACGGGCTGCTGGTGGGGTTGATCACGTATCATATTGAGAACGGCGAGTGCGAGATTGTGACGCTGGACAGCATCGTGAGCAATATGGGTGTGGGGACGGCGCTGATTGAGGCTGTGCGGCAGGCGGCGGAACACTGCTGGCGGTTGTGGCTGATCACGACGAACGATAATTTATACGCGCTGGGATTTTACCAGAAGCGCGGCTTCCAACTGGTGGCAGTGCATCGCAACGCGATTGAACTTTCGCGGCAGATGAAACCGGAAATTCCGCTGATCGGGATGGATGGAATCCCGATTCGGGATGAGATTGAGTTGGAGATTCTGCTGTAAGGCGACACAGCACAGGCTGGAAAACTTTAGCCTTGCAGGGCACCAATGTCGGTTATAGTATCGAATAATGCTATTTGATAGCTGGTCGCAAGGGAAATCTGTTTGAATGACAGGCAGAATCCATTGCATGTGTCCTGCCGCGTCATGCTGGCAGGAATCGAGGCGGTATGATCGAGTTCATTGTTCGGTACGGTTCGACATTGGGTTATGTCATCATATTCGGCATCATCTTTGCTGAGTCGGGGCTGCTGGTGGGGTTCTTCCTGCCGGGAGACAGCCTGTTGTTCACGGCGGGTTTCCTCGCGTCGGAGGCGAGTAAAGAACTGCTGGTCAAGCTGGGCGCACCGGCTCAGACGGCATTTTTCACGCTGCCGATCCTGCTAATCGGCTGCTTTTTGGCGGCGGTGGTGGGCGACAGTGTGGGTTACACGTTCGGGAAACGGGTCGGCCAGCGGTTGTTCCAACGGGAAGACTCGATGCTGTTCAGCAAGAAGAATGTTTACCGAGCGCAGGCATTTTATGAACAACACGGCGGCAAGGCCATCGTACTGGCGCGGTTCGTGCCGGTGGTGCGCACCTTCGCCCCGATTGTGGCGGGCGTGGGCGACATGAAATACAGCCGCTTCCTGATGTTCAACCTTATGGGCGGGTTGATCTGGGCGATTGGCGTGACGCTGGCGGGGTATTTTCTGGCGGCGGTCATCGGGCCGGAAAATATCGATAAGTACCTGCTGCCGATCATTTTCCTGATCGTCGCGATTTCAGTGGCACCGGCGCTGTATCATGTGCTGAAAGAGGAAGAAAACCGGCAGGCGCTGCGCGAGCGCATCATGAAACTGCTGCGGAAACCTGTCGCCCCATAAACGGGGCACGGGTTCCGAAACCCGGCAGTTTTGTATATCATTCCCTATCGTTCATCAACTGAAAACTGGATTCTATATCCACGTATCGCATATTATTGCTCGTAGAAGCAGAAAGAAGATTTATGGAAAAGCAAACCCGTCAACCAAGCACTTTACGCGAATACATCACCCTATTCCTGACCGGGGTCGGGATGGGGTCGGCGGATACCGTACCGGGCGTGTCCGGCGGAACAATCGCCTTTGTGCGCGGGATTTACGGAGACCTGCTGAACGCGATCAAGTCAGTCAATGTTGATTTGCTGAAGCTGGTGCTCAAGCTGGACTTCAAAGGCATCATGAACCATGTGCCGTGGCGCTTCTTGATCACGCTGGGCGCGGGGATTCTGACCGCCATTTTCACGCTGGCAAGGCTGGTGAGCTACTTGATGGAAAACCAGCGGGTATTCTTATTCGCGTTCTTCTTTGGTCTGGTGCTGGCCTCGGCGGTAGCAGTGGGCGGCAAGCTGAAGAACTGGTCATTCACCAACATCGCGGCCTTGATCATCGGCGCAGTGGCATCGTTCACGATTGTAGGACTGGTTCCGGCAGAACGCGCACATGATCCGCTCACGCTATTTTTCAGCGGGTTTGTGGCGATTATGGCGATGATTTTGCCGGGGATTTCCGGTTCATCGATTCTGCTCATTCTGGGGCAATACGAATATGTCCTGAATGCGGTGAAAGATTTGAATGTAACTCCAATCATTTTCGTCGGTATCGGCTGTGTGCTGGGTATCGCGGTGTTTTCCCGCATTTTGAGCTGGCTGCTGAATAAGTATCCACAGGTCACGCTGGCGGTATTAATTGGCTTCGTGATCGGTTCACTGCGGGCAGTATGGCCGTGGCAGGTGCAGAGCACGGTGACGATTGAAGGCGTGGCGGAAACGATTAGCTCGAACGTGATGCCTGACCTTGGTTCTGGCGAATTCTGGATCGCGGTGGTGATCGCCATCATCGGTTTCCTCGTCGTGAGCTTCATCGACCATCTGGAGTCGCGGGAGAATCCCTTCTTACGGTTGTTCTGGCGCAAACCGCAATCCGCATTTTCGGAACCGGTTAAGGAATAACGCCGAGCACATTGTATAAGCCACTTGGCACAACGCAGCGAACGGCCAGAGCTTTTACTCTGGTCGTTTTATTTCTGACAGCAAAATCGACTCAAGCAGGTATAAGGAACACAAATGATGTCTATTCCACTTCATGATCCACAATTCACACTGGCACAAACATTGGACACCGTCAAGGACTCGCTGCATGAAGAACGAATCAGCCTGCGCGAATTGATGGTTCTGGTTGGAGAACAGGGACTGCTGGTGTTTTGCATGTTCCTGACGATTCCATTTTTGCTGCCGGTTTCCATCCCCGGTGTCAGCACGGCTTTCGGCGTGGTCATCGTCCTCATCGGGATCGGGGTGGCGCTGAACCGTGTGCCGTGGCTGCCCACAGGACTGATGAACCGCACGATTGAACGCATTCACCTGCTGCCGGCGCTGGAGAAGGGTGCGGCGTTGTTTTCGCGGTTGGATCGTTTCATCCGTCCGCGCTGGCTGGCGCTGACCCATGCGAGCACGCTGAACCGCCTCAACGGTTTCCTGCTGATTGCGGGGGCGGTGCTGCTGATGGCTCCATTCGGGTTGATTCCGTTTTCTAATACGCTGCCGGCTTTGGCCATTCTGTTCCTCGCGGCGGGGATGCTGCAACGTGACGGGATTTTCGTGGCGCTGGGGTATCTGATGCTGCTGGCGACAGTCGTTTATTTCGGGGTACTGATCGGCGGCGCGATTGTGGCCGGACACGGATTGAGCAGCTTGATCGCCTCTTAGCAGACCCCTATTTCGATTCACAGCACGCCTGCTGGCGTTTCGCTCAGGCGTGTTTTATTTCCCGCACAGCAACCGGAAGGGGTGGGATTGCGTACAGGCAGAGTAGCAATGGATGCTTTCATTACAATGGATACACTCATGAGTCAGATCCTTTTCAATTTGCAATATGCGTTTCGCAACCTGTGGCGCAACCGGCGCTGGTCAACCTTCGGCATTTTTTCAGTGGCGGCGGGTGTCGCGACTGTCGTGGCGCTGCGCAGCTTGGGGTTGGCGATTGGCGATTCGCTGACCGGCAATGTACGTTCCAGCAACCACGGTGATATTGCGCTGGAAATCTCCGGCAATGGCGGCGGGCCGTTCAACTTTAATAATCCGACGGAAATGCAAGGTTTCGCCGAAGCGGATGTTGAACGGGCAGCGGCTTGGGCGGACGAGAACGGGGCACAATTATCGGCCTCGACGAGCAGCAGCAATATCCAAATCGCCGCCGCCGGATTCAGCACGATGGGGCGGCCACAGTTCATCACGGCTTACTTCATCAACCCGCAAACCTATCCACCGACCGATGACATCCGGGCGGTTGAACCGGCAGGGGCAAGACTGGCGGAATTGTTTCAGGGCGGGAACGAGGTGGTCATCAGCGATAATATGGCCGCCAACCAGAGTATCAAGCTGGGGGACACGGTACGGGTGAGCGGGACGGATGAGGAATTCATCGTGCGCGGGATCATACCGTCCAGCGCAGAGGCCGGACTGCGTAATCCGTTCGCGGCATTCTTCGGGTTCGCCTATTTTGATCTGGCGCTGCGCGAGAAGCTGCCGGTCGCAACAGATTACACCCGACTCAGCATCGCGCTGCCCGACCCCTCGCCGGAGCGGATTCAGGCGGTGACGCGAACGCTGCAATCGCTGATTACGGCGAGTCCATATTATCGGGTTCAAACGGTGACGGATTTGCTGGAAGATAACCAGTACATTGCCGATATGTTGAGCAGTTTTATCGTAGTGCTGGGGTTGGGCGCGCTGTTGATCGGCGGCGTGGGCATCATGAACACGATGCTGGTGATGATGCGGCGGCGGACGGATGAGATCGCCGCGCTCAAGACCTTCGGACTGAAGGGGCGGCAGGTGGCGGCCTTGTTCATGGCGGAGGCGCTGCTGCTGGGGGCAGCGGGCAGCCTGTTGGGCGGGTTGTTCGGCACTCTGTTGAGCGGGCTGGCGAACGCTTACGGGCAAGCCCTCATTCAACAGCCGCTGGTGTGGCGCTTGTACCCGGAGTCGCTGCTATTCGGGCTGGTGTTGGGCGTTGTGGTGACGGCGGTGTTCGGGATTATTCCGGTGTTGATCGCCGTGAAGGTACGCCCTGCGCTCATTTTGCGCCCGAATGAAATGTATATCCCGCGCTTGGGCTGTTTACAATCGCTGATGATGATTGTGGTGGTGATCATCACCATCGGGTTGATCGCCGGACAAATTTTGCAGCCGGCCTTCAGCATTTTGGAAGGGCGCGGGCCGAACAATTTCGTGGTGGGCATCATCGGGGTGGCGGTCACGCTGTTGATCCTCGGCATCCTGATCGGGCTGCTGTGGCTGGTGGTGTGGCTGGTGGGAAAGCTGCCGTCGTTCGGGTTCATCGATCTGCGGCTGGCGCTGCGCAACCTGACGACCAACCGCACACGCACGGCTACGACGCTATTGGCGCTGGGCGCGGGCATGTTCGCCTTGAGCAGCATCGCATTCTTCGGCGCGGGGCTGCGGCAGATCATCCAGTTTACGCTCAGCGAGCAGTTGGGTGGGAATGTGCTCATCTTCCCGGTGCTGCCGGCGGCGATTGCGAACCCGATCATTGATGGGCGGTTGGATAGTCTGGAGGGTGTGCTTTACCGCACCCGTTACAACAATGCGTCGGGGCAGTTGTTACAGATCGACGGCGTGAATGTGCCTGAAACAAGCGACTTCGACACAAACGGGGGATTCTTTGAGGATGATGACGGCGGTTTCGTCGCGCCCCCTTCCAATTGGGTGCAAATCAGCGCCGCCGAGACGACCAACCCCAATCTCCATCCGGGTGATCTCGTCAGCGGGCGCTACCTGACACCGGACGATGAAGGGCAGCCAATTGCTGTGCTGCAACTACGGCCAGATTTGCAGGCGCTGGGGCTGCGCGTCGGTTCGACAATCAATGTCGAGATCAACGGGCGGGTGCGCGATTTTGAGGTGGTGGGACTGACGGCTTACCAAGATGCGAACAGCGGCTTCAGCTTCGGCGGCGCAATCGGCGGCGACATGCAAATTCCGGCGGGAATCATCGGCGACAGCATGAGCTTTTCGATCAATGTGGCTCAAGTTGACGCCGAACAGTTGAATAATGTACTGGTCGAGCTGAGCGAAATCCCGCTGGTTTACGCTTTCGACATCACCTTCATCGACAATATCCTCAGCCGCTTCATCAACCAGATGAGCGCCATTCCGATCCTTGTCGGGCTGCTCTCGCTGGGCGCGGCGGCGGTCATCATGGCGAATACGGTGGCGCTTTCGACACTGGAACGGCGGCGCCAGATCGGTGTACTGAAGGCGGTGGGACTGAAGGGACGGCGAATCCTGAGCGTGATGCTGCTGGAGAATACGCTGGTGAGCCTGCTCGGCAGTTTGTTGGGGATCGGGTTGAGTTCGCTGGGAATCGCGATTATGTCATCCTTCGGGCTGAGCGTGACCCAGCTTGTGCCGCCGGATGCTACGCCGGTGGCGGTGGTGCTGCTCATCACGGCGGTGGCTATCGCGTGGATGGCGACCTTCCTGAGCGCTCGGAGCGCGCTCGGTGAACGGGTGACCAGCGTACTGCGCTACGAATAAGCAGAAATGAGCAGATGGGGAGGTTGTGAGCGCCTCCCCCATGCGATTCAGGGTTAGAGGCTGGTACGAACCTTCCAGAGTTCGGGGAATAACTGGGTGTCCAAGACTTTTTTGAGATAGGAAACGCCAGCCGTACCGCCAGTGCCGCGCTTGTAACCGATGACCCGTTCGACGGTTGTGACATGGCGGAAGCGCCACTGACGGAACGAGTCTTCCAGATCAACCAGTTCTTCGGCCAGCTCATACAGATCCCAGCGTTCCGACGGGTTCTGATAAACCGTTAACCATGCAGCCTCGACTGATGCATTCCACTGGTAGGATTGAGTCCAGTCACGTTCCAAGGCGCTGTTGTCGATGGGCAGGCCGCGCCGCGCCAACAGCCGGATGGCTTCATCGTAAAGTGAGGGGCGGCGCAGTTCGGCATCGACCTGCTGAAAAACCGATTCTTTGTGGCGGTGGGGACGGATCATCACTTCGTTTTTGTTGCCGAGAATGAATTCGACGAGGCGATACTGGTGAGACTGGAAGCCGGATGAATTGGCCAGAAAGGGACGGAAAGATGTGTATTCGCTGGGGGTGAGGGTGGAGAGGACATCCCACGAATGCACCAACTGTTCCATGATACGGGAAACGCGCGCCATCATTTTGAAAGCGGGCGACAGTTCATCCTGCTTGACCTGCTCGCGCGCCGCGTTCAACTCGTGCAGCATAAGTTTGATCCACAGTTCGCTGGTTTGATGCTGGATGATGAACAGCATTTCGTTATGATCAGGCGACAGGGGGTGCTGAGCCTCTAACAGCGTTTCCAACCCCAGATAATCTCCGTAGCTCATGTCAGTAGTGAAGTCGAGTTTTGCACCTTCCGGTGTATACGACCCTTGCATCGCAGCCTCCTTGTAGTTGATGTTGCAAGTATACAAAAAAGCTAGCGCTAAGTCGCTGACTTAATATCACCACTCCGCTGCGATGGACTGTTTCTGTTAGGCGTTCAACAGCTTAAACAAGGCTTTGTTTTGTTTGTGCAACTGGCGGTAGACATGATACTGCTTGTCGTAGAGCGGCTTGTATTGGGAACGGGGGGTGAAGGTTTTGGCTATACGGATGATGCGCGGGATGTCGTCAAAGGTGATCGCACCCAAGCCAACACCACAGACCAGCGCCGCCCCTGCCCCACCCGCATTTTCCGGATGTTCGGTGACCTCGATGACGCGCCCTGTAATATCCGCCAAGATTTGCCCCCATGTGTCGGAGCGAGCGCCACCCCCCACAAAGCGTAGAGTCTGGTTGTAAGGGACATTTTTCTCGACTGTTTCCAGCATCCAGCGTTTGTG
>JAFLCH010000097.1:0-3680 GCA_017303775.1 Anaerolineae bacterium | reverse complement strand
CGCAGCCAGAGATATTTCCAGACGGGGTCTTTGGCCGAAGCGGACGCGCCGCCGGTGATGCGCAGCGCGTTGAGCAGTTTGAAGGCGTTCATCTGCTCGATTTTGATCATTCCGTCCTGCAAATAAGCCTTACGCTGTGCCATGCCGCGCGTATCCATGTAGCTCATCGCCCGACACAGCGCCTTACCGGATTGATCAACCGGAATGAACCCTTGCATCTGCGCACAAAAAGCCATGCCATGAATGCTTTCCGGCGGGAGCTGCGTCTGTTTGAGGACACTCTGCGTCCCCCGACAAATAGCCGACCACCACAATTCGGGGTCTTGCTCCACGCCGCCGTTGTCGAGGACATAAAGCGGATATTCTTCTAAAGCCGTCGCCAGAATCTCCAGCCGCTCCCCTATTCGGTATAAGCAGGATTTGCTGCTGGTTGTTCCAATGTCGTGCACAAGGATGAGCGGATTATTCATGTTGTTCGCTTTTAGACACAGCAAGAAAGAACGTATTCAAACCGGTTCAGGGCATCGTCGATGACATCATCGGTATCAGCCATGCTGGTATACAACCGGCTGCCGGCAAGCGTAATGATACCCTGTGCCATGAAGGCCGCACCCATTTCCTCCATCATGTGCTTGCGCGGTTTAACTTCACGCATGAGCCGGATGGGATTCTTAAAATCCAAGAGCATGACAGCGGATGTTTCCAGATGGACGATCGAGCCTTGATTATAGGTGACAAAAGGCAGACCGAGGCGCTGAATAATGTCCTCCAAGCCTTGGCGCAAGCGATCTCCAGCGCGGCCAGCTAATCCGGCGGCATTGGTGCGCTCCATTTCTTCGATGGCAAAGTAACCGGCGGCACAGCTTAGGGGGTTGGCGGAGAGTGTTCCGCCAACATAGGCGCGCTCTCCGGTTCCGCTGATGCCTGCGGCGAAGTGCAGCATGATTTCCTTTTTGCCGCCGACACCCCCTGCCATGGGATAACCGCCGGTGATGCACTTACCGAACACGGTCAGATCAGGGCGGACGCCGAAATAACCCTGCGCACCGCCCAACCCCAAACGGAAACCGGTCACCACTTCATCGAAGATCAGCAGCGCGCCAAATTCGTCACATAGTTCGCGCAAGCGGCGGTTGAAGTCGAACTCAACCGGACGCGTGCCGCTTTCCGGCCCAACCGGTTCGACGATGACAGCCGCCGTACCGCCCCGTAAGCGGTTCAAGGTCATGATCCGGCGCAGTTGGTCGAGATTGTTGGGGTAAAATTCTTGCGTGTGTTCAGTCGCGGATTTGGGAATGCCGGTGGCTTCGTGCCGTCCGGTGCCGGGGATATGCAGCCCGTACACCATTTGGTCACTCCAACCATGATAAGCACCACCAACCTTGATAATTTTCTGCTTGCCGGTATGGACACGGGCAGCGCGAATGGCGGCCATAACCGCTTCCGTACCCGAACCCAACATGCGAAACATCTCGACAGCGGGCATGTGCTGGTTAATTTTCTTAGCCAGCTTGAGTTCATACTCATGAAACAGCCCTGTCACCGGGCTGCACTCGCGGATCAGGTCGATGAGCTTCTCGCGCACGGCGGGATAATTGCTGCCCAGAATGGTCGGGCCGCCAGCTTGCAGAAAGTCGATGTAACGGTTGTCATCCTCATCCCACAGGTATGCGCCATCAGCATTGCGGATAGCAATCGGGAACGGGTAATTGAAGGCGAGGTTATGCTGTACGCCGCCGGGAATGTACTGCTTGGCTTCATCAGTAAGGGCTTTTGAGCGCTGGCATTTTTCATCAAAGTACTTCAGGAATTCGGCCATTTTGTCACGCCGGATCTGGCGCATGGGTTGTTTGACAAGCTGGCCGAGACGGGTATAGATGTCGGCTGTATCATGCCACTTCGAGATGGCTGGATGCGGGGTGGTACTCACAGCGGGGGTCAATACTTGTTCCATCGTTTATTCTTTCACTCCGGCTAACTGCTGTTCGATCTTTTTCTGCTCGCTGCGGAGCTTGGCGAAGGCGATTTCACGGATTAAAAGCGGGATTTTGCTCACCTTTTCTTCGGTATAAAGCGCCAGAAGATAGCTGAGGGCTGCTTTTTCCAGCAGCAGAACATTATGAAAAGCGCGTTCCGGTGTCGGGCCGAGGCAGAGCACCCCATGATTTTTGAGGATGTAGGCGTTGTGATGATTCTGAACGTTTTTGCGCACCTGTTTGACCAGCATACCTGTGCCAGAAGGCGCGTATGGAATGACATCAACACGGCGTCCCAAAAAGCGCACCTGTTCGTCGAACAACGCCGGGATGGGTTTATTGATGAGGGCGACGGCGCTGGCGAAATCCTGATGCGTGTGCATCACGCAGCCAACGTCAGAACGTACCTGATACACCGCGCTGTGGAAACCCATTTCGATGGAGGGTTTCATCTCGCCATGAATTTTCGTCCCGTCAAAACGGTAAACGCACACATCGTCAGGGGTGATCGTGAAATAGTCTTGGTTAGAAGGCGTGATCGCCAAAGCATCTTCGCCAGTCACACGCACGGAGATGTTCCCCCCCGTACCTTTGAGGTAGCCTTCGGTGGCTAGCTTACGAGCGTAGTCGATCACCTGCTGCTGGAAGAAATGATAATCTTTCATCAGACGACACCTTACGAACTTTACACTGTAAAGATTTTATGGTGGAAACTTTACATCGTCAAGATATTGGGTTAGCATCACATTTATGAACAACCATTATCATCATGGTGATCTTAAAAACGCGCTGATCCAAGCGGGCATTGAAATCCTATCGCGGGAAGGGATGGAAGCGCTGAGCTTGCGTCAAGTGGCACGGCGCGCCGGCGTCAGCCACACCGCGCCTTACGCCCATTTCGCCGATAAACAAGCGCTGATCGCGGCCATCGCTGCGGCAGGGTACCAGAAACTCTATGAAGCGCTGATCGCGGCACAACTATCGCAAGACGACCCATTCGCGCGGCTCATGGGGACGGCTCACGCATATCTACAATTTGCACTGGATGAACCGGATCACTTTCGAATTACTTTTTCGGGGGTGGTTGAGGCCGAGCAAGACTATCCGGACTATGTTGAACAATCGAAGCGCTGTTTTGCATTGGTGGTTAAGGTGGTTGAAGACTGCCAGACCGGCGGTCTTTTCACACAAGCGGATACACAGCTCGTCGCGGTCAGCATCTGGTCATGCATTCACGGCTTTGTTCAACTACTGCTCGCCAAACAGCTTCCCGGCAGCCTCACCGCTCAAGTTTCCATACACGATCTGTTCAACCTGCACCTGCGGCAAGTTCTGCCGATCGATAACCGGTAACGATTTGATCGGCTGGCAGTTGCTATGAATTGAAATAAAAAAGCGCCTTGAAGGCGCTTTTTGGTGTGCGTACCTGGAGGGATTCGAACCCCCGGCCCCTTGCTCCGTAGGCAAGTGCTCTATCCGCTGAGCTACAGGTACATTATGTCTATTATGGTAGCAGGGGTCAGGGGAGTGGTCAAGATTCAAATTAAAGCCGGTGGTCTATCATATGATTGTGATCAGAAAGTCCGGCGGTTACAATCAGACATAGCATTGATGACCTGCTGTATGAAGGATGCGTATGTTCCCCCGAATATATCTGGCACTGGACAATTGTTTCGCCTCCAAACGCTGGACACAGCCGCATGA
>JAFLCH010000096.1:1474-13370 GCA_017303775.1 Anaerolineae bacterium | reverse complement strand
GGTTGCTGCGGTTTCATCGGGCCGATCCCTCTACCGCTCTTGATGAGAGTTGTAACAAATGTGCAGTTATCTTATGCCAATGTAACGATGGTGTCAAGATGCCCCCATCGCCGCCCCAACCCGCCGCGCATTCTCACCCATCTGGACTGAGATACTAATCTTCACACTTGAAGTACTTGACGTATAGACTCTTCATAGCACCAGATATTAGAATATAAAACTAATTCTATATTTTGAGAATCCACACCTGATCATGCCAGACTAAGATAATGAATAAAATTATGAAGTATTACTGGATTGTCACTAAGCGGGCATTCAAAGACACCATGCAATTCTTCGGATATAGTCGCCGAAATAAGTTTATTGGATTAGTGGGATTTATAATAACTTTAATTATTGCGTTTCGCTATTTTGGCGTATCTGTCACAGTTGAAACATGGATAATACCCGCCGTAATTTCTGTATGTGTAATACCATTATTCTTCAGCGGAGTCTTTCTATTTAAATTACTTCAAGTACCAGCTTATATTTTTGAAGAACTAGGCGGTTTTAATGAGCTTAGGCTTGTTGTAAAGCCAGAACCAACAGATGGTGGGTATGTAACGTTCATTTTGTATAACAAATCGGTAAAAACTATCCAAGAAACCTATGCGGTACTTGATTGGGTGAAAAGAGAAGGTTCAGACTATAAAACTGATGAGCCTATAATACTTAAGTGGAGTTCAGAAAATCCGCCTATTAATGGTCGCCATGAGCTGATTGCAGGGAGTAGCCAAAGAATAGATGTGGCTCAAGCAGATTCAGAACACAATATGATGGGTTTTCTTATTCAGAATCAATCAACCCTTCGTTTCCCGGTATCTGTAGGTGTCTTTCACGCACAAATAACCATTCACAGCACTTATAATAGTCTGAAGTTTGAAAGTCAGTTTGTTTTGGACTTTGAATATGAAGGTCGATTAAAATTTACCTCTCCACAAACTGGTCAACAAATTCCATTGAAATCAACAATTTAAGCCTGAGCTAAAGGTCGATCTTTTATCTATGAATAGTGACTCCCACTTTATTTCTGCTTTGAGACACTCTCAAAGCGAGAATTGAAAAGTGCAGAAAGCCTATCCGAGCGAATTAAATACAAAGAATAAAATTTATCGGACTGGATAAATTCTATTTTTAATACCCTGCCGAACCCACAAACCGTTTACAAACCATTCACCAACCGCTTTAACAATTGGCGAGGGGGAAATGGTTAGTGCCGGCGGCGGGAAAAAGTTACCAAATGTTCTTCCAAATGGTCACCCTAACAACCCCGTTTTCGCGTACACTGTAATCAGCGTCCGTTCCATCAGCGTGACGCGCGCATCTTAACAACTGCATACCGGCCAGCGAGGAAAATCATTGTCTGCGCCAGTCTCCCTGACTTTTGCCTCCCTTGCATGCGGCGTGCAGCGCCTTGTGCGGCTGCCGGGCAGCACGAAGTGCCAGAGGGGGTGCCGCAATCTTTGTCGGCGACGACGACGACGACGACGACAAACACCCCCCCTCGGCGGCAGTCTCGGCTTCTTCCCGCCCATTTATTCCACCACACTGCCGCCGCTGCTGCTGCAAAAAGAATTGGCCGCAGAATGCCAATGTCACTGCCGCCAATGCCGCCAACCACGCCATTTCCCCTCAAATGGGGCAGCAAAAGACACCGCCCTGCGTCACCCTCACCTGCTCCCGCCGCATTTCACCGCCACGCCGCCGCCGCCGCCGCCAACCTAGACCTTTCCGGCGCGGTCACTCACCACCGTTTTGCCGTCCGCGCTCGTCCATTCGATCTTCTGAGCCGTGAATTCCACTTCCTCAACCGCGTCCGGCGTCGCGTCCGGCTGTGGCACCAGATGCTGCACCCGCGTGATGAACGCCTCACTCAGCGTGATCGTGTACAGCAGCTTCGTCGCGTTCCGCAGTTCAATCCGCACCGTCTTCAGCGCCTCTCCTTGCAGCAGCGCCTGCATAATCGCAGGTGACGTGTGGTTGATCGCCTTCTGCACCACAATCGGGTAATGCTGTGCCTTCCCCACCCCCGCGCCGCCCCCCGCTCCCGACCCCTGCGCCACCGTCACCGCGTGGCTGTACGTCAAACAGCGGATCACGTTCGCCTTTCCCTTGCCCGTCACATCGCCTTTGAACGCGCCCTGCTTGTGCCCCTCAATCGTCAGGTGAATGATCGTCGCCGTCATAACCAATCTCCTTCATCAAATGACTTTTCCCGAAGTCGCTTCAAGTCCATCCGATGCGGATAGTGCAGTGAGGCTGTGATGATCGGAGAATAATACTTGCTCAAGCCGCTGGCATCGGCTCACCGCCCCAACTTCTGCTCGATCTGATCCACCACCTCCAGCCAGATCGCCCTGTCTCGTTCTCCCGTGCGCTCGTCCAGCCAGAAGCTCGCCTGAATCACCTGTCGCACAGGCTCGCCCGTCTCCTCGTCCACCTCGTCCCCCGCCTCCTGCTGGAACGCCCAAACATCCGCGTTCTCGCTGTACCACGCCGCCGCCAGCTCCGCTACGATCAAATTGCTGATGGCGTTGGCGAGGAAGCGCAGCCGGTTCTCATACGGGGTTTTGCGCTCGGCGCTCCGTGCCACCTCAATCAGCGCCGATACATAATTCGCCGCGCCGGGGCTGTGGTGCGGCAGTCCGGCGTCCATCGGCAGATCAGCCGGCGGCGCGCCATACGATGCCAGCCACACCAGCAGCGCCCGCGCCCAACTCGCCTCCGGGTGATGCGCCTCGAAGTACGGCAAATGCTCGTAAGCCCGCTTGAGCGCGATCTCCAACCCCGCGAAGTACTCAACGTGCGTCAGCGCCTCCGCCAGTTGATCCGGCAGCAGGCTCCAATCGCGTTCCTGCGCCGCCGCCCGCAGCTTCTCAAGAATGGCAGGTATCTCGGCCATAGCAGTCATTTCGCTTATTCCGAACCGCGAGTCGGGGGCAGCTTACCCGTCTGAATCCGGTCAACATTCGTGTTCAGCCGGCTCAGGTGGCTCACCAGCAGCGATTGCATCTCCTCGACCTTATCATGCAGGTCACGGATGCCCAACTCCGCCTTGATGTTCACATCATATTCGATGTCGTTGCGGATTTTATCCCGCTTGGTCTGGATATTCTGGCTGATCAACACGAATAGCGACAGGAATATCGCCTCCAACGACACCACCATCGTCAGCAGCCCGAACGGAAACGGATCAAACGGTTCGATGCCGGGGATCAACCCCAGATTAATCGTGATCCATACGAAGAACCAGATGAAGCTGAAGTAAACGAAGCGAATATCCCCCGCCACGGATGTGAGGATGTCCGAGAGCCGCTGGCCGAAGTCCGGTCGCTTGGGTGTCGCCTCCTCGTTCACGTTTCGGGTGACCACCCGCTCCGTCAGCAGTACATCCGCCTCACGGATGCGCCGGCTCAACATCGCCATGATGTCGAACACCGCGTTCCGGTGCTTCTGGAACAGCATCTCCAAATCGTGCCGGTCGATGATCAGCAGTTCCGAGTCCTCGGTGGCGCGCGCCGAAGCCGAACGCGGTTGGTTATCCAGCAGCGAGAGTTCGCCGAACATCCCGTTCGCTTCCACCGTGTCCAGTGTGACCTTTTCGTTATTTTTGTCCTTCAGGAAGATTTCGACCTTGCCGGTTTGCACAATGTACATCATGCCGCCGGGGTCACCTTTTTGGAAGATCATCTCGCCGCCCAGCACGCGCCTCTGGTCAAGCTGCTCGGCGATGACCATCACTTCATCATGGTCAAGTAATTCAAACAACGGAATATTGCGGAGGAGTTCCGGGTTGAGGATTGGCATATTCAGTTTCCTTTAACACCATATGACTCCCCTGATTGTAGTGCCGAATCGGCTCTTACTACAACCGGAGCACCGCCTCAACCGCCAACCAGAACAATTTCTCCCGTGCCGATGTGTGTTGGTCCCACCCGCGATGATCCCATTCATCCCCGCCGATGTTATCCCCGCCGTACAGCACCTGCGCGAACGGCACCTTCCGGAACTGCGCGACGGCGAAAAAAGCCGCCGCCTCCATCTCCACCGCGAGGCAGCCTTCCGCGCGGCGCGCTTCCATCTTGGTACGGGTTTCGCGGTAAAACGCGTCCGTCGTCCACGTCTTGCCCAGCACATAAGGGACGTGGTGATGTTGCAGCGCTGCTTCCAGCGCCTCCAGCGCGCTGGCCGCCGGATAGGCTTCTCTTGATGGCGGCAGGTAGTGGTACGAGGTGCCTTCGTCACGGATCGCCGCTGTCGGCACGATCACATGCCCGACTGCGATTTCCGGGTTCAGCACGCCGGAACCACCGCAGGCGATGAACTTGCGCCCGCCCAATGCAATCATCTCTTCCAAGAAACCCGCTGCCAGCGGCGCGCCAACACCGGGATGCACCACAGTCACCCGCCGTTCATCCACCACCAGTTCATAGATCGGGTTATGCCCGATCTCGCTGTCGAGATGATGCACGACGCGCGCTTTTCCTTCCCCGCACACATCGTTGATCACGTCCTGAAAGAAGCACAACACACAGTGTTCGGGTAGGTTGATCGGATGGATGACTTGCGAAGGCTCAATGATGGCCTGTGGGGTGCTGTCGTATTCTAAGATAGGATAGGGTTGTGGTTGCATCAATCACATTCCAGATGCGCGATGCTGCTGATGAGAATATCACGCAGGTGAGGGTCGCCGAGGGTGTAATAAACATGCCGCCCGTGTTTCTTCCAGCGGACAACATTCATTTCCCGCAGATACTTAAGCTGGTGTGACACAGCCGGTTGATCCATTCCGAGGGCTTCCGTCAGGTCGGAAACACACCATTCACCTTCCGCCAGCGCCTTCAACATCCGCACACGTGTCGGATCGGCCAGCGCTTGAAAAAACCGGGCGACGGCGCGGGCGTCGTCTGGCTTGAGAATCGCGTTCTTAGGGGGATTTAATACCGTTGTGACAACTGACATCCAGCCGTTCCTGTAGACCATTAATCCGTTAACACGGTATCAAATATTCGTAATTCATGTCAATAGGTTCAAAGGTTGTGTGGGAAAACCCATACGATCATCATGCCGAAAAGATGACCGTATGGGAGCGCGAAACAATCAGACGCTAACGATAATTTCCCCGTATTCCGCGTGGTTGCACGGGTAGGCGCGCTTCATAAAGATGCGAGACATCGCAGGCGCTCAAGCAGCGTGGGATTGCCCAATCTGCGCTGCGTTCCTCGAACAAAATCGTGGTCACCGCCGACGGCGCGTGCCAGAAGCTGCACCAGATCAGGGGTGGTGGCGCGCACAGCAGATGAGCCAGCATCGCCAGCGCCGTTCCGTTATGACAGAACACCGCGATCTGCCGTTGATTGCGCTCCAAAATGCGGTAGCGCCGCCCGTCGCGCTTGTAACCGTATTCCTCCATCAGTGCGTCGGTATTGCCGCCGAGAATGGCATAATCGGAACGAATGCGTTCGGAGTCCAGCGGAGGCGTATAGCACCAGCGGTCAATGTCGAAGAGAGCCGGATCAGCCCGCAAAATCTCACCGGGGATGTCCCACACCGGGATCGCTTCGCCATCCTCGACAATCGGGTCATAGCTCCAACCTTGCACCTCGATAGCCCACGGCGCGGTGATGACCGGCAGCTTGAGCAAATTAGCGGTGTATTGTGCCGTGATCGCCGCGCGCGGCATCGGTGAAGCGTAAATAGCGTCCAGCCCGTGCGAGGCCATCCGTTTGGCGAGCGCCATCGCTTCTTGGTGACCAGCGGCTGTCAGCGTATCGTTTTCATAATCCGGGTCAGCATGTCGGATGATGTAGAGGCGCATTTATGCCGTCCCCTTTAAGACATCAGCCATCGCCGCAGGGGTATTGGTCGTGAACAGATCAACGCCCACATCCCGCAGACGCAGCGCGTTTTTGACCGCAACCGGCTTGTCGGTGTCCAACGTCCATGCATCCAGCTTGACGTTGTGCTGGTGCAAGAAGGCTGCCATATCGAAGCCGTCATCAAGCGCGCGGGCGATGAGGTGATGGCTGACATACCATGTGCTGATGTCCGGGATCAACTGTAACAAAAAGTCGCAGCGTTCAGCCAGATACACCCCCGTTGGCAGGCTCGCTTCTCGCGCCAGCATGTGGTCATCGTGGTAACCGTAAGCGCCCCGCTGGTAAGGTGGATTTTCTGGCTCGGCCTTCCATGCCGGGTCACGCCAATCGAGGTAGAAGCCGATGTCGAAGCCCAGATCAAGCCATGGCGCGAGCCGGCGCAGTTTGCGTAGATGCCAGTCGGCACCCGTGCTGACGATCACCCGTGTACCGAGGGGTTCAACTAATTGGATGAGCCGGCGCAGTGGTTCATCATCAGCCGACGGATAAACATCCTTATAGTCGAGCTGCAACCGTGTCCTGCCGGGATGTTCCAGAAAAGCGCTGACGACCTCGCTCAACAGCGCAGGTGGATGCTCTGAAACCGCATCACGGTGTTTGAGTCGGTACTGCTTACTCGCTTCCGGGGTACATTCCCGCACCTTACCATTGCCGTTCGTTTCAGACTCTAGTACCGGATCATGAACCAGCAGGAAGTCGCTGTGTGCCAGCGGCGTAATATCCACTTCAATAACCGGGGCATTCGCTTGCAGGCACATGCGAACCCCGTTTAAGGCATTCGGCGGATTGGGCAGGCCATCAAGCGCGGCCATATGATGCACGATCTGAAAATTCATGAGCTATACATCCTGAGTGAGTTAAGTAATGACAGATAAACAGATTTTGCTGGTCAAGAATTCTATTTTGACTGACTTGTATACGTAATCAAGTTAATGTATATTTAACAAACCGTCAAAAAGTCTTAACAAAAGAATTCACTTTATTTAACCGAAGGTGAACGGGACGACGGTATTATCCCGTGCATCGTAGGACATTTAGTCAGAGGTAAACATGCGTCAATTTAAACTTCTTCTCGTTCTTATGTTGGTGCTGGTTTCAACTGCTAGCCTGATTCAGGCGCAAGAAACTCGCAGTGAAATATATGTTTATACGGATTCGGATACAAACATCAGTGATTTGTGGACGAATGTCATTATCCCCGCCTTTGAAGCCGAACATCCTGAATATGATGTGGTTCTCACGATTGTGCGCGGGGTTGGTGGTGGCAATGCTGACATCGCAGCCCGTGCGTTGGCCGCGTTGGAAACTGGCGATGACCCACAGGTCGATTTCTTCGAGCAAATTGGTGTGGATTCGGTTGCTGACTGGGTGGACGCCAATCTGTTCCTCGAAGTGACCGAAGAAAATGTTCCCAATATCGCCACAGTGATCGAAGCGACCAACCGTCTGCCGCAGGAAATCCCCTACCGTGGTTCGCAGGTGCTGTTGGCCTACAACAGTGAATTTGTGGCCGAAGATGAAGTCCCGACCACCTATGCCGAACTGATCGAATGGATCAAGGCTAATCCGGGCGAGTTCGTCTACAACCGTCCTGACAAGGGTGGTAGCGGTGCAGCTATGGTGACCCGTGCAATTTTCGAAGTGACCGGTCAGCAGCCCGAACTGTTCGTCCCCGGCGAATTTGATGAGGAATTGGTCGCTCAATTCCCGGAAGCTTGGGAACTGCTCGGCAGCATCCATGACTCGATTTATGAAAATGGCGCCTATCCCGCCGGTAACACCCCGGTTCTGGAACTGTTTGCCAACGGTTCAGTCAATATGATCACCGCGTGGTCGGATCAGGCGCTGCAAGCTTTGAATAACGGCTTGCTGCCGGAAACCACCAAGCTGACCCAGCTTCAGGATCTGCCTTTCACCGGTGGCTATACCTATGGCGCGATTCCCTCGAACGCCGGTAACATGGAAGGCGCACTGGCGCTGGCTAACTTCCTGCTGACTTCTGAAATCCAGGAATCCATCGTGAATGAAATCGGCGGGTTCCCTGCGGTAAGCTGGGAAGAACTGCCCGCTGATCTCCAAACCCAGTTCACCGACGTGATCACCGATACCGTCCCCACTTGGCCGGGCGGCGAATATGGTGCGGCGATGGTCGAAGGGTGGTATAACAACGTGGCGACCAACATTGATCGGGCCAGCTAGGTCGGCATCAAAGTAGGGTCAACTACATCGATCAAAAGCGGGGCGGCCTATTATAGGCTGCCCCGGCCTATTATCTTGTACTCAATGCCCGTTGTGTCACATGGTTATAATGTGACCCTGTTGTCTCGGCCTCCATAAACATGACCACACAAACACTCTCACCTAAAACCGATTCTCCAAGACAGTGGCGTCAGGCGGCGTTCGCTTATCTGTTGGTTGCGCCTCCGCTGCTCCTCATGTTGCTCTTGATTTTTATTCCGGCGCTGCAATCCATTGCCCGTACCCTGACGGTGGATGTTGATGGGCAGGTCGGGTTTTCATTCTCGCGTTATGTCGCCTTCTTTCAAGATCGCATCAGTGTCTCCAACCTGATGTTTACGTTTCAGGTGGTATTTCTGACTCTGGCGACTATTTTCGTGGTGTGCTTCCCGCTGGCGCTGTACCTGCGCTTTGCACAGGGACGGCTGGCGGCTGCCGTTCAAATTCTGGCGTTATTCCCGCTGTTCGTGCCGGGGATCATTCTGTGTTATGCGCTCATTCGATTTTTAGGGACGCGCGGCACACTCGAAACTATCCTCAATGTGGTTGGCGTCAGCGGCTACCGGACGCCTTACCTCAAACCGGAAGCCATCATCATTGGCTTGGTGTGGGAATCGATCCCGTTCACGGTACTGGTGCTGACCGCCGGGCTGCGACAGGTGAACGATTCGCTCATTGAGAGCGCGCGTGATGTTGGTGCGAATGATTGGACGATTTTCCGGCGCATCATCCTTCCGTTGATCATGCGTCCCGTGTTGATTGCTTTCTCACTCAATTTCCTCGGCATCTTCGGCGCATATACTGTGCCGTACCTGTTGGGGCCTGCTGCGCCGCAGATGATGGGCGTGTTTATGCAGCAAACCTTCGGCCAGTACAGGCGGCCTGATGATGCCGAGACACAAGCCGTGATCACCTTTATCATCTGCTCACTGGTGGGTTTGCTTTATGTGCGAACCGTCGCCAAGCAGCGCATTCAGCAGGAGAACGAATGACTACCGCACAACCCACTCTTGCTTCGGATTTTTGGTCACGTACACGCCACAGTTTCTTGGCGACTGTGAAGCGCGATGGCTTCGGTTGGCTGGCGCTGGTGGTGCTGGCAATGGTTATTCTGGGGCCGCTTTATTCGGTCGTGCTGTGGGCGTTCGCGGAACGTTGGCAGTATCCATCATTAGTCCCGACTCAGTTCGGGTTGAGCTTCTGGGAAAAGACATTCTCGCGCGCCGACATCGCCGAGGCCTTACCCTTCAGCATCGTTCTGTCGCTGACAGTGACGGCGCTTTCGGCGTTGATTTGTTTGCCTGCCTCCTATGCATTTGCGCGGATGCGCTTTCGTGGCCGACAGGTTTTGCTGTTGTCATTTTTGGCGACGAATGCCTTCCCGCGCTTCGGGCTATACGTGAGCATCGCCGTCATCTTCTTCCGGCTCAACCTCATCGGTACGGTTCCCGGCGTGATTTTGATCCAACTGGTGAATACGCTGCTATTGATGATCTGGATTCCGACTTCGGCTTTCCAAGGTGTGGATCGCTCGTTGGAAGAAGCGGCATTGGATGTCGGGGCTTCCCCGCTGCGGGTGTTCATACAGATCACACTGCCGATGGTGATGCCGGCTCTAAGTGCGGCGCTCCTGCTCACTTTCGTTAACACTTTCTATGAGGCGCAGGGGGCGCTGCTGGTAGGTCTGCCGCGTGTCGTCACGATGCCGGTGTTGATGTACTCGCTGATTAACAGCCAACTGGTTGTCCAGTACGGCGCGATCATTTCATTTGTTTTGTGGATGCCTTCGCTGCTGCTCCTCTTGGTCGCACAGCGATTACTGCGCGGTGGCTACCTGACCGCAGGATTTGGGGTGTAAAGCATGGCCCGTTTAGACATTGTTCAACTGACCAAACAGTTCGGTGGTGTGACGGCTGTAGACGCGGCGCAGTTCACCGTGAATGATAACGAGTTTATGTGTATTCTAGGGCCATCCGGCTGCGGCAAGTCCACCCTGCTGCGGATGGTTGCCGGTTTTGAAGCGCCCACCAGCGGCGATATCCGGATTGATGGCGAAACGATTGCCGCGCTGCCTGCCAATAAACGTCCGACGGCAATGGTCTTCCAGAAGTATACGCTGTGGCCGCACATGACGGTGTATGACAACATTGCTTTTGGTCTGGGGCTGCGCCGTCTTTCGCGTTCGGTGATCGAGCAGAAGGTTAAAGAGGCGCTGGAATTGGTGAGCCTGTCGGGATATGAGGCGCGCTATCCGGCGCAGCTATCCGGCGGCCAGCAGCAGCGCGTAGCGCTGGCGCGCGCGATTGTGCTGGAACCGAAAATTTTGCTACTGGATGAACCTTTTTCCAGCTTGGACGCCATTCTGCGAGTGCGGCTGCGCGAAGAACTCAAGCGCATCCAACGGCGGTTGAAGATCACTGCCATCTTTGTCACCCACGATCAAGAAGAAGCCTTGTCGTTGGCGGATCGTATCGCGGTGATGAGCGGCGGGCGCATTGAGCAGCTCGATGCCCCTTCGACCATTTATTCAACCCCCAGCACTCTGTTCGTCGCAGATTTCATCGGTACGATGAACCTGCTGCAAGCAACGGCTGCCGGTGGTGAACTGCGCGTCGGCGATTATCGTCTGCCTGCTCCTGCCGGGTTGAAAGAAGGTCAAGTAACGGTAGCGATCCGCCCTGAGGATGTGGTGCTGGGTGGCGAGGGAACAGGGTGGCGCGGTACGGTAGATCAGGTGATGGATTTGGGACACTATCGCAAGATCATCGCCCAGATTCCGGGTGTTGGTGATGTAAAAATTTATCTTTCCAAGATGCCGGATGTGAGCGAAGGTGCGCCCATCACGCTCAATCCGCAGCGCTGGTTGGTCTATCAGCCAGATGCAGCCTTACCCTTGGAGTACCGGCGCGCAGGAGCCGTCGAAGCGGCTGTCTAATCCCGCCGGATCATCATCGAGCGTTCAAAAATCGGTTGGCAGTCTGCCAACCGATTTTTATTGGATGATTTGTGGAGAAACACAAGCTGCCTATAATGCCTGATAGCAGGTCTTGATGTGCTGCCGTAAATTTCGCAATACATGACAGATAGGGAGCAGAGATGAATGACATCATGCGACGTTTAGGGGGTATCGGGATAGTTCTGGTTCTGGCTCTGGCAGGTATGACTGTATACGGTCAGGCTGAAATCATTACGCTGGAAAAGACATCCGAATATGACATCGGCTTTGATTGCCCCGTAGCGACCGCCTTGCAACCGGGAACCGGGACGTTGTGGATATTGATGGATAACTGCTTTGGCGGAAACTATTCCGTAACCCCGCATGATGTTCAGAATGGGCAGATACTGGGCGAATCCATTCCTGTGGAAGCAATTGGTGATTATGATATCGTCATATCCTTCGGGGCACCGCTGGCATTTGTTTCGGATCATGTGCTTCAAATCGTGTTCTTTAAAGATGATAGCTACGATTACAGTTCGGTTCGGGTGGATATAACCTCCGGCGTGATCACGACCGACAGCGAAAATGACGCGGCAGTGAATGCACTGATGCGACAGTATACCGAGTATCCTGAGTCAACCTACTTTGGGCCGGGACACCGTTTGGGGATGGTGCTGGCACCGGGAAGCCTGCATGTGCTGGAATTGGCAACCGGTCGTCTGGTGTTCGAGATCGATGTTCTGGCGGCGGATTACAGCGTTTTTCCACGAATTTCGGACGATGAACAGTTATTGTATCTTCC
>JAFLCH010000096.1:0-1374 GCA_017303775.1 Anaerolineae bacterium | reverse complement strand
ACGCTTTCCCAGCAGGGATGGACATAATTGGCTTGTACCGATTGTGCCAGTTTGACCGGCTCGACATAGAGCGAATTGAAGAGAATCGAGGTGCGTACCTGCGGGTTGAGGGCTTTGATTTCGCCGATCCAATCGGGGCGGAACGAAGCGAGGATAACATGGTCGTAGAGTTGATAGACCTGAAGGGTGCGGAACACTGTTTCGAAGGCAAGCCGATTAAATTCTTTAATATCTACGTAGAGCGAAAGCTTGAGTGCCGAGCAGAGAAAAGCAGCTTCCTCGAACGTTGGCACAGGCTCGGTTGAGGCTGTATTGGTGCGCGCTTGAAGTGTTTTCAGTGGGAGTTCACGAATGTCTTGCGAGATGCCATAGATGCGGCGCAGGTTGGAATCGTGAGCGATGACAGGACGGCTGTCGGAGGTGATGCGAAGATCGACTTCGACCATATCCGCCTGCATTTCGGCTGCTTTCCGCAAACCCGCCAACGAGTTTTCGGGGGCATAGGCCGACGCACCCCGATGGGCGATGCTGAGGGGCTTCTGGCGTACAGCGCGATCTAGTGATGGAAAATGTGCACGAAGGCTCATATTGTGGCCTTATGTGTCGAGATCCCGATAAAAGGTAATCAACAATGCGCGTAAAAAACACATTGCCACTTAATTAGAGGGTGTGAGTGTTAAGCCGTAATCAGGAAGCTGTTAAGGCTTATTGGAAAATGTGTTAGCTGTTTCCCGTTTTTCTATTCATTTTAAGCGATCTGTGCGCAGGATTTTAACCTGAGGACAATAAAAACGCTCCTGATGAACTGAGGAGTGTCATGAGGTTAGACCGGGATCACTATAGCCAAGTTGAGCCTCCCAATGAAGAAAGAGGACTAATCCTCAAGGGAGATGATGTCACCTTCTTGAATACGTCCTTTACGCTCAGTCGAACCATAGATGCTGAGGCATGTCTCGTGCTGTTGAGCTATGGTTTTCAAAATCCTCTCATCTTTCGCAAGTGTAGTTGGGTCAAAGTTGACCATCACACAACGTATATCACGTTCAGTCACGCGCAGTGCCAGTTCATCGGGTGAAGTTCCGAATTTAAGCCGCCGTCCTACCCACGAATCTTCAGCAAAGTTGCCACCGCGTCCGCATCCAAAAAGGCTTGATAGACTGCCGAGCGAGGTGCTTCATGAACCTTCTCCTTTTCTATCCCAATCCACCACTTGGTGTGGCGCTACCGAAGGATGTCAAGGAACGTCGAGTTTGAAGGTACATACAGCGCACAACTGATTTATGCCCTGTCAATCGGATGTAAACTGCCGAGAGGGTAACAGACCACAAATAAAAATCGGCGGAGATGTCTCCGCCGATTTTTATCCAGAATGTT
>JAFLCH010000095.1 GCA_017303775.1 Anaerolineae bacterium | reverse complement strand
CAGGATAAGCTGGCGATCCAAGATCACAATTTGGACGCGCGGGTTACCTGTGCCAAAGGGGTTCGGTTGAAGTGGTGCAAGAGCGGGGCTGAAGACCGGTGGTTGAACTGGCGGCGGATTGCCACCTATGACGGGCGGCACGCTGGGCGGTGGCAGCAGTGTGGCGGTTGGTGTGACAAGCGCGCTACCCGTTGCGGCGGTGGGGACAGCAGATTCCTGTGTTGGCGGCGGGAAGGTTGGCGTCAAGGTCGCCTCGCCGATGATGATGGTGTTGCTCGTCCCATCCGTCACGCTGCTCGCGGTTGGTGGTGGAAAGGTCGGCGTCAAGGTCGCTTCGCCAATGATGATGGTGTTGCTGGTTCCATCTGTCACGCTGCTCACCGTTGGCGGTGGGAAGGTCGGCGTCAAGGTTGCCTCGCCGATCAGGATGGTGTTGCTCGTCCCATCCGTCACGCTGCTCACCGTCGGCGGCGGGAAAGTTGGCGGTACCTGTGTCGCTTCGCTGATGATGATGGTGTTGCTGGTTCCATCCGTCACGCTGCTCACCGTCGGCGGTGAGAAGGTCGGCGGTACCTGTGTCGCTTCGCCGATGATGATGGTGTTGCTCGTCCCGTCCGTCAAATTCGTCAGCGGAGGAGGTTGTTCGGCAGGCGGGTTTTCGGGACTCTGGGGTTCGGCAGGCTGCGGGGGTGAAGGCATGTCTACCTGAACGATTTGCATGTCCTGAGCAGGTATCGTCTCCGGCTGAATTTCTTCCGGGCCACCGCTGGCGACCAAACCACCGGGGTGATTGTAGACGACAAATTGGCCGTCAGCGGTGACAACACCCTGTTCCGGTAAAGCTTCCCATGAGCCATCGGGCTGCTGGCGGAACAGTTGAAGGCTGGTAAAAGCGGCTACGGGGCGGCGCAGTGGTACGATCACCTGCGCGGATGATCCTTGCGGCAAGCCTTGAAGATCAAGGAGCGAACACCACCAGATGCGACCGTATTCGGGCGGAGGATTGAAGTCGGCGGCTAGCAGACGGGTTGAGAGGGTCAAAGGTAAGCGATCGGCAGGCGGGAGAATTTGGATGCCGGTGTCGGGCAGTGGTGTAAAACGAGACTCGGTGAGGTTGATGACCGACTCGGATTGAAGCGCGACAACCAGCGGCGGCAGTTCAAAAAAGTTTTCGACCTGTTGGATCCCGTCTTCGGTTTGGGCGACCATATAGAATTCGACTTCGGCGGTGAGCGGCTGCTGGAGGGTAAAGGTGAAAGCATCCAGCGATTGATCCGAAGTGAGGCGCGAAAGCTGCCAGATGAGGGTAAGCTGACCGGCACGATTGCGGCGTATGACATCGAACTGTACCTGACGAGACACGAGCATTTCCAGCAGTTGGGCATCGGCAGGCAGAGTCATTTCGACACTGATGTTACGGAGGGGGAGATCATCGACGGGTTTGATGAAGGAAGCGGTGTAACGAACGCCCTGCGGCAATTGAAGGCCGCGCAAGAAGAGGTTGGGAGCGATTAATTCCGGTGGTGTTTGAGCCTGTACGCCGTTTAATGGGCCTAATAAACCAAGGATCATGAAGAGTGCAAACAGGTAACGTGACATGAATCCCCCTTTAATAGTCGAGTTTTCAGTCTAGCATGGTCAAAATAAGCGAGCAAACGATACATTCTCTATCAACAATAAAGGTAAATTCAATATGGCGTTCCTTGTCTTGATCCGACACGCAAAATCTGTTCAGCAGACGGACACCAGCGCGCACAACTGGCATCTGGCACAGGATGGGCGAGCACAGTGCATTCAAGTGGCGCGGCGGCTACAGAAGTATGAGATTGGCAGCATGCACAGCAGCGATGAACCCAAGGCACAAGAGACGGCTGAGCTGATCGCAGGGGAATTGAGCGGTGTCGGTGTGCAGTTGAACCGGGCATTACGTGAGACTCAGCGACAGAGCGCACCTTTTTACGCGGATGTGCAGGATTTCCGGCGGGCTATCCAAACGGCGATGGAACGTCCACAGGAAGTGGTGTATGGAGAAGAAGCATTCGAGGCGGCGCGGCAGCGATTCGCGGGGGCGATTCAGACAATTGTGGAGGGCAGCAGCGGACACAGTACGGGGGTAGTGTCTCACGGGACGATTATGGCGTTATATATGGCGGATGTAATGGGGATGCGCCCGTATGATCTTTGGAAGCTGATGGATATGCCTGCGTATGCGGTGTTCCGGCTGGCGGATATGAAAATCATGGAGATTTGTTTTTCGGCGGCAGAGGCATGAACGACTGTGCGCAGGGGCGGGTTTGGGGCATAATGAGCGAATTGGCACCGGTCAAATGAAAATAAGGATAGAGGCATGAGCACACATCGCTGCTGGGTGTACGGGGATCATGTGAACACGGATGTTATCTTCCCCGGCAAATACACGTATACCCTGAAGACGCCAGAGGATATTGCAGCGCATGCGCTGGAAGACCTTGATCCCCTGTTCGCAAAGGGGGTTCAGGCGGGTGATGTGATCGTGGCAGGTTCGAACTGGGGTATGGGGAGCAGCCGCGAACAAGGGGTGACGAGCATCAAGTACTGCGGCGTGCATATTATTGTGGCGGCGTCATTCAGCGGATTGTACTTCCGCAACTGCATCAACCAAGGGGTGCTACCGATTGTTTGCCCCGGTGTGAATGGTGTGGTGCAGACGGGGGATGTGATTGAGATTGATTTAGAAGCGGCCACGCTGGTAGCCGGCGGGCAGACGTTCGAGTTCCCCCAATTGAGCGCGTCGGTGCAGGCGATTATGGACGCAGGCGGTTTGCTGCCGATGCTGCAAAAGCGATTCGCAAACCCAACACCAAGCGGTTCGTAAAGGCAAAAGGGAAAAGTAGATCACGCTTATGGATAAACAGCGGCTGGAACAACAAATCAGGTTCATCATTGAAATTGATAAGCTCAAGACGGTGCTACGACAGACACAGCTCACCGATCAATCGCGGCGGGAGAACAGCGCGGAACACTCGTGGCATCTGGCGGTCATGGTGCTGCTGCTAGGGGAATACGCCGAAGCGGGAACCGACATCATGCGCGCGATGAAGATGGTGCTGATTCACGACATTGTGGAGATTGATGCCGGCGATACCTTTGCATATGATGTGGCGGGGTACGCTGATAAGGCGGAACGCGAGCAGCGAGCGGCAGCGCGTTTGTTCGGGATGCTGCCGGATGAGCAGCGAGCCGAGATTGACGACTTGTGGCGCGAATTTGAAGCGGGCGCAACGGCTGAGGCACGCTTCGCGAACGCACTCGACCGGCTGCAACCGCTGCTCCACAATTATGTGACTGAAGGCGGAAGCTGGAAGCATGACGGAGTCACACTGGAGAAAATCCGCAAACGGATGCAACCGGTTGGTGAAGCATCGGATGTATTAGGGAGATATGTGGAGGCGATCATCGAAGACAGCCTCGCTAAGGGTTATATTCCAACCGCGCCGTCATAAGCGTTTATTTCAAGACACTGGTTCTGCATACGATGACCGTGACAAAAGACCCTGTTATGGTCTGTTTTATGTTCGGAAAGGTGAAGCGACGATAAAGATAACCCCATAGCAGGTGCAAAACTCAGTGTTCACGCGGTAAAATGCTGCATAGAATCAAGCATGCCTATTTAGTCAGTCTATTTTGTAAAGCATTATTGAGGCAATGACATGGCAACAGCAGTTCTCATGCCCAAGCTGGGAAACAGCGTGGAAAGCTCAATCATCGTCAGTTGGTTGAAGCACCCCGGCGAGAGCGTGACCCAAGGCGAGTTTATCTGTAGTGTTGAAACTGACAAAGCGGTCGTGGATGTTGAAAGCCCCGCGAACGGCACTCTATTGGATGTCTTCTTCAAAGAAGGGGATGATGTGCCGGTGCAGACCACGATTGCGGTGATCGGAGAAGCGGGCGAGTCGGTTGAAGGTTTTAGACCCGGCGGTCAAACGACAGCCAGCGCAGCAGCACCCGACACCCCTGTTCCGAGCGCCACTTCCCCTACCCCGGTTATCCCTGTCCGTTCTAGCGAATCAAATGACACCAAGGCGATTTCCCCACGCGCACGTGGATTGGCTGAACGCAAAGGTTTAGCGTGGGATGATTTGAACGGGAGCGGGCCGAGCGGACGGATTATCGAGCGAGATGTTCAGGCGGCGCTGGTGAACCGACCAAAGATGACACCACTGGCGCAGTCGATGGTGAAGGCGGGCGATTTTGCAGCTCCGGCGCAGGGTTCGGGCAGCGGTGGACGAATTACGACCAAGGATTTGATCCCACGCGGGGCGGGCGAGGTTGAGGCTACTCCGACAGCGGCGGCTGACGAGGTTGAGATCATTCCAGTGAAGGGCGTGCGGAAGATCATCGCCGAGCGGATGTTGAACTCGATGCAGACGACGGCACAGCTCACGCTGAACGCATCGGCTGATGCACGGTCGGTGCTGGATTACCGTAAGCAGTTGAAGGCGAGCGCGAAAGAATTGGGTTTGCAGCAGGTGACGGTGAATGATCTGGTGCTGCTGGCGGTTTCGCGGACGCTGCTGCAACATCGCTCGTTGAACTCGCTGTTTTATGGGGACAGCATCGCCCAATATCAGCATGTGCATCTGGGGTTCGCGGTAGACACGCCGCGCGGCCTGCTGGTGCCGGTGATCAAGTACGCGAACCGGTTGAGCCTGAGCCAGATTTCGAACGAAGCGAAACGACTGGCGGCAGCAGCAACCGAGGGAAAATCCAGCCCGTCTGATCTGGAGGGCGGCACCTTCACGGTGACGAATCTAGGCAGCCTGGGGATTGAAAGTTTCACACCGATTTTGAACCCGCCGCAGGTCGCCATTCTGGGAGTGGGGAGCGTCCAACTGAAGCCGGTAGAGGTGGATGACTCGCTGGAGTTCATCCCGTCACTGGCGCTGTCGTTGACGATCAACCATCAGGTGGTGGACGGCGCACCGGCGGCACGGTTCTTGCAAACGTTGAGCCAGAACCTCGCCCAAATTGAACTTCTGCTGGCTCTGTAGGCCAGTTTTCGAAAATGTAATCATTCAACTCAGTCGAAGGACGACAGTCATGACAAAAAGCTTGATGATCAACCCCGATGATGTCCGAAAGCCATCGGTCATCCAAACGGTGGAAGTGCCGGTGAACGCTTATGTATCCGATCCGTATTTGGAGTCGCAGAAATACGGTTCGGAAAATCTGGTGCGGATGTACCGCGATATGGTCTTCATCCGCGAATTCGAGACGATGCTGGATCGAATCAAAAAAGAAGGCGTATACGAAGGGATTGAATACAATCACAAAGGGCCGGCGCACCTATCTATCGGACAAGAGGCGTCGGTGGTGGGGCAAAGCTTCCACCTGACACCGGATGATTTCATTTTCGGGTCGCACCGCAGTCACGGTGAAATCCTCGCCAAGAGTTTGTCGTCGATTCATCAACTTTCGGATGCTGAGCTGCAACAGATTATGGAAAGCTACATGGGCGGTAAGGCGCTGCGTGTGGTGGAAAAGTTTTCGAAGAAGAGCATCAAGGATATCGCGATTGATTATGTGCTGTACGGGACGCTGGCGGAAATCTTCGGGCGGGATAACGGCTTCAACCGGGGAATGGGCGGGTCGATGCACGCGTTCTTCCCACCATTCGGGGTGATGCCGAATAACGCGCTGGTGGGGGGTTCGGCGGATATTGCGACCGGATCGGCACTGTTCAAGCGGGTCAACCGGAAGCCGGGGATTGTGATCGCGAATATTGGGGACGCGTCGATGGGATGCGGGCCGGTATGGGAAGCGATGATGTTCGCGGCGATGGATCAATACCACACGCTGTGGGGCGAGGGTGGCGCGCCGCCGATTCTGTTCAACTTCATGAACAACTTCTACGGGATGGGCGGGCAGACCATGGGTGAAACCATGGGTTACGGCATTCTGGCGCGGGTGGGGTTGGGGGTGAACCCGCAAGCGATGCACGCGGAACGGGTGGACGGCTACAACCCGATTGCAGTGGCAGACGCGATTGAACGCAAGAAGCGGCTGCTGGAAGCCGGTGAAGGGCCGGTGCTGCTGGATACGATCACTTACCGGTTCGCAGGGCACTCGCCTTCGGATGCGTCGTCATATCGGGACAAGTCCGAGGTTGATTTGTGGCGGTCGCAAGACTCGCTCATCAGCTACCGTGAGTATTTGAAGACGAATGAACACGCCGATGACTCGATGCTGGACGCTTACCTGAGCGATATTCAGGGGCGGTTGGTGAGTGTGTTGAAGGCGGCGGCCTCGCTGGATATTTCGCCACGGGTGAACGGACAGTCGGACGACATCGGGCAGATGATGTTTTCCAACAAGTTTAAGGATCGGATGGCAGAAGGCAGGCCTGAGGTGTTGATTCCGCGAGAGGAAAGCCGCCTGAAAACCACACTGGCGAAACATCGCTTCGGCCTAAAGGATGGCAAACCGCTGCCGAAATTACAGTGTGTCACGTTTGCCGAGGCTTTGTTCGAGGCGATGGCGCATCGGTTTTATGAAGACCCGACAATGGTGGCGTATGGTGAAGAAAACCGTGATTGGGGCGGTGCGTTCGGCGTGTATCGCGGGTTGACTGAAATCCTGCCCTATCACCGGTTGTTCAACAGCCCGATTTCCGAAGCAGCAATCGTCGGGACGGCAGTGGGTTACGCGATTTCGGGCGGGCGTGTGGTGGCGGAATTGATGTACTGCGACTTCATGGGGCGCGCGGGTGATGAGATTTTCAACCAGATGGCCAAGTGGCAGTCGATGTCAGCGAATGTGCTGGAGATGCCAATGGTGCTGCGCGTGTCGGTGGGGGCGAAGTACGGCGCACAGCACTCGCAGGATTGGTCGTCGATTGTGGCACACATCCCCGGCTTGAAGGTGATGTTCCCAGCGACGGCGTATGATGCGAAGGGGATGTTGAATCTGGCGCTGCGCGGCACTGACCCGGTGGTGTTCTTCGAAAGCCAGCGGTTGTATACCGAACCGGAAACGGTGGTCGAAAGCGGCGTTCCGACTGAATACTACGAAATCGAGATGGGCGAACCGGTGATCCGCCGGAACGGCACCGACATCACGATTGTGACTGTTGGGGCGACGCTGTACCGGGCGTTCGAAGCCGCAAGCGAGTTGGAGACGAAGTACGGTCTTTCAGCCGAGGTGATTGATGCGCGGTTCATCAACCCGTTGAATTATGGACCGATCATCGAATCGGTGAAAAAGACGGGCAAGGTGGTGCTGGCATCGGACGCCTGCGAACGCGGTTCATTCCTGCATACGATGGCCTCGAACATCAGCCAATTGGCATTCGATCATCTGGATGGGCCGGTGGCGGTGGTGGGGGCACGGAACTGGATTACCCCCCCAGCAGAACTGGAGGACTCGTTCTTCCCCGGCAAGGAATGGATTCTGGATACGATCCACGAACGCATCCTACCTTTGAGTGGTCATCAGGTGACGACTGCACAAGGCACTCACGAAATATTGGTACGAAACCAATTGGGCATATAGGGTTTAACAGAAGGGGTTCGCGCAAGGCACGAACCCCTTTCACACAGGAGTCTGATCGTGAACGATCCTATTGTGGCGCTGGAAGCCGACCTCAACAGCTTTGATCTGGCTGTGCGCAGTGCGGCGCTGGACGCCTTACTGGAACTGGCAGCGACGGGCAAAATCCCCCTGAAGGCCGAAAGACCTATCGTTAATTTACACTGCCATACATTTTTCTCGTTTAATGCCTACGGATATTCTCCCACGGGGCTGGCATGGCTGGCGAAGAAGGAAGGCTACCGGGGATTAGGCATTGTGGATTTTGATGTTTTGGACGGCGTGGACGAGTTCCTCAAGGCCTGCGACCGGGCGGAGGTGCGGGGTACAGCCGGAATCGAAACACGGGTGTTCATCCCGGAGTTTGGCACACGGGAGATCAACTCACCGGGCGAACCGGGGGTGTGCTATCACATGGGGGTTGGCTTCACCAGCAGCAGTGTGCCGGAAGCGGCGATGCCTCTGTTGAATGACTTACGAGAACGGGCGGCACAACGCTATCATGAGATGGTTGAGCGGATTAATGCTCACCTCGCACCGGTGCAGGTCGATTATGAGCGGGACATCCTGCCTTTGACCCCGGCGGGCAACCCCACCGAACGGCATATCGTGACGGCTTATATTCAGGCGGCAGAACGCCAGATCAGTCCGGTAAGCGGCTTCTGGGCGAATAAGCTGGGGAATACGACTGAGGAGATTGAAGGGCTGCTGCATAAACCGGCAGCATTCCAGAACCATGTGCGATCCAAGTTGATGAAAAAAGGCGGCGTGGGGTACATCCAGCCGAGCGCCGATACATTTCCATCAGTAGAAGTCTTTCACCGTTTGATCAGCGCGTGTGGCGGGCTACCCTGCGCGGCATGGTTGGACGGCACCTCGGAAGGCGAACAGGCGATTGATGAACTGCTGGGGCTGCTGGTGAAAAAAGGGGTGCGGACATTCAATATCATCCCTGACCGGAATTGGAACATCGCGGACGCAAGCGCCAAGCAGGTGAAGGTGCAGAAGCTGTATGCGGTGGTGGAAGCAGCGCAGCGGTTAGCGCTGCCGTTGAATATCGGCACGGAGATGAACAGCTTCGGTCAGCGGTTGGTGGATGACTTCGACGCGCCGGAACTGGCACCGATACGGGAGGCATTTCTGGCGGGGGCGGATGTTGTGTACGGGCATACTGTGCTGCAACGACAGAGCGATCTGGGTTATGAGAGCACATGGGCGGAGGCACACTTCCCCAATCGTGAACAGCGCAATGCTTTTTACCAGCAGGTCGGCGCACTGTACCGTCCCGGTCATGGGGCGGGATTGAAGGCCGATTTATCACCTGAGCAAATATTGCAGATTCTCGAAAAAGTTTAGAGAAAGATTATTCAGGATGAGCGACAAAATACAGAATTATCGCAGCGGTCAGACTCCCCTGCCCGACCATAACGTCATCTGGCCGTTGTACGGCGCGGGGTTCGACAATCTGGGACAAGAGGGTAAGCCGATTGAAACCGCCATACCTGCTTATGGGCCGGATGAACTGCTGGTACGACATGACGCCTGCGGGTTGTGCTTTTCGGACATCAAGGTGATCAAGCTGGGGGAGGAACACCCCCGCATTTACCGCAAGATGCAAGAAAACCCGGTGGTGCTGGGGCATGAAGTGAGCATGACAGTGGTGGGCGTGGGTGAGCATTTAAGCGACCAGTACAAACCCGGTGACCGCTTCATCATTCAGGCTGACATTTATGTGGACGGCGTGGGATATGCTTACGGTTACGAGATACAGGGGGGGTTGTCGCATTACGGGTTGATTGACCGGCGTGTGCTGGAAGGCGACGAGGGCAATTACCTGCTGCCGATTAAGCCGACAACCGGATATGCGGAGAGCGCGTTGACTGAACCCTGGGCGTGCGTGATCGCGGCGTATGGATTGGAGTACCGCACAGGATTGAAGGCAGGCGGCACGACATGGATTATCGGCACGGGAGACAGTGACACACGCCCGTATACAATCAGCGGGGGGATGAGCGCCAGCAGCCATCCGGTGCGACTGCTGCTGACGAATGTACCGAGCGGTTTCGCCAAGCAGTTAAAACAGCAAGCGCAACAGGTTGGGGTTGAGGTGGTTGATGTTCCGGATGTTTCGCAACCTCCGGCGGAACTCGTGGATGATATTGTGCTGCTGGGCGCTGACGCTGATTTGTTGGAAAAGGCCAGCCCACGATTGGCGAACGGGGGTATTTTCGCCATCGTGACGGACAAACCGTTTAGCCGGCGAATTCAGGTTGATATGGGGCGAATTCACTACAACCGCTGGGTTTATGTGGGCACGAGCAGCACGGATATTGCAAAGGCATACAGCGACGTGCCGGTGCGTTCGGGGTTGAAAGCGGGAGGCAGCGCGTGGTTTGTGGGCGCGGCAGGACCGATGGGACGTATGCACGTTCAGCGGGCGATTCAGATCGCGGATGGGCCGAAAACGATCATTTGCACGGACGTGAGCGACCACCGGCTCGAAGACTTGAAAAATAGTTTTCTGGCCGAAGCGGAGGCGAAGGGGCTGAACTATATTTGCATCAACCCGATAAAAGACCCGCAAGCCTACGCTGAGCTGATGAACCCATATCTGGAAAACGGCTTCGACGACATTGTGGTGCTGGCACCCGTACCGGCGCTCATCACGGACTCGGCGCGGTATCTGGGGCGCGAGGGGGTGATGAATGTGTTCGCCGGGGTGGCTCGCGGGACGATGGTCGAGATGGAGTTAAGCGATACGGTGTTCAAACAGACGCGGTGGATTGGTCAATCCGGTTCGACGATACAGGATTTGCGGACGATGCTGGAACAGGAAGAAGCGGGCATCCTTTCGACCAACCGCGCGGTAGCGGCAATCGGTTCGCTGAACGCAACCCGTGATGGTTTGAAAGCTTTACAGGACGCGGTTTACCCCGGTAAGGTGGTGATCTTCCCGCACATCAAGGATTTCCCGCTGACAGCGTTAAGCGAGTTAAAGGATAAGCTGCCGAGCGTATATGAGAAGTTGGATCACGGGCAGTGGTCGGCTGAAGCTGAAGCTGAATTTTTGCGCCTTATGCTCCCTTAGAGGATGTTATCATGACACGAATATTGGAAGAGCGAATCGCAGTCGTCACCGGCGGCGGACAAGGATTGGGACAGGCCATCAGTCTGCGGCTGGCGAAGGAAGGCTGTCATGTGGTGGTGGCTGACATTAATGAAGCGCAAGCGAAAGAAACGGCAGCCCTGATCGAAAGTGAAACTGACCGACGCAGCACCGGTATGAAGGTTGATGTGACGAATGAGGATGAAGTAGCGGAGATGATTGACCAGACCGTCAGCACCTTCGGGCGGCTTGACCTGCTGGTGGTGAACGCCGGTATTTTGATCGCGGGGGAGACAGACCAATTCCCGGCGGATAAGTGGCGGGCGGTGATTGATGTGAATTTGAACGGCTACTTCCTGAGCGCCAAGCACGCCGCCCGAATCATGAAGGCGCAGCGCAGCGGCAACATCATCCAGATTAATTCCAAGTCCGGCAAGAAAGGCAGCAACAAGAATGCTGCTTACGCGGCTTCGAAGTTTGGCGGGATCGGATTAACACAGAGTCTGGCGATGGAAATGGCTGAATACGGGGTGCGGGTGAACAGCATTTGCCCCGGCAACCTGCTGGACTCGCCGCTGTGGGTGAATTCGTTATATAAGCAGTACGCCAAGCGCTGGAATATCAGCGAAGAAGAAGTGCGGCAGAAGTATATCAACGAAGTTCCGATGAAGCGGGGATGCACATATGATGATGTGTGCAATGCGCTGGTGTTTCTGGCGTCCGACCAAGCTAGCTACATGACCGGTCAGGCGATCAACGTGACCGGCGGACAGGAAATGCGGTGACGCTGACAGGCACACGCAATTATGTTGGTTTTGGATTCGGGGCGATTCAGGCAGGGCTGTTCCTGTATGAGGCGTACCGTTCGGGCAACTTCGAACAACTGACGGTGGCTGAGGTCATGCCGGATGTGGTGAAAAGTGTCCGGCAGGCGGGGGGGTGGTTTAGGCTCAATATCGCACACCTGAACGGGATCGAGCATGCTCAGATCGGGCCGATTCAGATCGAGAATCCGGCTGTAGAAGCTGACCGGATGCGATTGGTACAGGCTGTTGCTGCCGCAAGCGAGATCGGGACGGCTGTGCCAAGCATCTCGTACTACAGGAGTGATGCAAAGGAGAGCTTACACCTCGTATTGGCCGAGGGGCTGCGGTGGAAAGTGATACTCGGAGAAAGGCGGGCGGTGGTTTATACCGCCGAGAATAACAATTACGCGGCGGAGACGCTGGAAGCGCTGGTGATGGAGGCAATCCCCAGCGCGGAACGGGATGCGGTAGCGGCGCGAGTCCGATTCTTGAATACGGTGATCGGCAAGATGAGCGGCGTGGTCACCGACGGGGATGAGATCGCTTCGCAGGGATTGATTAACATCACATCGGGGAATAGGCGCGCTTATTTGATCGAAGCGTTCAACCGGATACAAATCTCCCGAATCCACTTTGATGGGCCACAATTTGAACGCGGGATCGATGTGTTTGAAGAAAAGGATGACCTGATTCCGTTTGAAGAGGCCAAGTTGTACGGGCACAACGCCAGCCACGCGCTGGCGGCTTACCTCGGTGCGTTCCGGCAGGTGAGGTGGATCGCGGATTTGCGAACGATTCCGGGGGGGATGGACTTTTTGCGGGGGGCGTTGATCGAGGAATCGGGCACGGCGTTGATGCGAAAATATGCGGGGCTGGACGCGATGTTCACAGCGGCGGGGTATCAAGCTTATGCTGATGAGTTGATCGAACGGATGATGAACCCTCATTTGCGGGATACGGTTGAGCGCGTGGGGCGGGATTTGCCGCGCAAGCTGGGATGGGATGACCGCTTGATCGGTACGCTGCGGCTGGCGTTGGAACAAGGTGTTGAACCGCGACGGTACGCACTGGCAAGCGCGGTGGCACTGAGCTTGTTGGACGGGCAAGTCTTAGAGGGCGAACACAGCGCTGCTGATGTCTTAACCGGCTTATGGGGCACAGTGGAACGATCCGCTGAAAGTGAAGCACAGGTTTTACAATGGATCGAGGGCGGGCTGCGGGATCTACGAGGGTGGGTGGCAGCAGGCTACCCTGATCTTGAGGCGTTCATCCAGCAGGGATAGACAGGCGTACCCGATTATCGGGCGACGGTGCGCCATCCTGAAGCACAGGCAGACGCTGCAACGAGGGAAAGCTGTAGAGGCCAACGTAAACGGCATCCGGTTGAAGCGCCTCCGGCGGCAGCGATAAGGTGTGGGTGGTCACGATCAGTTCAGCAGGCTGCCAGCTCCATGTCGGGAGCGCACCGGCCTGCGGCTGTGAATCCTGCTGGGCGATCATTTCTTCCCCTGACATGAGATGCACAAAGATGGTGTAGTCCCCCTGTGGGGCTTGTTCGGCGCGCCAATAGAGCGTCAGTGTCCAATCGGAGTCGGACTGCGCTATTTGATAGCCTTGCAGACTGATGCCGTCCTCAAAACGGGCATCCAAGGGCTGCGCGGAAACCGGCAGCCCTGTATTTACGTCCGGCGGTGGGAAGCGAAGGCTCCCCGATAACCAGATGTTGGAGAGCGGCGATGGATGGGCTGATGCAGCATTGATGGGCAGGCGTTTTTGCCCCGGTGGGACGTAAGCCCCGATGCCCCAACGGTAGGCACCCTCCGGCAGATCGGCGGGGAGGCGCAGGATGTGCAGATCGGGGATGAGATCACCGGGCTGCCAGTAAGCCGAGGGGTAGAGGTAGGAGAGGATGTGATGGTCGCTGCTGGCGTAGGCGTTGTAATCCAAGCCGATGAGCTGGGCGAAACTGAACACATCGGCAGGTTGGG
>JAFLCH010000094.1 GCA_017303775.1 Anaerolineae bacterium | reverse complement strand
GATGACTGATTACGCTAATCGTTCCGCATATGTCAAATCGCCGTGGCAGTTTACGCTGCGGGATAACCCGGTGACCGCGCCTGCCCCCGGCCAACTGCTGGTGGAGGTGAAAGCCTGCGGCGTGTGTGGCACCGACCAGCATATCGCCGACCGCACCGCTGACGACTGGCAGCCGTTCGGTCATGAAGTGGCGGGTGTGGTGAAAGCTGTGGGCGACGGGGTTACACGCTTCAAAGCCGGTGACCGTGTGGCGCTCGACAGTTCCGTCCCCTGCGGCCAATGTGAGACCTGCGCGCCGCCCCCCAACGGACGCGCCCGCCCTGACCTGTGTCCGAATCCCCTGAATTACTGGTTGAGCGCCACGATGGGCTTCGGCCAGTTGATCCTGACGCCGCATCAGTTGGCGGTCGCTATACCGGATTCGCTGCCGTTCGATGTGGCATCTCTGGTCGAGCCGCTGGGCGTGTGTATCGATCTGGTGCAGGTGGCGCAGATCGGGCCGGGGGATCATGTGCTGGTGATCGGGCCGGGGCCGTTGGGGCTGGGCGCGATCTTCCTCGCCAAACAAGCCGGCGCGGCACATATCTACACCGCAGGCCGTTCTACTTCCAAAGCGCGCATGAACGCGGCGCTGGCGCTGGGCACGGACACCTTCATCGCCATCGACCAGCAGTCCCTCACCCGCTATGACTTCGGCAAACGCAAGCCGGATAAGATACTCATCACCGCCCAACCGGATTCGATCCCGGACGCGCTGCAAGTGGTGGCGCTGGGGGGAATCGTGTCGTATATCGGCGTGGCATGGAACGACACGCGCCATGTGACCTTCGACGCTGACACGCTGCACTTCAACAAATTGTCGATCCGCCCCTCCCACGCATGGCCGGGAACACACGCCGCCGAGAGTGTGCGCTGGCTTTCCACCGCGCCGGAACTGGGTGAAAACTTAATTTCGCACCGCTTTGGCTTAGAGGAGATCGAACGCGCCATGCTGACAGCCCGTGATGACCGCGCCCGTGTGGTGAAACCGGTGGTCATGCCTTCATGAGCACCTCCACCCGCCTGATCGACCTGAGCCACGCGGTAGAAGACGGACTCGTCACCTACAAAGGACTGCCCGCGCCGATCATCTGCGATTACCTGAGCCGCGAAGCCTCGCGCAAGGTTTACGCCGAGGGCACAGAATTCCACATCGGCAAGATCGAGATGGTGGCGAACACCGGCACGTACATCGACTCGCCGTTCCACCGCTTCGCGGACGGCAAGGATCTGGCGGATTTGAACTTGGAGCAGGTGGCGCATCTGAACGGCGTCCTCGTGCGCATCCCGCCGGAACACGGACGCGTGATCGACGCGGAATGGTTCAGCGGGTTGGATGTGCGCGGCAAGGCTGTGCTGATACACACTGGCTGGGCGCGGCACTGGAAGACCGACCCGTACTTCGAGGGGCATCCCTTCCTGACGGAACGCGCGGCGGAAACGCTCAAGGCAGGCGGCGCGACGCTGGTGGGAATCGACACTTACAACATTGACGACATCACCGATGGCCGCCGTCCGGTGCATACGGTGCTGCTGGGAGCCGACATCCTGATTGTGGAGCATATGTGCAATCTGGAAGCCATACCGGACGGGCAGCCGTTCAGGTTTTATGCCGTGCCGGTCAAAGTCAAAGCCTTCGGGACATTCCCGGTACGCGCCTTTGCATCTGTCGAATAGCGAGCGCAACGCAGAAAAAGAGTGAACGTGATGACACCGATACTGCAACTGGACAACATCAGCAAACAATTCCCCGGTGTGAAGGCGCTGGACAATGTACGTTTCGAGATGAACACGGGCGAGGTACACGCGCTGCTGGGCGAAAATGGCGCGGGCAAATCGACCCTCATCAAGATCATCTCCGGCGTCTATAAACCGGACAGCGGCGTGATGCGCTTCGACGGGCAGCCGGTGGTCTTCAACAACCCGCGTGAAGCCCAGTCCAAAGGCATCGCCACGATTTATCAGGAATTGAGCCTGTACCCGGAACTGACGGTAGCCGAGAACATCTTCATGGGGCATGCCCCCAAGCGCAGCATCGGCCCGCTCAAGGTGATCGATTGGAAGACGATCAACGAACGGGCGGTTGAACTGCTGGCCTCGCTGCACATTTATGACATGGATGTACGGCGGAAGGTTGGATCGCTGAACGTCGGCAACCGGCAGCGCGTGGAGATCGCCAAAGCGCTTTCCATCAACGCGCGCGTCCTCATCATGGACGAGCCGACGGCAGCGCTGACCGAATCCGATGTGGAGCAGCTCTTCCAGATTGTGCGGCTGCTGAAAGAACGCAATGTCGGGATCATTTACATCAGTCACCGGCTGCAAGAAGTCTTTGAACTGGCTGACCGGGTGACGGTGCTGCGCGACGGACAGTATGTGGATACCCGTCCGGTGAGCGAAACCAGCGAAGAAAACCTCATCAGCATGATGGTGGGGCGAACAATCGACAACCTGTTCCCCAAGCTGCCTGCCGCACCGGGCAAACCCGTGCTGGAAGTGCGCAACCTCAACCATGCGCCGCTGACGAAGAATGTCTCCTTCAAGGTTCATGCGGGCGAGATCGTCGGCATCGCCGGATTAGTCGGCTCCGGACGCAGCGAACTGGCACAGGTGATCTTCGGCATGACTCCGGCGCAGTCCGGCGAGATCCTCATCGAAGGGCAGCGGGCAGACATCCGCAGTCCGGGGCAAGCGGTGAAGATGGGCATCGCCTATGTGCCGGAAGATCGTGGGACTCAGGGGCTAATCAAGCAGATGAACATCCGCGAAAACGCCTCAATGGCCGTGCTGCGCAGCCTGTCGCGCGCTTCCTTCATCAAGTTCGGTGAAGAGAGGAAACTGGCGAAAGAATCCATCGAGCAGTTGAGCATCCGCGCATACAGCCCGGAACAGATCGTCAACAAACTCTCCGGCGGCAACCAGCAAAAGGTGGTCATCAGCAAGTGGCTGGCGAGCAAACCCCGGCTGCTGATTATGGACGAACCGACGCGCGGCATCGACGTGGGCGCGAAATCCGAAATTCACCGGCTGATGAGTGAATTGGCGGTGAAGCACGGGCTGGCGGTGTTGATGATCTCCAGCGAACTGCCCGAAGTGCTGGGGATGAGTGACCGCGTCCTCGTGATGCGCGAAGGGCAAATTGTGGCCGAGTTCGACCGCGCCGAAGCCACGCAGGAAAAGGTGGCGACGGCGATGATGAGCAGTGGACAGAAAGCCGCCGTAACGGCGTAGCGTGGTCACATGATGAAGATGACCACCTCAACCAATCGACTTTATTCGCAAGAAAGTTATTTGTCATGACCGCAACCCCACTCCCGAAAATCGCAGCGAACTCGACCGCTGCACCCACTTGGACGCGTCGCCTGCGCAGCATCATCTTCTCGCAAGAAGGTATTCTGGCGATTGGCATCATTTTGCTGCTGGTGGTCATGAGTCTGGGCTTCGAGCGCTTCCGTGCGCCGCGTAACCTGCTGGACATCTTTCAGGCCAACGCCTATATCGCGGTGGCCGCCGTCGGTATGTCGATCCTCATCATCTCCGGCAACATTGATATTTCGGTCGGCTCGCTGGTGGGTGTGCTGGCGATCCTGAGCGGGACGATGGTGACCAGCGGCTTCCCGGCGTGGGTCTCGTGGATCGTCCCCATTATCGTCGGCGGGATCGTGGGCGCGGTGAACGGGTTCTTCGTGGCTTACCTGCGCATCCCGTCCATTGTCGTCACGCTCGGCATGTCCAGTATTTTGAAGGGCAGCCTGATCATCGTGCTGGGCGGCACAACCATCTACAATATGCCCACCGATTTCTTCCTCGCGCAGCAGGCATGGCTGGGCATCCCCTCGCCGATCTGGTTTATGATCATCGCCACCGTCGTTGGCGCGCTGTGGATGCGTTACAGCGCCACCGGACGCGCCATTTACGCGGTGGGCGGCAACGCCGAGGCGGCGCGCTTGAGCGGCATCAACAGCCAGCGCACCACCATGACGGCCTTCATCATCAACGGCGTGATGGTTGGCATTTGCAGCGTGATGTACGCGACCCAGTTCAACTCCATTCAGGCCAGTGTGCCACCCGGCTTGGAGCTGCAAGTCATCACGTCGGCAGTCGTCGGCGGCGTCAGCATTCTGGGCGGCACCGGTACGGTGATCGGCTCGACGCTGGCGACCATCCTGCTGCGCGCCATCCTGTCATCAATGGTATTCCTGAGCGTATCCCCCTACTGGCTGAAGTCGGTGCAGGGTGTGCTCATTCTGGTTACGGTGCTGGTGGATATTCTCCGCCGCCGCCGTGTCAACCGGCAGTAAAGAAGAGGATCATCATGGCTGTAAGCGAAACGAGTACACCAAGCGCACTGGCAGGCCAGAATCTGCTGGGCAGGTTCTTCCGCAAAGAGGTTGTCCTCTTCATCATTCTGGTGGTCGGGGTTCTGCTCCTTTCCACGCAGACTGATAAATTCCTGACGGTTGATAACATTTTGAATCAGGGGCGGCTGCTGACCGAGGTCATGCTGCTGGCGCTGCCCATGACCTACATCATCATCACGGGCGGCATCGATCTGTCGGTCGGGTCTATTCTGGGCTTGACGGCCATCACGCTCGGTTACACATGGCAAAATCTGGGGCTGCCGTTGGAAGTGGCGATTGTGGTGGCGATTGCCATAGCCACACTGGCCGGTTTCGTCAACGGCTTGTTCATCGTGCGTTTGGGAGTGCCGCCGCTCATCATGACGCTGGCGACCTTGGCGCTGTATCGCGGCTTGGCGGAAGGCATCAGTCAGGCGCGGTCAGTGCGCGGGTATCCTGAATGGTTCTTTGAACTGGGGCAGCGCAATCTGCTCGGCATCCCTACCCAACTCTGGATCGCGGTGATTTCGGTGATTATCGCGGGCATCGTCCTCTCCCGCACGACCTTCGGGCGTTCGCTGTACGCGATCGGCAACAACGAACTGGGCGCGCGCTTTTCCGGCATTCCCGTCAATCGCTATAAGCTGCTCATCTACACCTTCTCCGGTTTTATGGCCGGCATCGCGGGATGGATATTCGTTTCGCGCGTCAGCACAACCCGCTCGGATATGGGTACGGGGTTGGAGTTGGATGTGGTCGCGGCGGTCGTGTTGGGCGGTACCAGCATCTTCGGCGGCAGCGGCACCATCGTCGGTACGGTGATCGGCGCGGTGCTCATTCAACTGCTCAAGAACGGGCTGGCGCTTTCCGGTGTGAAGGGCGACGCCACCATCGTGGTCATCGGCATCGTGCTGATCGGCTCGATTTTGATTAACAATTTCATCCAGCGCCGCAGTGGTCAAACGACCTGATGGCTGGTTAACCGGCGCAGTTTAAGCGCATAAAAATTCGACCTATAAAGGAGGTGATGTTCAGAGCGAAATGTGGAACGTGAAATCTTACAGCACGGTTTCGAGAAAGTTATTTAGCTATTTAAGGAGAGATTTGAGATGGCACGTAAATTGTTGATGACTGCGATGATTTGCAGTCTGGTACTCGTTCTTTCGCTGGCGACCTTCACCGTCAACGCGCAGACCCAATGGGATGGCGGCGACGATCTGCCCACCAACCCGCTGGAATGCCCCGGCGCGGAAGCTGCCGCTGATCCGGCTGCCACCGAAGAACCCATGGACATGCCTGCCTATGATGGTGGTTCGGCTGTGAATGCGCCGGATCTGGCTGGTCAGGCCATTACGTTGGTTGACATTCCCAAGTTGATCGGTATCGGCTACTTCAACGCCACCGCTCAGGGCACGCAGGAAGCTGCGGCTGAACTGGGTAATGTGACCGTCATCAATGACGGCCCGACCGAAGCCAACATCGATGACCAGATTACCTTCATCGACAACTATATCACTCAGGGTGTGAACGGTGTTCTGTTCGCTGCCAACGACCCGGTTGCAATCGCTCCGGTACTGAAGAAGGCTCTGGAAGCCGGTATTCATGTCGTCGGTTATGATGCCAACAGCCAGCCGGATGCCCGTGAATGGTTCGTCAATCAGGCCGAATTCAATGGTATCGCCAAGGCGCTGATCGACAACATGGCCGCCGAACAGGGTGAGGACGCTGCTTTCGCTATCGTCACCAGCACCTTCACCACCCCCAATCAGGCCCGTTGGATCGCCGAAATGCAGGCCTATCAGGAAAAATGCTATCCCAGCATGCGCTGGCTGGAAACCGTGGAAGCTCAGGAAGACTCCAAGCTGTCCTTCGATCAGGCCACCACCCTCATCAACAAGTATGGTGATGAACTGAAGGGTCTGTTCGGCATGACCAGCGTAGCGACCCCGGCTGCTGCCGACGCCGTTACACAGGCCGGCCAGTGCGGTAACATCGCCGTTGTCGGTCTGGCGACCCCCAACCCGATGAAGCCCTTCGTGGCAGCGGACTGCGTGAAGTCGGTCGTGCTCTGGAATCCGGTTGACCTCGGTTACGCCGCGGTCTATGTCATGCGCGCGGTTGTTGACGGCACGCTGACCTCCGAATCAACCTCGGTTGAAGCTGGCCGCCTCGGCACGCTGCAGGTCGTCAATGGCAGCGAAATCCTGCTTGGCCCGGCCTTCACCTTCAATAAGGAAAACATCAACGACTTCGACTTCTAATCGTTGATGATCGCCGGTTATCCCATGTGGATAACCCTCAGCAGTGCAAGGGTACGGGGGATTCGTCTCCCGTACCCTGCACGACACAACTCGATGACTCATACAGGTAACCCGCATGCCTGCCCTCGTGCTTGAACGCAAACTTGAGCTTTCCATCCGCGAACTGCCTCTGCCGGATGTCCTCGGCCCGCACGATGTTCGCATCGCCATCAACACGGTGGGTGTGTGCGGCAGCGATGTTCACTACTACCAGCATGGGGCTATCGGCCCCTTCGTCGTCCGTGAACCCATGATCTTGGGGCACGAAGCGTCCGGACAGGTACTTGAAGTGGGCAGCGCCGTCACCCATCTGCAAGCCGGTGACCGCGTGTGCATGGAACCGGGCATCCCCGACCCCAACAGCAAGGCCGCCCGGTTGGGCATCTATAACCTAGACCCTGCCGTGCGCTTCTGGGCGACACCGCCGGTTCACGGCTGCTTAACCCCTTCTCTGATACACCCCGCCGCCTTCACCTTCAAGCTGCCGGATAACATCAGTTATGCCGAAGGCGCGATGGTCGAACCGCTGGCTGTAGGCATGCACGCCGCCAACAAAGCCGCAATCAAACCGGGCGATGTGGCGGTGGTCATGGGCGCGGGGCCGATTGGCATGGTAACCGCGCTGGCCGCCTTAGCCGCCGGTTGCAGCCAGATCATCATGACCGATGTCCAACAGCCCAAGCTCGATCTGGCAGCGACCTTGGGGCCAATCACCCCCGTCAACATACGCCAACAAAATCTGGTCGAGGTCGTCCACCAACTGACCGGCGGTTGGGGCGCAGACATCGTGTTCGAAGCCAGCGGTAGCGAACGCGCCATCGCCAGCGTACTCGACCCGCTCGCGCCCGGTGGCCGTGTCATCCTCATCGGCTTACCCGGCGCACCCGTTCCCATCGACATCGTAGCCGCTTCCGTCAAAGAAGCGCGCATCGACACAATTTTCCGCTACGCCCACGTTTATCCGCGCGCGCTGGCGCTGATGGCTTCCGGCAAGATCAACGTCAAACCGCTGATCACCGATACCTACGCCTTCAAAGACAGCATCGCTGCCTTTGAATACGCCACCCGCATGAAACCTGAGAGTATAAAAGTACAGATCGTACTAGATGAATCGAAGAACGCATCATGAGCACAACACCGGATACCCTAACCCCGCTGCTGGAGATGACCCGCACACTGGGGCAGCCACACAATGAATATGTCATCATCGGCGAGGGCAACACCTCGCGCCGCATCGACGCCGACTCGTTCTGGATCAAAGCCAGCGGCCAGCAGATGCACAACATCCAACCGGAAGGCTTTGTCGCCGTCCGCTTTGCGCCCATTCTGGCAATGCTGGACGAACCCGCCGGTGATCTGGCCGAGCAGAAGCAAACCATGCAGGCCGCCAAAGTAGACGCCAGCGCACCGGGCGTTCCCTCGGTCGAGGTGACCTTCCACGCCATGCTGCTGCACGAATGTCAGGTGGCCTTCATCGGGCATACGCACCCGATTGCCATCAACCGCATTTTGTGCAGTTCCCGCGCGCGGGATTTCGCCCAAAACCGCATGTTCCCGGATGAAGCCGTGCTGTGCGGGCCGGAGTCGGTCTACGTGCCTTATGTAGACCCCGGACTGCCGCTGGCGCTGGCGATCCGTGATGGAGTGCGGCGCTACATGGAAACGTGGGGCGAAGCGCCTAAAGTGATTCTGCTGGGCAACCACGGCCTCATCACATTGGGGCAAACCGCGCAGGAAATCCTCAACATCACCGGCATGGCGGTCAAGGCCGCGCACATTCTGGCGGGCGCTTATGCCGTCGGTGAGCCGGTCTTCATGTCACGCGAGGATGTGCTGCATATCGTCCGCCGACCTGATGAAATTTACCGGCGCAAATTATTCATGGAGAAATAGCCCCGCGCGGCCTCCACTATTCAAGAGGTGTGATATGAACTCGCCCGAAGGTTCGACTCTGTGGTTTATTCCCGATGGTTACCTCGCGACACCGCTGGAGAACGATCCGGTCTACAAGAATCATGAATCGATCTGCGTGATGAACGTCACCGACCAAGACGCTCATCTGAAGCTGGATTTTTATTTCGCGGATCGTCCGCCGATTGAAGATGTGCCGGTGCTGATCCCCGCCAAACGCTGCATCCATGTGCGCATGGACGACCCCGCCAACACCGGCGGGCAGCCGCTGCCCTTGGATACCCCCTACGGCACCCGCATTCGCTCGGATGTGCCGGTGGTGGTTCAGTATTCGCGCCTGTACAGCACAACCCGCAACATCAGCCTCATGACCACCATGGCTTACAGCGGCTGAACGCGTTCCCTCGCGCCATCCCCGCCGCCAGCGGCACAGACCAGCGCTGGCGGCGGTTTTAGTGTCAATTTGCACAAAAAACCGCTCATAAATTTGTTTATCGAATCGCGTATCAATTTTTGACAGTCCTTTTGACTTGCGGTAGACTGCCTCCCTAATCGAACTAGGCAAGTGCCATCACAGGCCAATTCGCTTTGTTCAACCCAAATGTACCCGTTTTTGAAGGAGTGATATTCTATGCGTAGACGTTTAGCTATGATTCTCGTACTGGCTGTGGTCGTAACAGCCTTCGGCAGCATTGCTGTCGCACAGGACCCCGTCGCAGTCGGCCCCATCACCCAGCGCATTCTGGATCGTGGTGAACTGATCTGTGGTGCCAATGGTGCGGGTCTCGCGGGCTTCGCCGAAGTCAACGATGCCGGTGAATGGGAAGGCTTCGACGTTGATATCTGCCGCGCTGTCGCTGCCGCTGTTCTGGGCGATGCCAGCAAGGTCAGCTTCCGTCCGTTGGAAGCCGGTGAACGTCAGGCCGCTATCCAGAGTGAAGAAATCGATATTATGTCCCGCAACACCACATGGACGTTCAGCCGTGATGTGGTCTGGGGCGCGACCTTTGGCCCGACCACCTTCTACGATGGTCAGGGTCTGATGGTGAAGACCGAAAGCGGCATCACCGAAATCGAAGAACTCGAAGGCTCGACGATCTGCGTCCAGAGCGGTACCACCACCGAATTGAATCTGGCCGACGCCTTCAGCCAGCGCGGTCTGGCCTACGAACCGCTGGTGTTCGCTGATGCCGACGCCACATGGAGCGCCTATGTCGAAGGCCGCTGCGATTCCTTCACCACCGACAAGAGCGGTCTCATCTCCTACAAGGGTACCGCCGCCGACCCCAGCGCTCACAACATTCTGGACATCACCCTGAGCAAGGAACCCCTCGGCCCGCTGACCCCGCAGTCCGATGATCAGTTCGCTGACATCGTTCGCTGGACGGTCTACACGCTGATTCAGGCCGAAGAATACGGCATCACCAGCGCCAACGTGGAAGAATTCAAGAGCAGCCCGGTTCCGGAAATCGCTCGCTTCCTCGGTCAGGGCGACAACACCATCGGTTCGCTGGTGGGTCTGCCCAACGACTTCACCGCAGTGGTGATCGCTCAGGTGGGTAACTACGGTGAAATCTTCGACCGTAACCTCGGCCCGGACACCCCCTTCAAGCTGGGGCGTGGCCTCAACGATCTGTGGACGAACGGTGGTCTGCTCTATTCGCCGCCCTTCCGCTAGTCGTTTTGGTCGTTAGTTCCCGCTTTGGGGCTGACGAGAAATGAATGTGTTCGTTCGCAGGGGCGCGTCATGACGCGCCCCTGCTGTACCCGGAGTTCTGCAAGCTGATGTCATCCAATCAGGCCATTCGTACCAGTATTATCCCCGCGTTCTTGCGCGACATCCGTGTCCTCCAAATTCTCGGTCAGATCATTTTTGTGATCGTGGTCGTCACGCTTGCCTCGCAGCTTGTGACATCCATCTTCGCGTCACTGGCCTCCAAGGGGCTTACGCCCAACTTTACCTTCCTTAGTGGCCGCGCCGGTTTTGACATTAGCAACGCGCCAGCGTGGTATTCCTCCGACTCGAATTACGGGACGGCCTTTGTGGTTGGCCTCACCAACACGCTGCGCGTGGTTTCTGTCGGCTTGGTGTTAGCCACTGTTCTCGGTGTTTTCATCGGTATCTTTCTGCTCAGTTCCAACTGGCTCATCCGCAACATCGCCAGAGCTTATATAGAGATCTTGCGCAATACGCCGCTCTTGATTCAGCTCTATATCTGGTATTTCATCGTTTTGCTCTCGCTGCCGGAGTTCAGGCAGCCCATCACGTTCCCCGGCGAAGGGGTGGTGGGTATCCCGATCCGATTATTTTTATACGTCCTTATCTACTTGATTGCGCGCTGGTGGCTGCGCCGTGAATCGGGCGATGCGCCGCACCGTCACATCCTGCTCACAGGTTTGCTCACGGCTTATGTGGTCATGGAACTGGCCTTCCAGTTTTCAACCACCCAACCCGGTTGGCAGAATCTGTACGGCAGTGGAAATCTGGGGAATATCAATTTCCTGATCTATCTCGCCATCAGTGTGGCGCTCATCGTTGGCGCGTGGTTTTCACCGGCAATCGTGCGCTGGCGTTTGGTCGGTCTGGCGGGTGGTCAGCTTCTCGGTGGGCTGCTCTTTTATTTCGGCATCGTTCCCAATTCAGCTTATAACATCACCCTGTATCCTGTCGCCTTCATGAGTGTGCGCGGTTTTGTCTTCCCGGAAGTAGCCGTCACCCCTCACTTCGGCGAGTGGATGGCGTTCGTCGGCATCGGGATCGCGCTGGCCACCATCATGTGGGGCTACTTCGGGCGCATTACCGAAACAACCGGCAAGCCCTATCCGCGTGCATGGTATGCCTTCTTGGCGGTCTTGCTCTTCAGCATCGGCGGCTGGCTCGTCGTCACCATGCAGCCGCTGCCGGAAAGCATTCCGGTGACTCAAGAGCAGGATGGCGTGAGTTCGGTGGTGCTCATGCCGCTCACCGAAGCCCGCCAGCAAGGGCTGCTGGACAAGGTTAAAGATCAATTCTATACCAGCGAACCGGTTTGGATCGCGCTGCCCCGCCAGCGCATCAACCGCGCCGGCATCGTGACCGGCTTGGAGTACGGGTCGGAAATCGCGCCGGAATACATCGCGCTGCTCATCGGCCTTGTGGTTTACACCTCCAATTACATCGCGGAAATCGTGCGCGCCGGTATCATGGCGGTGCCGCGCGGGCAGATCGAAGCATCACGCGCGTTGGGCTTCTCGACCTCGCAAACCCTGCGCATGATTGTCCTGCCGCAGGCGCTGCGGGTCATCATCCCGCCGCTCGGTAATCAATATCTCAACCTTTCCAAGAACTCCAGTCTGGCGGTGGCCATCGCCTACGCGGATCTGGTGTTCGTGACGAATACCATCATGAATCAATCCGGCCAGTCGGTCACCGGTATTACCATGCTTATGATCGTCTACCTCATCATGAGCCTAACCATTTCCTTGTTTAACAATCTGGCGAACCGGCGCTTCCAACTGGTAACGAGGTAGTAAAACGTCATGGCAACCTTACAGGAACCCCGCAATATACCGGTCGCTCAACCGGTTGTGAATTACGATGAACCGCCGGTCAAGCCGCCCCCACTGCTGGCGGTTGGCCCGCTGGCTTGGGCACGCAAGAATTTATTCAGTTCCATGTTGGATACCATCCTCACGCTGGCAGGCATCATCATCAGCATCAGCGTGATCACCGGTTTCCTGACATGGGCGATTTCGCAGGCCAACTGGTTCGCCATCACCTTCAACCTGCGCATCTTCTTATTGGGGCGTTACAGCCCTGCTGCCGAATGGCGAGTCATACTGGTCGCGCTGTTAGCCGCGCTCACCGTCGGCCTTGCGCTGGCCGCATGGTCGCGCATCCGGCGGGCGTTCATCATCATCGCGCTGGTCGTGCTTGCCATCCTGTTCATCGCGCCGCCCCTCATCAGCGCCACCATGCGGCTGCCCGTTAGCTACACCGCCGCGGGCAATATACCCATCGCCAGCGCCGGCACGGATACCATCCCCCCGAACCCGCAGGTCGGGTTCACCGGCAAAGCAGGCGAAACAGTCACCTTTGAACTCATCAGCGCACCGACCGAAAGCGAACAGGCGCTGACGACCATCTCCGGTTTCATGGACACCGCCAGCAACCAGCTCCGCAACAACGCCAATCTGCGGCTGAACAATATCGCCCGTCAAGCGGAAATCGAGGCCTCACTGGCCGGAAATTTGCTCACAGACAGCCAGCGTGCGCGCCTTACAGTGGAGTTGGAACGCATTACCATCGCCGAACCGGTGCTCGATACCTACCGCATCAACCAGAGTCCGGTGAGTATTCGCGTCAGCCGTGCCACCAGCGGCGAGGTTGTGGGCGAATCAACGTTGGAGAACGGGAGCGGCGCGTTCAGCGTCACGCTGCCGGAAGATGGCTGGTATGTGATCGACAAAACCATCGCCAATGATGCCGAAGCTGTCGCCCTCATCCAAACGCAGGGCATCTTCCCGCTGCTCATCCGCACTGTCACGCGCTCCGGTGAAGAAGTGATTGACGAGGCAGGCAATGTCGTCACCACCGGCGGCGGCAGCATTCCCGAATATGTACGCATGACCGACGGCTTCACCGTATTAGAGTCGCGTCCCGTCGGCGAAACCGGCTCCAACCTGCCCATCCAAACCATCATCGACAACCAGTTTCGTGGGCTGCGCGCCTTCCCTGAATATTTGAGCCTGTTCGTCGGGCCGTTCTTCGAGCAGATCAACGAAGGAGCGGTGCTGCTGTTCCTCGCCGTGCTGCTGGGGTACGCCTTGGGTCGTTGGATTGACCGCGCCTTCTCGCCCGCCGAAGCGCCGCGCCGCTATTCCAGCCGGACGGCGACATGGATGCTGGCGGCCTTCCCGATCCTGATGTTCCTGCTGGTGTACGGCGTGGGCAACAT
>JAFLCH010000093.1:11897-13560 GCA_017303775.1 Anaerolineae bacterium | reverse complement strand
TGTATGTCCCTTCCCCGCTCTACTTTGAGATCGCGGACGAAGAAGGGATGTTGCTGTGGCTGGAGCTGCCACTGTGGCTGCCCAAGGTGAGCGAACGACTGCGACAGCAAGCGCCAGTGGAATACGCTGACATTCTGGCGGCTGTTAACCATCACCCTTCGATTGTGATTTACAGTTTGGGCTGCGAGTTGGGATCATCGGTGGATGACGTCCTGCTCGGACAATTGAATGACATCCTGCGCGCCAGCACACAGGATGTACTGGCGTGCGACAACAGTGGTTCTGGCGAGGCGTATGGGGGGTTGGCCTTCGACTTCGCAGACTTCAACGATTATCACTTCTACTGCGATTTACACAACTTCAATCCGCTGATGGATCACTTCCGGCGGGATTGGCGTCCGGCGAGGCCGTGGATTTTTGGCGAGTTCTGTGACGCGGATGACTATCGCGATCTAGGCGAAGTGGCCGCGGCGAACCATGGCGAACTGCACTGGTGGTTATTGGAACAGAACCCGATTCATGCCATCAGCGTGCTAGCTTACTCTCAACAGTCGATTCGGATGCCAAAGCTGAGTATTCCATTTGACGGACAGGCATTGCAGCGTCTCTCGCGGCAGCAATCTTTCGTCATCCGCAAGAGCATCCTCGAAAAAGTACGCGCCCGTGCCAGCATGGGTGGGTATATCGTGACGAGCATCCGTGAAACGCCGCTGGCAACTTCGTCGATGTTCGATGATTTCGGACGAGGCAAATACGATCCGCAAGCATTCCGCGAGTTCAATAGCGATGCCGTTCTCGTGCTGGAGCAGGGGCGAGCGCGTGTATGGAAATACGGTGGGGATCGTCCGGCACCAATTGACCGTAACAATCATGAGACGGGTGCTGTCATGGATTTCCGCGTCGTGCTGTCTCAATCAGCCGGTGGTGATACAGGCGGTGCGCTGCGCTGGCGGTTGCAAGATGATGCACAGCAAGTGCTGGCATCCGGGCGAACACTGGTGAACGCAGCGCCCGCAAGCCATATCCCCCATCAAATCGCCAACCTACAAATCACAGCGCCGGAAACGACTGTTGCGAGGGAATATAAGCTGGTCGTGGAACTGGATGGTGGTATTCATAACCAGTGGCCGTTGTGGGTGTATCCAGCAGTGAATACATGGCCGGATTCGATTGCCATTTATGATCCGGCGGGGCGGCTGCAAGACCTTGATGATCTGGCGCAGAGCGCGACGCGGGTGACCGACCCCACCAGCGCAGCGAGAAAAGTGCTCATCACCAGCGTGTTCACGGCAGCAGTAGCGACATTTGTGGAACAGGGTGGACGCGCCATTCTGCTGCAAGCAGGCGATGGTGGATTGCCCGCTAAACCCTGCCCATTCTGGCGTGAGGCCATCAAGCTTCTGTATGACCATCCGGTGCTCAAACAATTCCCGCAGCAGGGATTTGCTGATATGCAGTTTTACCATCTGGCAACCGACAGCGCGCTGGACACCGCTTATCTGGAATCATGGGCCGGTGTAGAACACATCCAGCCAATCATCCGGCGGTTGGACGCGCGCCAATTCACACTGCTGGATTATTTGACAGAAATTCACGTGGGTGCGGGACGATTGATGGCAACCACGCTGCGTTTCGGAAGCGGAACGGGTGATCAAGTCAATGG
>JAFLCH010000093.1:0-11797 GCA_017303775.1 Anaerolineae bacterium | reverse complement strand
GAATGCAATATTTGACAGCTATTCTTCCCTTTTATAGACTAAATTGTCTAGACAACTGTTCCAAATGTATAAGTACAAGTTGATAACCGGGTTGAAACCATGCTGACTGAATCGCTGAATCACGGGAAAGATGCAGAACCAAAATATATACAGGTCGCCAATATTATCCGCCAGAATATTCTGGATGGTACATGGCGGGACGGCGATGCTATTCCGCCGGAAAAGATCCTGTGCGCGCGTTTCAATATCGCGCGCGGTACGATGCGACAGGCGCTCCAACTCCTCGAAAGCGAAGGTTATTTGCTGCGAGAACAAGGGCGCGGCACCTTCATCCGGCAGCTTAACCGCCGTAGTGAATCGCAAAACCAGCATCTGGCCTTTGTTGTGCCATATATTCGCGATTCGTCTGTTTCGACTATTCTCGTCGGCTTCCAGCAGGTAGCAGAAGAAGCTGGTTTTTCGGTGGTTTTTAACCACGTGAATAACGACCTTCAACAGCAGCAGGATGTCTTGCAGAAGCTGGTTCAGCAGGGGGTACAAGGAATCGCACTCTATCCGGTAGATTCGGAATCGCCCGCAGGGGTTGAACGCCTTGTGCAGACTTCATATCCAATCGTACTGGTAGACCGGTATCTCAAGACACTTTCGACGGATTATGTCATGTCTGACCATTTCGGTGGAGCACTGCGAGGCGTTCATTATCTGTTGAATCAGGGTCATACGCGCGTCGGGTTCATCACATGGTTATCTCCTGCGGTGAGTATGGATCACCGTTTGCTCGGCTACTATCAGGCGCTGCGCGAACGTGGCATCCCGATTGAAGAGAACCTCATCTGCCGGGTTGAAGGTTATCCAACTGTGAACCGCTCCCCGCTGATCAGCTACTTAACGAGCGAGAACCGGCCAACGGCGGTATTCGCGGCCAATGATCAGATCGCGATCGCGTTGTATCGCGCGGCAAACTCGCTCGGTTTGCGGATTCCACAAGATCTTTCAGTTGTGGGATTCGATAACCTTGAAATGTCGCCGCATCTCGATCCCCCGCTGACCACAGTCGCGCAGCAGTTTTCCGCTTTGGGTCGGCAGGCGGCACAGGTACTCCTCAGCCGCATTCGCGGTGACATCCTCCCGCTGCAACAAATTTCAATTTCACCGGAGCTGGTCATCCGCGAATCCTGCCTACCACTGCGGGATGAGGTGATGACGGCATCTGCCACCGAATGGAGTGCAACAACGTGAGTTCGGAAACCACCAAACGTAACTGGCGCGTTAACCTCATCAGCCATACCCATTGGGATCGCGCGTGGTATGTCACGTTTCAGGAATTTCGTATGCGGCTGGTGCAGCTCATTGATCGACTGCTGGATATCCTCGAAAACGATCCGGATTACAGTTATTACATGCTCGATGGGCAGATGAGCGTGTTGGATGACTATCTGGAAGTACGTCCACAGCGTAAAGCTGAACTGCAAAAGCTCACCCGTTCCGGGCGGGTGCAGGTTGGGCCATGGTTTGTGTTGGCGGACGAATTTCTCGTCAGTCCGGAGTCCCTGATTCGCAACCTGATGTTAGGTCATCGCATCGGTGAAGATTATGGCGGAGTGATGAAAATCGGCTATGTGCCGGACGGCTTCGGTCACATCGCCCAACTGCCACAAATTTTGCGCGGCTTCGGCATCGACAACGCCTTTTTCTGGCGCGGCATGGGCGCTGAAGGCGATCAGATGGGAACCGAGTTTGAATGGGCGGCACCAGATGGTTCCCATGTGACCACCATTCTTATGCCATGGGGCTATCACACGGCTAGTAATCTGGGCTACGGCGTCCACTGGGGCGACTTTTCACAAATGCAGTTTGACCGCAAGTTAGCACAAGAGAAGCTTGACCGGTTCATCGCCCGCTTGACACCAATGACGCACACCGATACGGTGCTGCTGATGAATGGCATCGATCATCAAGAAGCCCAGCCACAAATCCCCTCTGTACTAGCGGAGGCGAACACCCGCGAAGAATATCACATCGAACAGAGCACACTGAAAACCCATCTGGATATGGTGCGCGCCTATGTCCGCGACAATGGTTTCGAACTGCCGCAGTTCCAAGGGGAGTTCCGCTGGGGGCGCTATTCCGAAATTTTGCAGGGGGTTCATGCCACACGACTGCACCTCAAACAGCGCAATCATCAGGTGGAAACGCTGCTGGAACGGGTGACCGAGCCGCTAATTGCGATGGCAGCGTTGGCCGGAGCAACAATTGACGAACAACAGGCCGCCACAGATGATCTGTTATGGACAGCTTGGCGCTGGCTGCTGCTGAATCACCCGCACGATGATATGTACGGATGCGGCATTGACGCTGTACACGAAGAAATGGCTTATCGCTTTAGCCAAGCTGAGCAAATTGGCACATTTCTCTCGCGGGATAATCTGCGCGCATTGGCCCGTCATATTGATTTTAGTGGTCAGGGCGGAATTCCGGTTCTGTTTGTAAACACACTCAATTGGGAACGACAGGAAATCGCCACGCTCGATATTGATTTTGATCATGACGACCCGACAGCCGATAACTTTGAGATGGTAACACAGGATGGCTATCCAGTTCCGCATCAGGTGGTGAGCGACGAGCAAACCTTCTGGATGGAGACGCTGAAGGCAAACCGCAAGCGAAGAGTGCGGGTATTCGTTCCGGTACAAGTGCCTGCGCTGGGTTACACAACACTGTATGTGCAGCCCAAGCGTCACCCCCGAATCGCAGCTGAATCATGGGTTGTGGAAGCACAGGCCGCCGAAAATCGTTATCTGAAACTTGTGATTGAAGACGATGGCGGCTTAACCCTCACCCACAAAGCCAGCGGCAAGACCTACAACGGTTTGAATCACTTCGAGGATATTGCGGATACGGGCGACGCGTATACTTTCTGCCCGCTGCAAGGGGATACGCCCATTGTGACCAGCGGACACCGCGCCACCATCCGCCAATTATCCGCTGGTGTGAACGCTGCTACCTACGAAATCATTCACCAGCTTACCCTGCCTGCCCGACTAACCATGGATCGAGCAGCGCGGGACGGCGAAACCACCATCACAATCACGTCGCTAGTCACCCTCCAGCGAGACTGCCCGTATGTACAAGTACGCACGACCTTCGTGAATACGGCGCACGATCACAAACTCTCGGTCATCTTCCCCACCGATTTGCAGGTGCAAGACGCGGCAGTTGATGAGTCATTCGCGGTAGTCAAACGGGCGATTGATTTACCCGCATCCGAAGGCTGGGTAGAAGATCCGACACCGCTCATGCACCAACGCGCCTTTACTGACCTGAGTGATGGACAAGGTGGGCTGGCCGTCCTCAACCGGGGTTTGGCGGCGGTTGAAGTCACCCGCATTAACGGCGGGACGCGCATCGCTGTGCCACTGGTACGCTCGGTGGGGTGGCTGTCGCGGGATGATCTGTGGGTACGCCGGATTGCGGCGGGGCCATTGGTGCCAACGCCGGGAGCGCAATGCATCGGCGAACGCAGCGCCGAGTATGCTATCTTCCCGCATGAAGGGGATTGGCAAAACGTTTACCCACAAGCCTACAGCTACACAGCGCCCATCATCGCAGCACGGGCGGATACCCACGCCGGAATCGATCTGCATGATATGAACATCACCCGCGACGATCCCTCCAAAATTACACACATCCCTTTCCCGCGTGAAGGTGAACTACCCGATACTTACAGCTTTTTTACCGTTGAGGGCAGCGGGATTGTCGTCAGCGCGCTGAGGCAAGGCAAACAGGGAGATGTGATCGTCCGGTTCTTTAATATCACGAACTCCGACAGCATCGCACAATTCACGACTGCTAAAGTCATTGCCGCAGCATGGCAGCTTAACCTCAATGAGGAAGTTGAGGCGGCGCTCTCAGTAAATAACTCGCACCAGCTTTCCCTTCCGGTGCGTGCGGGGCAAATCGTTACAGTGGGCTTGTCATTCTCGAACTGAGTACAAACCCACTTGCGATCGTTTTTAGAAATATACAGTTATAAGGAGCAGAGCATGAAAGAGCAGCAAAAGAAAGCCTTTGTTAAACAGACGATGTTGTCTCGGCGAACTTTCCTCAAAGGTTCAGCCGGGGCGATTGCCGCCGCACTTTCGGCCTCAGCAGGAGGCAAGTTCCTCAGTCAAGGTATGTTCGCGCCCCGCATCGCCCGTGCACAGAGCAACACGGTTGTGCTGGCGATTCAGGAATTCACGCACGACATTCTCCGTGGGGTGCTGCCAGAATTTGAAGCGGCTACCGGCTTGACGGTTCAGCTCGAAGGTGGGCCGGTCAGTGGTAATGATATGCTCACTCGTTATGCTTCTTCGTTTGCTTCGGGCGAAAGTCCGGTGGATGTAATGAGTGATGCGGACGACAGCTCGCCTACCTTCATGCGTGCCGGATGGGTGCAGCCTTTGAACGACATCATCCCACAAGAAACATGGGATGACTTCCCTAACAGCATGAAAGACCACATCGATGGCTTCTTGAGTATCGACGGGGTTCGCTACCGCATCCCGCATGAGTTTGCCGTTGGTTACTTCTTCAACCGTCAGGACTGGCTGGATGAAAAAGGTCTGAGCGCACCCGCAACGTGGGAAGAATTGGTGAACGCCGGCAAAGAATTCAGTGACCCGGCTAACGGTGTCTGGGGTACGACCGATGGTCTGATCAAACCGGCGCTGCTGTATGTGTTTATCGCTTATCTGACGGCACAGGCAGGTGGTAAGGTGTTTGAGTTTGACGAAGCCACCGGTGATGCGCTTCAGTTCTTGCATGATATGATCCACACGCACAAAATCTTCCCTGAAACAGCACTCAATAACGACTATACGGCACAGAATGAACTCTACATGGCAGATAAGGTCGCTTTTATGCGCCAATGGCCATTCTTCCAAGGGGTGGCAGAAGGTAACGCTGATTGGTTCGCGCCGGAAAAGATCGTCATCAGCGTGCCCCCGGCAGGCCCCGCCGGCAGCAAGAGCTGGATTGGTGGTTGGGGTTTCTCTATCCCCACCTTTGCGCCCAATCCGGATGGTGCGGCAGAGCTGATCCGCTTCTTGACCTCAAAGGAAATTGCACCGGTTCTGGCGGAACAACAGGGCTTCCTGCTCACACCACGTGCTTCGATCCTCGAAGTACTCGATCAGGAAAATCCGCTGGTACAGGCGATGTCACTCTATGCCGCAGAAGATGTCTTCGCCGCTCGGCCTTTCCACCCACGTGTCGCGGAAGCGCAAACGGTGGTAGACGATATGGCATCCCTCTTCCTCTCGAATCAAGCATCCCTGTCGGATGTCTTGCAGCAGGGCAAGGATCTCATCGCAGCGTTGGATCAGTAAAACATTCCAACCGAGCAGGGGTATGGAAACCATACCCCTATCGCCCCATCCGTTAACGCAGAGGGTATTGTATTGAACACGTCGCTTTCCAATCCACCGCGTTCTGTCACACGGCGTTCTCTGTGGAATCTGTCGCTAGCGCAGCGCCGCTATCTGCTGGCTGCCGGATTACTGTTGCCAGTTGTTTTACTGCGTCTTTTCACGACTCTATATCCATTTCTTCAAACCACGTTCCTCAGCACACAAAAATATAACCCGGCCTTCCCGCCGCAAAGTTATGTCGGCTTTGGGAATTTCGAGCGTCTCTTCAATGATATTGTGGTGCAGCAAAGCTTGTTGTTCACCATCATTTTCGTGTTCGTATCCACTTTCTTTCAGGTTGTTTTGGGGTTGGCGGTTGCCCATCTCTTGAACGCTCCTTTCCGCTTACGTGGCTTGGCGCGCAGTTTGAGTCTCATACCATGGGCGATTCCAATGGTGGTAGCAGCCATCGGTTTCCGTTGGATGTTTGACGATCAGTTCGGCATGATTCCAGACATTCTACGACGCGTCTTTGGGCTGGAAACCACATGGCTGATTAACCCGCAAAATGCACGACTAGCGGTGGTACTGGTCAACATATGGAAGAGTACACCCTTTGTCGCGCTAATCTTGTTGGCTGGTATGCAGGGCATTTCGCAAGACCAGTACGAAGCCGCCAAGGTTGATGGCGCGACATGGTGGCAAACGCTGCGCTTCATCACGATTCCGATGCTGCTGCCCATTATCGTTTCAATCAGCATGTATATGCTGGTCTGGCAGCTTGCGGTGTTTGATCTGCCGTATGCGATGACTGGCGGCGGGCCGGGATTCGCGACGACGGTCATTGCTCAAAAAATATTCCAAGAGATTAATTCACTCAACTACGGTTATGCAGCCGCGTTGGGTGTGGTGATGGTCGCTGTCGTCGCCTTGATCGGCAGCATTGGTCTTTTCATTTTCCGTCGGGTTGAAGTCTCAAGTTAGGAAAGCATTCATGACTGCTGGCATTTCGACCGGATTACGCACAACAGTTCAAGAGTCTGTTTATCAACAAAGTTGGTGGAAGAAGCATGGCGGGACTATTTTGACGTATGCTTGCTTTGCGCTCTTCGTTCTAGTGATCGGTATACCGTTTTACTATATCTTTATGTCATCAATCACGCCGAAAGGTCAACTTTTTCAGATTCCGCCCAGCTATTGGCCGGCAAATCCGACCTTTGATAACTATCTCAATATGGCGGATTCAGTACCGTTCTTCACTTATCTCCGCAATTCGCTGATTTTCGCGATTGGTTCGAGCGTTGTTTCGGTAGGAGCAAGCGCGCTGGCAGCCTATGCCCTCGCTCGCATTCGCTTCCCCGGTAGCAACATCATCTATATCGCGCTCATCCTGTCGGTAGCGCTGCCACAAATCGCTGTGATGGTACCCATGTTTCAAACCTTACAGCAGTTCAAGATGGTCAATACCCATCATGGGTTGATTGTGTTGATGAGCAGTTTACTTCTGCCCTTCACAGTGATGACGCTGGTGTCTTTCATTATGCAGGTGCCGGGGGAAATCGAAGAGGCTGCCTTGATTGACGGTGCTAATCCGTTAACGGTCATCACACGCATCGTGTTCCCACTCATCCGTCCAGCGCTGGCAACTATGCTGGTCATTAACTTCATCATCAGTTGGAACGAACTGCTCTATCCACTCATCTTCGCCCAGCGCATCGACACAAAAACCTTGAGCGTCGGCATGATGGAGCTTTCCAGTGATGCCTCAACCTACACCCGACCTTGGGATATGATGAGCGCACTCAGTGTGGTGATGGTTATTCCGGTACTACTGCTCATCTTGTTCGGGCAGCGAATGATTATTGCTGGTCTGGCACGCGGTGCTGTCAAGTAGCCAACAAATCAGAAAGGGCGGTTGTTATAAACCGCCCGCTGAGCTTCTATATGAGTCAGGTTAACCGGCGGCAACCTTTGTCTCAGTTTGTTTATGCGCTTCTGAGGCGGTCTTCAAAAAAAGCGCAATAGTATTCAGCAGCTCGTTCTTCATAACAGGCTTGGCCAGATAACCATTACACCCTGCTGCGAGACAGTTCTCGCGGTCACCATGCATGGCATTCGCTGTCAGCGCGATAACCGGTATCGTTGCTAATTCTGGAGAAGCCTTCATGCGGGATGTCGCTTCCAAGCCATTAATATCTGGCAGGTTGACATCCATCAAGATTAAATCGGGCATCTGGCTGGCAGCAGTCGCAATCCCACTTAATCCATCCACAGCCTCAATCACCTGATAACCTGCCGCTGTCAGGATTTTGCGTACCAACCGCATATTCTGCGGATTGTCTTCGACATAAAGTATCTTTGATGGCATTTAACCCTGTTCCCCTATCGTTACACAGTATCTCTGTTCATCTTATACATTATTATCAGGCCGGGATTAATTACAGTCAATTGACAAACATTAATTTTTTGTCAATTATTTAATTCTGTTGAACACTAGAACGATCTTTCTTCGCAATACAAGCACTTTACATCATCCTAGTGATCTATTATGATCTTTAAAAATCCACAAGGAATAATCTATCATGATAATAAGCGCCCCTGCCTTAAAAGAGGGTTATCAAGCACGTCCCTGCTATCTTGAAGATGCGCCCGCTGTAGTCGAACTCATGAATATCTGTTCGATGGATTCAATCGGTGAGGCTGATAACCATTTGGAAGAACTGATTTCTGAATGGAAGACGCCCGGGTTTGACCTACCCGCCAGTCAGCGTATTGTCATTGCACCGGATGGACGGGTTGTGGCGTGGATTGAAGTGTGGAGCACGCTGCCGGTTGTCCCACACATGGATTTGTATGTTCATCCCGACTTCCGGTCAGAAGGGATTGGGGAATATCTTCTTGAATGGAGTTTATCACGAGCACGGGAGTGCATTGCACTGGCGCCGGAAAACGCCCGTGTCGCCATGCGCGCTGACCTTTACCAGCAGGATGTGTGGTATAGAGCGCTCTACGAAACCGCCGGATTACAAATCATCCGTCACTATTACCGCATGGAAATCGACCTGCAACAACCGCTGTTGACTCCGACCTCACTTCCCGGTATCACCATTCGCAACTACACTCCGGCTGATGATTTGCGCGCCATCTTGCATGTGAACCGTGACAGTTTTCAAGATCACTTCGGTTATATCGACCAACCCTTCGAGCAGCACTATACCAAGTGGCTTCACGAATGGCAGGGCGACAGCCCTATCGAACCTGATTTGTGGTTTCTGGCGCTGGATGGCGACTATATCGTCGGCATCTTGTTAGGCAAGCCACATCAACAGGGTGATGCGGATATGGGGTGGATTTCCACCGTTGGGGTGCGCCGCGACTATCGCCGTCGTGGCATTGCCAAAGCGCTGCTACTACACGCTTTCCAAGCCTTCCGCCACCGTGGGAAAAAACGTGTTGGCCTCGGGGTCGATGCCAGCAGCATCACCGGTGCAACCGAAGTATACCGGCAAGTGGGGATGGAAGTTACGGTGCGCTTTGATTCGTTCGAGTTAGAACTGCGCGGTGGAGTCGATTTGTCGCGTCAGGACAACGACGGGGAGTAGAAACAACAGGGGCGACCACAGTGTACACCGGGCCGCCCCTATAAAGACGTTTCAAGAGTTTCCATTATGGATTGATTTGTTTACCTCGCGTTAGACGCGCATCCGCATACGATAAGGTTCATAACCGGGATTCGGGCGAACAATCAGTGTGGCACAGTTATCCGAGCGCGGATCAGTGATGTGATCGTACAGAACCCGCTTGACCTTGAAGCCGTTGCGAAGCTGAGGGGTCAGAGTCGGGTCAGTGAGTTCGCCGTGCACAACCTTGTCCACATACGCCTCAATGCTCATCTGCTCACGGTAACGATGATACCCCGGCAGCATTCCACCAGCGACTTCACCTTTCAAGTTCAAACGCCGCACCAAGGCTTTGCGCGCATCATAGAGCTTGCTAGCCAAGCGCAACCCACGATAATCCGGGTGAACACTCATATCACCGCCGTATAACCATTCACCTTCGGGGTTATGATTATCCATCCATCCATCAGAGACTGCTTCGGCGAACGTATGCGGTTTTTCGAAGAATGACCAGTTGACGCGAAAGGTGGTGGTCGATCCAGCCACAATCCATTTATCATGCAGATGAACCAGCGCGGTAAACTGGCCTGCTGCAAAGAGATGAATGTGGTGGAGATAATGTTCTTCCCGCAGCAGTTCGATCTCCGTCAAAGTGGGGAAGATGACGCTTTGCATACGCGCCAGTGCACGCGCATATTTGGCCGTTGTTGGAACGACCATGGTTCTTGGGACATGTTTGGCGTTCATGTTACTCCTCCTATAAACACCGTTTTCCTTTCCATATACTCTTCAAGACCTTCCAGACCGCTTTCGCGACCTAGCCCGCTTTGTTTGACGCCGCCGAATGGCGCTTCCGGAGTTGCCGGGAGCCAATCGTTGACGCACACCATGCCGAATTCCAGTCCTTCGTACATCCGTATAGCGGTATTCATCTGATTGGTATGGACGAACGCCGCTAACCCATAATGAGTAGCGTTCGCCATCGCCAGCACCTCCTCGGTATCATCAAACCGGAAAATGGGCAGCACCGGCCCAAAGATCTCCTCGTTATAGATACGCATCCCTTCTTTCAGCCCGGTGATAACCGTCGGGCTGTAAAAGTAACCGGCAGGTTGGTCACAGGGGCGTGAACCGCCGCTAAGCGCCTGTGCGCCTTCCGCTACCGCTTCTGCTACTAATGCCTCTACCCGATCACGCTGTGTAGCGTTAATGAGAGGGCCGGTATCAGTACTTTTGAGCAGCCCATTCCCTAACCGGATCGAACGGGAGGCATTCGCCACGCGTTCGGTGAACTCATCGGCAATCCGGTTGTGAACATAGAAGCGCTGCGGGGCTACACATACTTGGCCTGCATTGCGGTACTTCCACTGTACCGCCTGCTTGGCGATCTCTTCGACATTAACATCAGGGAAGATGATCGTCGGAGCATTACCACCCAGTTCAAGGGCTAATTTGGTCACCGTTTGTGACGCGCCATCCATGAGCAGCTTACCCACGCGTGTGCTGCCCGTGAAGCTGATCTTACGCACCCGCGCGTCCTTCAGCATCACCTGTGCCATCGCGGCAGGATCGCCGTTGATGCAGTTCAGCACACCGGCTGGAATACCTGCTTCGTGGAAAGCTTGTGCCATCATCATGGCCGAACGCGGCGTATATTCCGAAGGCCGCCCGACAACGGTACACCCTGCTGCTAAGGCGGCTGACCAGCAGCGCACCACGTTATAAACCGGGAAGTTCCACGCCGTGATCGTGCCAACAACGCCCAAGGGCTGCTGCATCACCATAATGCGGCGGGTTGCCAACCGTGCTGGTATGGTGCGCCCGTAGGCACGCTTTCCTTCTTCTGCATTCCAGATGATGTAATTGGCGGCGCTGCGCCATTCAGCCAGTGATTCGCTCAATGGTTTACCACTTTCTTCGGTGGTAACCACTGCTAATTCATCGACCCGTTCCAGAATCCATGCAGCGGCCTTCATCAACACTTCGGCGCGCTGATAGGGTGTCTGGCTCGCCCAAGCGGGGAAAGCAGCTGAGGCGGCGTCAATGGCCGCAACCGCATCATCGGCATCACCAAAAGGTACATCCATCAAGACTTGCTCGGTAGCCGGGTTGACCAACGGCCACACCCCACCCTTGAGCGCGTTCACCCACTGTCCATTAATAAGCTGCTTATAAGTAAATAGTGTCATTCATAACCCTTACTGGTTGAAATAAACAGAAAAACGGCTTACACAACCGGCACTCAGGTACGCAAAAATACCTGTCAGCAGGTTGGAAGCCGTATCACGAAGTCAAAAATGTGCGCAGAACGTAGTATGAATTGAAGCGCCGTCGCAGACGAACACAATATCCGCTTGTATTAAAAAGGGAATGTCGTGACGTGAAGTTGAGGAAACTGCGCGTAGGCGGCTGCGGTGTCTGGTCGTCAGTCTTGCAGGGTCTACCATAATAGCACCTAATTTGTGCAGATCGCACTTGGCGAACTCGAATGCTTGTATTGAACCACAAAAGCAAGCGGCTCGTATGGGTTTGAATCGCACGATTAGTATAACAGGTTTTTATTCACTTTTGCCAAATCTTAAGTAATTTCTCAAGCAACTGTCTTTACATTTGGCTCATTATCTATTCTGGCTTCATGCTTCAGACTCATTTTCAGCGGGAATTTCGCGCTAAGGCTGTTATACTGTCCGCATTCGAACGGATGTCGTGATCAAAATAAGTAGTCAATATGAACAGCTCATTACCAATAACCAACCCCCTTTCCGCAACGCTTCTGATTTCATGCCC
>JAFLCH010000092.1 GCA_017303775.1 Anaerolineae bacterium | reverse complement strand
AGTCGTAGCCGGGGGCATCGTGGTAGGGGCCGTTCTGGCCGTAGCCGGTGAGGCTGCAATAGATGAGGGCGGGATGACGCTGGCGAAGGGTGTGGTAGTCGAGGCCAAGCTGCGCCATGCCGCCGACCTTGAAGTTTTCGATGAGAATGTCGGCCTGCGCGATGAGGGCGTGGGCGATTTCGAGGCCGCGCGGGTGCTTGAGGTTGAGGGCGAGGCTGCGCTTGTTGCGGTTGACGCTGAGGAAGTAGGCGCTTTCGCCATCCAACCACGGCGGCCCCCACTGGCGGGTGTCATCACCGCCCTGCGGATTCTCGATTTTGATGACATCCGCGCCGAGATCCGCGAGGAGCATGGAACAATACGGGCCGGCCAAGACACGGGAGAAATCCACAACGCGGATTCCGGCGAGGGCGGCAGGTGGGGTGTGAGATGAAGGGGGGTTCACGGGCGATCCTCTGTGTGGTCGGCGCAAGTGCGTTAAGATAGTATGCTTTGAAGCGAAAGCAAGAGCAAGATGCCATCTCCTACCCTTCCCATCATTACGGTTGTGACCCCTTCGTACAATCAGGCGGCGTACCTTGAGGCGACGCTGCGTTCGGTGCTGGATCAACAGTATCCGTTTCTGCGGCTGATCGTGATGGACGGAGGATCGACGGATGGGAGCGCGGCGATTCTGGAGCGGTATGCGGGGCAGATCAGCCATTGGGTGAGCGAGAAGGACGGGGGGCAATCGGACGCGATCAATAAGGGATTCGCGTGGGCGGCGGCGAATCCGGCGGTGTTCGAGGACAAGGGGGGGTATGCCGCGCCGGATGGACGTGACAGCAGGCAAGAAATCCTGACATGGTTGAACAGCGATGATGTGCTGCTGCCGGGGGCGCTGGCGGCGGTGGGGCGTGTGTTCGGGGAGCGGGCGGATATTGCGTGGCTGACGGGGCAACCGGCGAAGACGGATGTGCGCGATCAGGTGCGGCTGTCGCGGTTGAAGACGGGGTACTTCCGCGCGCTGATCCGGCGGGGGTGGTATCACGGGCGGGGGCTGGGATTCATCCGGCAAGAGGGGACGTTCTGGCGGCGCAGCCTGTGGGAACAGGTGAAGGGAATCGACGCGGGGCTGCATTACGCGATGGATTTTGATTTGTGGCGGCAGTTCGCGGCGGTGGCTGATCTGGTGGCGATGGAGCGGCATCTGGCGGCGTTCCGAATCCAACCGGAGCAGAAGACGGCGGCGATTAACAAGTATTATGCCGAGGCGGGAATCCGGCTGCCGCACGCGGCGCGAGTGGTGACACTGCCGCTGCGGGTGGCTTTTACAGTGGTGGGATGGCCGTTCGCGCCGAAGGTACGGTGAACGGGTTACGGTTGGCGGCGAAATTCCATCCAATCGACGGCGATGGCGAGGCGGCGTTCATCGGCAGACTGACCGACTTCGAGCGGCACCCGAACGGCGTCATAGTCGAGGGTGAGGGTGAGATGATGCCCCTGCCCTACCCGCTCGATGGGCAGCGCGACGGTGAAGGTTTGGAGTGAATCCGGCAGCACGGTGAAGGGGTCGGCTGTGAGGGGCGCGCCATCGAGCAGCAGGGTAAGCTGACGCGGTTCGTAGAAGGCCTGCGCGGTGAAGGTGAGCTGGTAGGCGGCGGGCGGCAGGTCGATGTAAAGCTGCGTTTGAGGATACTCGCCCGTCCAACGCCATGTTGTGATATCAGCGACGGGTTCCGGCCAATGCCAGCCCCAACCGATGAAGCGTTCATCACCGGACGCGCCGAGGTCGATGCGATAGAGGCCGGGTTCGACTTCCGGCGGGGTGCGCGGGGGGCAAGGGGTTGGATGCCACGCGGTGCGGTAGACGACGGCATCGTGTTCCACCCAAACGGGACAGAGCAGATCATCCAAGGTGTTGAGATAACCGATGATTTCCTGCGTGGTGGGGCCGCTGCGCCCGATCAGGTCTTGGTGGATGACAATGTAGCCGACCGGCCATTCGGGAATGATGCGGCGGAGCTGCGGCTCGACGAGATCCGGCTCCAAGAAGCGGCGCTGCCCCAGCCATGCGAGGAGGGGGTCATCGGTGCGCATGTAGTAGAAGTGGTTGACATCGGCGCGGGAGATGTGACCGTTGATCATGCGCTTGCCGTGAAAGATGCCGTACCACTGGAGGGCGGCGAAACGCTGTTCACCGACGAGGGACTCGCCGGTGCTGGCTCCGGTGGGCGATTCGATGATGACGTAATCCAGCGATTCTTGAGCGAGGGTATCGTAGAAGTTGTAGTGACGGGGGATGGGCTGGATGGGTTCGGGGCGGTAGAGCCATGAGTCGGCGGCGAGCAGGATGAGCAGGAGCGAGGGAACAAGATAGCGCTCGAAACGACGCCGGAGCAGCGGGGTGAGGGTGAGCATGATGAAGAGGACAGCCGGAATGAGCATGACGGGAATGAAGCGTTCGGGATAGCGGAACTGCCCGTTAAAGAGGCTGTGGAGGATGGTATAGGGGAGCGGGATGACAAGGCTGCCGACGGTGATTGAGCCACCCGCGGCCATGATGAGCGGCAGGAGCATGACGGCGAACCAGAAGGCGCGGGATGCTCCGAGGCCGCGATGGGCGGGCGGATGGGCGAAGCGGTTGAGCAGGAGAGCGAGGAAGACGAGCGGTAAAAGCAGCGAGCCGACGGAGACATCTTCAGGGAGGCGCTGGAAGAAGCCCTGCGGGAAGGGAATGCTGACGGCACGTTCAACCGGGGTGGGCGCGAGGCCGGATGATTGGAAGGCTAGGAGCGCGGGCAGCGGGCCGATGAACCCAAGCAAGAGAAGCGCAAGGCATAGGGCTAATAGACCGAGGGCGATGAGGCGCAGGCGGGCGGCGAGGCCGGGGGCATGGTAGAGCGTCCAAAGGACATAGGGAACGATGAGAAACGAGGCGAAGATGGGATACTGAAGATCGGTGAGGAGCATGGCCCAGAGGAGGACGCCGAGCAGCAAGCTTAAGCCTATGGCCGGACGGAGTTGGTGCGCACGGCGGGCTAATTCACCCCAGAGCAGGAGCATGAAGGGCAGCCAGAACCATCCCATGATGTTGATGTTCGTCCAGTAGACGCCATTGAACATGGCGGGGGTGAGTTCGAGCATGGCACCGCCGACGAAGGCCAGCGCAGGGGATACCCCTTGACGGCGAAGCAGGAGATAGAGGCTGAAGCCGCAGAGGGTGAAGCTGGCGAGAAAGACGGCGAGCATGGCGTTAACGGTGCCGAAGAGCGGTTCAAGGAGCGCCCAGAGGGGATACCAGAAGACGGTGAGGGTGTGATAGACGAGGCTGGAGGTGAAGGGGGCGAAGACGTAATTGGTTTCGTAGATGGTCTGCCCGGCGGCGAGGGCATGACGCACCCACCAGAAGTTCCAGTAGAAGTGAAAGTAGTCGGTGACGACATCGCCGGTTTGACCGGAGAGGTGGGTGGCGGTGTTGAAGAGCGGCCAGTAGAGGGCGATGAGGGCGAGCAGGAAGAAGGCCAAGATGACCGCCAGCAAGCGGAAGCCGGTGGAGGCGATGAGGTGATTGAGACGAACGGCCATGCCTACTCCATTGATGGTGAAGGGGTGATTCTTGCGCGAGTCTAACACAACGTTCATGCGACTCATACCCGCAGCGCTTAGTATGGGAGACATGAGTAAAGGAGTGGAACGATGAACTGGAGTCCTTATCCGTGGTGGGTTCCCGGCGCGGCACTGGTGTTCTTCGGGGTGATGATCGCCATCTTCCCGGAACTGCTGGCGCTGATGGTGGCCTCGGCATTTTTGTTCAGCGGTTTAAGCTGGCTGGTGGGCGGCTGGGCGATGCGGCGCAACCGACCGACCCAACGCGTGCATATTTACACGCAGGAACGCTGGCCGTGGTAAGCACGAATTTGTAAATGAGAAAGCGGTGGATGATCCACCGCTTTTGATTCGGGCGATGGTGGCAAGCCGTGACTGGTGAATCGGGAATAGTTCCGCTACTATATTCCTAACAACGATCATCAAGATTACCGAGGAATGAGAAGATGCTGTTCCGCAAATTATTTTCGGCTGCTGCTGCACTGGTGACCGGCCTGACGCTGGCGCTGACGGCACTCCCGCAGCAGGTCACATATGCCTGTTTGCCCTGCGCCTGCCCGACCAACACGAGCATTAACTGCTACGGTGATTACGCGCTGTACACGAAGGTACAACGCAACGGGACGTGCAACATTGAAGTGCTGGGGATTAACCCGAAGACGGGCAAGCCGCGCCAAGCACTGTATGTGACGGCGGCCACGCTGGCAAAACTGCCGGAGCTGCCGGAAACGAACACGTTGATCAAGAGCTATTATGAGTTTTCGCTGTATAAGCTGACGACGGGCGAGTACCAGTTGAACGTTGGACCGGACTTCGAGAATAAGGTTCACGTGATCATCTGGACGGGATGCCCCGCCGAGAATCCGTATGAGAGTTCATTCGTACAGACACCGCAGCAATAAGCGGGTTTCGTGAGCAGGTGCAAGAGCGTGGCTGGTGGTCACGCTCTTTTGTTTCCGTTGGGAGGCGGGTTAGCTTTGGGCAAGGGGCGCGGGAAGCTGGTCGATGCTGCGGGCGTTCTTTTGGGCGCGGTATTCGACCAGACCGTCTTCGCCTTTGTTCTGACACCATTTGTCCATGGTGTCGCGTTCGCCGAGGTAGTCGTAGAAGGGGATGCCATAACCGCAGGAGGTTTGGACACGATGCAGGTCGGCGGTGATGATCTGGCGGACGCCGAGCTTGAGGGTGAAGTGGGCGCTGAGGGATTCCCACGCGGGGTCGGACGGTAGAACGATGTGACCTGTGCCATAGAGACGGAGGATGTTGGGCGCGCCTTCAAAGGCACAGAAGAGAAAGGTGATGCGTCCGTTTTCGGTGATGTGGGCGGCGGTTTCGTTGCCGCTGCCGGTCATATCGAGATAAGCGACTTGATGGGGGGAGAGGACACGGAAGGAGTCCTGACCTTTGGGAGAGAGGTTGACATGCCCTTCCCCACTGAGGGGCGCGGTGGCGACAAAGAACATGTGCTGCGATTCGATGAAGCGTTGGAGGGCGGGTGTGATACGTGGATGGACTTTGGCCATGTGAGAAGGTTCTCCTGAAGCGAACTGTTGGATGATCAGGTGGCGATGTGGGCACGCGCCCAGTCGATGGTTTGCGGCATGCCGACTTCAACAGGGATGCGGGGCGACCAGCCCAAGAGCTGCGCGGCGCGGGTTATATCGGCGGCAGAGACGCGCATATCACCGGCATGGGTGGGATGATATTCGATGGGATAGGTGGCGCGGGTGTGACCGAAGGCCTGTAAGACGAGATCGGCCAATTGGTTGACGCTGGTGGGGTGACCGGTGCCGAGATTGATCACCTGACCAAAGGAAGCAGGATTGTCGATGGCATCGACCCACGCGCGGGCGACATCGGTGACATGGACGAAATCACGGGATTGTTGACCATCGGAATAGATGCGGATGGGTTCGCCGCGCAGGACGTTGCCGACAAAGATGGCAAAGACACCTTGGTAGGCGTTGGTGAGACTCTGGCGCGGGCCGTAGACGTTGAACATGCGGAAGGAAGTGACGTTGAAGCCGAAACCCAAGTCCGGACGGAGAGCGGTGGCATGAACGTAACGCTCGCCGGCGTATTTGGTGATGGCGTAATAGGATACCGGCTCCGGCGGGGCGGTTTCGGGCGTGGGGGTTTGGGGTGCGCCACCGTAGATAACCATCGAACTGGCGTAAAGCAGACGCGGGATGTGATGCTTGAGGCAGGCTTGCAGGACGCGAATGGTGCCGAGGGTGTTGACATTGAGATCGGCGGCAGGGTCGGCAAAGGAGAGGCGAATGGAGGCCTGCCCCGCGATGTGGAGGACGGCATCCAGACCGCGAACCGCGATGCGATCCAGCATTTCAAGGTCGCTGGTGTCGCCTTCGACAAAGCGAACGCCATGCGGGAGGTTGGAGAGACTGCCGGTGGCGAGATTGTCCAACACGATGACTTCATAGGCGCGTTCCAGAAGCAGTTCGGCGATATGACCGCCGATGAAACCCGCGCCGCCGGTGATGAGAACCCGTTTAGTCACGATCCGTATCAATCCTCTCGTGTTCGGGAACCAACTGGTATTCGCCCGTTTCGGTCGCCATGAGCCATGTGGCATTGGAGACAGGACGGGTGCGTACCTGAAGGTTCATGTGTAATGGTTGGTTGGGACGAAGCACCGGCATGGTGGTGGGACGGATGTTGATGCCGGGTTGGAGGGACAGGCGGAAGGCCTGCGCGACCATGGCGAGGATGAGCTGCATTTCCATCATGGCGAAGTTGTTACCGATGCAAAGGCGAGGGCCTTCACCAAAGGGAATGTAGGCATGGCGCGGGACATTCTGGCCGGCGGCAAAGCGTTCAGGGTCGAAGGTGGCGGGATTCTCCCAGAAATCGGGATGGCGATGGACGACATAAGGACTGATGAGGACAGTCGTGCCCTTCTTCACAGGGAGCGCGCCGATGGTGTCATCCGCTTCTACTGAGCGGGGGATCATCCATGAGGGGGGATAGAAGCGCATGGTTTCTTCGATGAGCATGCGGGTGTAGTTGAGGCGGGAGAGGGATTCTAAGGTGGGTAAACGACCGACGAGCACCGAGTCTAGCTCGGCATGAAGGCGGCGCTGTACGTCCGGATATTGATCCAAGACGTACCAGACCCACGACATGACGGTGGCTGTGGTTTCATGCCCGGCGAGGAAGATGGTAAAGACTTCGTCCCGCACCTGCTGATCGGTCATATGCGCGCCGGTTTCTTCGTCACGGGCTTCGAGAAGCAGGTTAAGAAGATCATTTTCGGTGGTGGGATTCTGGCGGCGCTGTGTGATAAAGCGGTAGACGGCTGAGTCGATGTGGTTGATGGCTTCACGGAAGGCGCGATCACCGGGGAGCGGGATCGAATCCGGCAGGAAGAAGGTCCACATGCGGACGTTCATGAGGCGGAGGGCACGCGCGAAAGCCTGACCGAGGTCGCGGGTTTCGGCGGAGTCGATGGATGCACCGAACATAGTACGGACGATGATCTGCATGGTGAGGTCGGCCATGGCCTGAGCAACCTCCACCGGCTTATCGGCGCGGGCAGCGCTATTCCAGTCGTCGAGCATGGCGGCGATGGTGGTGGTCATGGTGGAGGCTAAGGCAGCGAGCTTCTGACGGTGGAAGGCGGGCTGCATGAGGCGGCGCTGCTGCAACCAGTGCTGACCTTCGCTGCCGAGCAGACCGTTGCCAACCAATTTGCGGATGGCAACCCACATCGAACCTTTGCCGTAAGTGCGCCAATTCTCCTGCAAGACATGGCGCACGTGGTCGGGATGATGGACGAGCAGGAGGCGCGCCGGACCCAGATTCAATTCGACGAGATCACCCCGTTCGTGAAGTGTTTCCAGAAAGAATTCAGGCGGGTTCTTCGCCAAACGTGGAAGGACTCTGAGACCATAGGGACGAGGGCGACGGGTGTGCTGTGGAGTACCGTTCACCATCATGTTTTACTTTCGTTTACTATTATTTTCGCTAAAGATAACCAAGAGGCAGAAGTCTTGGCAAGTTTTGGAGGCAACCGGGCAAGCTCAAGCGGAGGAGAAGGCGGTCAACATGTAGGGCAAGAGAAAGCCTAAGATGAGAATATCGGCGATGGCTGAGATGAGGAGGATGACCGCGGCAATGACAAAGTTTTGGAGGCGCGGGGAGGGTTCATTGGAGAGAACGGATTCGGATGGGTTTTCGGGGTCGTAGAAGACGGGGACAAGCGCGCTGGCGACATAGGGTTGAAGGACTTTTTCGGCCAAGCTGCGACGGGTGTAGCCCGAATGATCGTCCCGATGTACCCAGCGACCTTCGAGGGGGCGACCGGCGACTTCGTAGTCGTAGATGACCTGAGGGAAAAAGGTGAGGCGCTGGCGACCACGAATATGACGGGATTCCAGATTGACCGCGCGGATGCGACCGGTGGTTTGTGACCATAAACGGGTGGCAGCGGCGCGACGGCGGGCATTGAAGAGGATGGCAACAACGACGACAAAGCCGGTGAAGGTGGACAGCAGAACGATGAGGAGTATTAATTCAAGCGGGAAATCCAATTGTGTTGTTACGGTCATTTTCTAGTTCACCATAAAAGCACGGAACCCGAATAAGAACCCGAATAAGAAGATGAAGAGCACGATAGCAATGCCGCTGATGCCAGCCGCACCGGACAAGAAGAGCAAGAAAAGCAGCAGCAGAAGTGCCATGTTGAACTCCTTCTATTTTTCGGACGATGGGATCGGCTCGAGTTCTTCCGGTTGGGGCGGCTGCCACGGTTCAAAGATGCCGCTGTCGGTGCGATAGGTGTCGTGGCGCACGAGAAGATATTCAAACCAGACGGTGAGCAAGGTGTAGAGATAGCGACTGCCCTGCTCTTTGAGCTTGAGGGCGGATTCGCCGACGGTACGGTTGCGCCATGTGATGGGAAGGGTTTTGTAGGTGTAGCCCCGGACGATGGCTTTGAGGGGAATTTCGATGGTGAGGTTGAAGTGGGGCGAGACGAAGGGGCGACAGCCTTCGATGACATGACGCCGGTAGCCTTTGAAGGCGTTGGTGGTGTCGTTGTAGTGCAGGTTGAACATGAGGCGGATGGCGAAGTTGGCGATGCGGTTGATGATGAGCTTGAAGCGGGGGTAATCGTAGACGCGGGAGGCACGCAGGAAGCGTGAACCGAAGGCACAGTCGGCTTCATCACGCAGGATATGGTAGTAGCGAACGACATCAGCGGGATCATCAGAGGCGTCGGCCATATAGATGACGACTGCGTCACCGGTGAAGTTGTTGAGGCCGGTGGCTACCGCGCGTCCGTAACCATTGCGACCGGTGTTGCGGATGACGCGGATACGATCATCGGCGGCGGCATGTTCGAGGACCACTTCGCCGGTGCGATCCCGACTGCCATCATCGACGACGAGGATTTCAAAGTTGGTGACGCCAGCGCTAACGAGATGGTCACGCAGGAGGGTAAGGGTTGAGCCGATGTTACCTTCTTCGTTGCGAGCGGGAATTACAATCGAGAGCTTCATCTCGTGAGCTAGCTTTCAGCCGTCAGCGAACCGGAGAGGCAGCATCAGGCGCAATAACTTATTTACGGACGGCGCCTATGATAAATCAGCAGGCTGAAAAAGGAAAACGGGCTACCCTACGGCTTCCAAACGGAAGATGTCACCTTTGTAGTCGATAAGGTAGAGTTCGCCGATTTCGTCCTGACCGAATGAACTGATCACTTTGGCAGTTTCCATCCAGAGGGTACTTTGCCATGTACCGTCATCCGATTGGACAGCCGCCCAGACGCGCCCATTGCAATAGTCGCCGTAGAAATAGACGCCATGAAGCTGCGGCAGCCCTGCCCCACGATAGACGTAACCGCCGGTCACGGAGCAGCCTTCGGAATGGGCGTATTCAAGGATGGGCGGCGTGAGGGTGGATTCATCGACGGGCGCGGGCTGGTCGAGATAGGGGTGGTTGCCCTGATAGGCGCTCCAACCGTAGTTCAGACCACCCTGCCCTACGGGTTGATAGTCGATCTCTTCCCAATCCCACTGACCGACATCCCCGATGAGCATGGCTCCGGTGGCACGGTCGAAACTGAAGCGCCACGGGTTGCGTAGACCATAGTGCCAGATCTCAGGGAGTGCGTCGTCGCGCCCGACAAAGGGGTTATCCGGCGGGACGGTGTAGGTGTCGCCGGTGTTGACGTCGATGCGAAGGATTTTGCCGAGCAAGGTGTTGAGGTTCTGACCATTGCGACGGGGGTCGTCGGGATCGCCGCCATCACCGGTGGCGATGTAGAGATAGCCATCGGGACCAAAGGCGAGATGCCCGCCGTTATGATCGACCTGCGGTTGGTCGAAGGTGAGCAGGATCCGGGCGCTATCGGGGTCGGCTACGTTGGGATCAGCGATGGTGGTGAGGTAACGAGCGATGACGGTATCCCCGGCACGATCGGTATAGTTGAGATAAAACTGGCGATTCTGGGCATAGGCGGGATGAAATGCGAGGCCAAGCAAGCCCTGTTCGGTGTAACCGCCCTTGAAAACATCGGCAGGGATAAGGTCGGAAATATCAAGGAAGGGTTCGAAGGCGACTTCGTTGTTTTCATCGATGACCCAGATGAGTCCCCCCTGTTCGATGACAAATTTACGGCGGGTGCCGTCGGTGGGGCTGATGAGGCCGAGGGGGCTGTCGAAGCCATCGGCGATGAGTGACCACTGGAAACCGGCAGGGTCGGGAATGCCAGCGGGGCGGGATGATGATTCTTGAGCAACAACGGGGGCGACAACGCTGAGAAGGAGACAAATCAGGATGAATCGACGCATCATGCGAGTGATATTCCTCATATTCAGTCCTACAATCGTGGGGTATTATACACCTAACATTTGACCTGACGACGGGTGACAAGCGGCAGGTTTTTAGCCTGTTGAAGTACACCCAATGGAATGAGTGTTTTCACATCATGCGATTCTTCTATACGATTGTGGTGTTGTCGATGGGATTGGCGGCATGCAGCGGGCAGTCGTCCTCCTCTACTCCGATACCGCTGCCTCCTACGCCGGTAAGCCAAAACGCGGACTGGACGCCAGTGAGCCAAACGTTTGATGGAATAGAGATGGTGCTGGTTCCGGCAGGATGCTTCACGATGGGAAATGATGAGGGGCGGCGGGATGAGCGGCCCGCTTCGCAAGTGTGCTTCGAGCGGTCGTTCTGGATTGACCGGACGGAAGTGACGAACCTGCAATATGGTTCTCCGGGCGCATTCGAGGGTGACCAGCGCCCACGCGGTAACCTGCTGTGGAGCGAGGCGCGCGATTTTTGTGCGCAGCGGGGCGGACGGCTGCCAACCGAGGCGGAATGGGAGTACGCGGGACGAGGGCCGGATGGTTTGTTTTACCCGTGGGGGAATGATCTGGTGGGGGATTTCCTCGTGTTTGACCAGAACGCCAGCGAACCCGCCGAGGTGGGGAGCAAACCAGAAGGCGCTTCGTGGGTGGGGGCGCTGGATATGGCGGGGAATGTGTGGGAGTTCGTGAGCAGCGCGTATGCCCGCTACCCGTATGACGCGAGCGACGGGCGCGAGGACTTGAACGACACGACGGTTGAGCGGGTGTATAGGGGCGGCATCCATAATTACATTGATCTAGGCGCAGGGATGACGACGCGGTTCAAAGCACCACAGGATTTCCGTGATTGGTTCGTGGGATTCCGATGCGTCATAGATGCGTGATGGTATAGATAAGGCACAGTTATGAATTCACGTTTCCTGAAGGTGATCTGGGTTTTGCTGGCGGTGGGGGTGGTGGTCTTCGGGGTGTTGAGCACGCCGACAATCACGGTGAGCGAAAACGAGCAGACGGTGATCGCACCGACGCTGTGGATTATCCCAGCGGTGGTGATTGTGGTGGGGGTGACGGCGCTGACGCTGTTCACGACGATACGCCCTGCCCTGCTGCGCTTGCCACTTGAGAGACTGCGCGAACACCCGAATTTGTACTGGTTCATGCTGCTGGTGTATCTGTGCCTCGCGGTGGGCTGGTGGGTGTATAAGGCGCAACCGACAAACGGACGCGGACTGACGGCGGTGGAGTTCTGTTATCTGTGCTGCTGCGGGTGGCTGCTGGTGTGGCTGCTGGGCTACGACATGACCACAGCCAAGGCGCGGGCGATGGGCAGCAAACTGGGACAGAGCAAGCTGACGGGTGTGCTGGTGACGCTGACGACAATTCTGCTGCTGTTCTGGGGGGCGGAGGCGTATCTGCGGGTGTTTTACATCACGACGGACGGCTACGGCTTCACGGCGATGAATTATTGGTGGTACGAGAATTTTTACAAGAAGAACCTGAATTCACTGGGCTACCGTGATTATGAGCCGATGCCGGATGAGGCGGGTCTGACGCGAGTCGCGGTGGTGGGGGATTCGTTCACGGCGGGGCACGGGATCAGCAATATCGACGACACTTACCCGCAGGTGCTGGAGCGGGAGTTGGGGGCGGGTTACGACGTGAACCTGATCGCCCAATCGGGGTGGGATTCGATTGATTTCCCGGCGTGGATTGATGCTTATTACCAGAATATCGCGCCCCGCAGCCCGCAAATCGTGGTGCTGTCGTATTACATCAACGACATTGATTATTTGCTGACGAACGAGCAAGACCCGAACACGGCTTTCGACTTCCTCGACTTGAACAGTCCGGCGGGGTGGTTCGTGCTGAACTTCTTCGTGCCGAATTATGTTTACTACAATATCGCGCAGTTCACGTCACCGGTGCGGAACACGAACTTCACCGACCGGCTGATCCGGGCGCACCAAGACGACGCGATCTGGGCGCAGCATGAGCCGAACCTCGAAGCGTTTTACGCGTGGACGGAGGCGCACGACGCGAAACTGGTGGTGCTGTTGTGGCCGCAGCTCGCGGCGATCCGCGAGTCGCAGCCGGCGCTGGAGCGCGTGCGGACGTTCTTCGAGAACAAGCCGGACGTGGTGATCGCTGATTTGAGTCCGGCGCTGGAGGGGAAGCCGACGCTGGAACTGCTGGTGAACCGATTTGACTCGCACCCCAGCGTGGAGGCGAACCGGCTGGCGGCTGATCTGCTGGCGGGGGTGATCCGGGAGATGCAGTAAGGGCGGGAAAGCGGGTGTTGGCTGCCGCCGGGATTGGCGGCGGGAACCGGCTTAGACGGCGCGCGTTTGTGGCAGTGGACGGCGGGAAGACGGGTGTTGGCCGCTTTTGGCTGCGGGAAGCTCGCTCATGGCTGTCACCGCGCTGCCAATCCTGCCAAATGGGCGGCTGTGAGCGGGGAAACCGCTGACAAAACACGGTACGCGGCAGGCTGTGGGCGGGAAGAGGGAAACTGGCGCAGACAAACACCACCACATCCGCCACAAAGATTTGATGATGATGATGTAAGCGGACTGTTGGCGGCATGATGATCCTCGCACATTACATGGTTGGTATCGATTCTTTATTTTAGAACAAATTTTCCATCCTGTCAAGACTTGCCCTACCCCACCAGAGAGGCATGAGGGGATCGGATGCACGGTTCAGTTGGCGCTATCCAACGTGATGACGACATTGCCCTTTTTGCGCCCCGTTTCGACATAGCGATGGGCCTCGACAATCTGTTCCAGCGGATAGCAGCGATCAATGACCGCCGTCAGTTTCCCGGCTTCGATAAGCTGTTTGAGGAACAGCAAGTCTTGAGGCTGTATGTTGCTCCCAGAACCGGAATCTTTGGTGACATTCAGATAGACACCTGCCGGAGCAAGCACTTTTTTGGCGTGTGAAGGCGACAGTTTGTCGACGGCATCAAAGACCACATCATAGGCTTGAGGGCTTCGGGTAAAGTCCTGTGCGGTATAGTCGATCACTGCATCAGCGCCTAGCGACTTGACCATTTCCACATTGGCGGTACTGCAAACTCCCGTCACCTGCGCACCGAAGTGATGCTTGGCGAGCTGGACAGCAAATGTGCCGACGCTGCCGGAAGCGCCAT
>JAFLCH010000091.1 GCA_017303775.1 Anaerolineae bacterium | reverse complement strand
GCACCAGCAGCTTATGCTGTTCCGCGTCCATCCGGTCATCCAGCACCTGTTCCAGTGCTTCCAGTACCGCATACATTTCGGTGCGTGCGTCCACTCGCTCACGCCGCTGCACGAATAAATACCCCAATACCCCCAGCACGAACACCACATAAATAATCGGAGCAGCCAGCGGGAAGAAGTAATCATTTGTTTGCGTGATGAACTTGCCCACCTCGTCAATGAACAAACCCACTCCTGCGCCTGCCAGCGCTGCCGACAATGAAAAGAACCACTCATTCAGGTAGATCAGCATCAGCACCGCTGCCGCCGCTTGCAGCAGTCCTCCCCACAGCGCGTGGGCGAAGTGAAACGTCTCGTTGCCCAGCTGTGGATACCCTGTCACTTCCAGATACAATCGCGTCCCCACCACCGTGATCGCGAACGACACGATCATGATGAGCATATACCGTGCTGCGTTCGGCCCTTCTACCGGGTTTTGGATCGACCGCTTTCCTGCACTCATGCCTAACCCCCTTTAAGTCGCGTGTTTCACTATCATTATAGAACACGCACTTCACAAGTTGGGAACATTTTCGAAGTTGACAGGATGGAAAATTTGTTCTATAATAGAGTCTCGCGCAGATGTAAGACAAACTCGTGTTGAGGCTTCTGTAAATGCGGAACAGCGAACCACACAAGGAGTAATCTGTATGCCCCCTATACTCGAAATGCGTGTCGCCCTCACCGCGCAGGACTATGAAAGCCTCGTCAACTTTTACCAGAACGCCCTCGGCCTCGATCCGGCTGATATTTGGACGAGTGATGGTCAGCAGGGGGTGATCTACGATCTAGGCCGCGCCACCCTCGAAGTCCTCGCGGAAGGAACAGCCGCCAAAGTCGATCAACTCGAAGTCGGTCGCCGTGTCAGCGGTCAGGTGCGTTTCGCTCTCGAAGTCCCCGATGTTGACGCCGCGCTTCAACGGGCGCTCGCGCATGGAGCAGTCCTCGAACATGAACCCGTTGTCACCCCGTGGAATCATCGCAACGCCCGTCTGCGTTCGCCGGATGGCCTGCAAATTACCCTTTTTCAGGTGCTAGGAGAATGAAATTGCCATTCCGTTTGTCAGTGCTCGGCGGCTCCTTCCCTCACTACTGCCCATATGGCAGAATTGGCGGAACGGCGGCAGCCAACACCGGCTTTCCCGCAGCCAAAAGCGGCTAACCCCCGTTTTCCCGCCGTTTACCGCCATATCCGCGCGCCGCTTATGCGTCTTCCCGCCGCCAATAACGGCGGGAATTTTGCCAGATCGGCCTTATCGTTTCAAACCCCACCGCGTGCGTAGGTGGCGGTAAAAAAAGAAAATTTGAAGCGGTAGCCCATCGAACATCAACCGTGTGAACAAACCGGCTAGCCCCGGCTTATGCTCCAGCGTCACATGGTCAACCAGTTCTACCCCTTCCGGCACATCCCGGAAGATGTGCTCGTGTTCCCATCGTGCCATCGGCCCGCTCACCTGCCGGTCCTTGAACGACATCGCGCTCGGCCCCGCTTCATGCTGCGCCACCCACCGCAGCGGAATCGGCCCCAGCCACATCGTAAAGCGAACCGTCCCCTCCGTCAGGGACTTCAGTTTGTTCTCGTGCACCCGAACGAATATCGGGGGTGGGGTCAGCTTTGAAAATGCATTCGGTTGTGCATGAAAATCCCATAGTTGTTGTGCCGTTCCCGGCATAATGCTGCGCTTCTCAAATACCTTTGTTGCCATCTTTCGACCATCTTCCTGTTAGCGATAAAACCACCTTCCCATACATCATCGCATACTAGCCTGAGCCGCACATGAAAAACTCGCCCATCTTCAAAACCATCTGACACAAGATATGTGACCGTTCACAGGAAAGTGCTATAATCATCTCAAACTGGTTATTAAATTGCTGAAAGATGGGTTTTGATATGTATACAATAGGTGTTGATTTTGGTACCGAGTCCGGGCGTGCCCTGCTCGTGGACACACGGGATGGACGCGAAATCGCGACTGCTGTGCACAACTACGGAGATGGCGTCATCGACCAGCATCTCCCCGGTAGCGATAAACCGCTCCCGCCTGATTGGGCACTACAGAACCCCTACGATTATATCGAAGTTCTCAAGCAAACTATTCCTGCCGTGCTCAAGCAAAGTGGCGTAAAACCTGAAGAAGTTGTTGGTATCGCCATCGATTTCACTGCCTGTACCATGATGCCCGCCACAGCGGATGGGACCCCGCTCTGCGGGGTCGACCAGTGGCGTTCCAACCCTCACAGTTGGGTGAAACTCTGGAAGCACCACGCCGCACAACCGGAAGCCGATCATATCAACGAAACCGCCCGCCGCATGGGTGAGGATTGGCTTCAGCGCTACGGCGGTAAAATTTCTTCTGAATGGTTCTTCAGCAAAGCGCTCCAAATCCTCAACGAATCTCCCGAAGTCTATCATGCCGCTGACCGCCTCTTGGAAGCCTCCGATTGGGTCATCTGGCAGTTGACCGGTAATGAAGTGCGTTCCGCCTGCACCGCCGGTTACAAAGCGATGGTAGGCGATGATGGTTATCCACATCGGGAGTACTTCGCCGCCCTTCATCCGGATTTTGCAGATGTCGTAGATACCAAGATGCAGCGCACCTTCGGGCAGTTGGGGGCGTCTGCTGGTGGTTTGACATCGCAGGCTGCTGCTTGGACAGGCTTGAAGCAGGGCATACCGGTTGCCGTCGCCAACGTAGATGCGCACGTTACTTATCCGGCGGTCAAGGCCACCAAGCCCGGCATGATGGTGATGATTATGGGCACATCCACCTGTCACATCCTCATCGGGGACAAACTCCAGACGGTCGAAGGGATGTGCGGCGTTGTCCGCGACGGTATTATCCCCGGTTACTATGGTTACGAAGCAGGCCAGAGTGGGGTAGGGGATATTTTCGCGTGGTTCGTCAACAATGCCGTTCCACCGGAATATCACGAAGCCGCTCGTCGCGCTGGCATGGATCTTCATCAATATCTTGAGCACGAAGCCGCCAAACAGAAGGTTGGCGAGCATGGCCTAATCGCACTTGATTGGTGGAATGGTAACCGTTCCACATTGGTTGATGCCGATCTCACCGGCATGCTAGTTGGTGCGTCGCTGGGGACTCGCGCTCCTGATATCTACCGCGCCATGATCGAAGCCACTGCTTTCGGTACGCGCGTCATCATCGAAGCCTTCGAACAGCGCGGCGTTGCTGTCACTGAACTGATCGCTGCAGGTGGCTTGCCCGAAAAGAACGCCATGCTCCGTCAGATTTACGCGGATGTAACCGGGCGCACCTTCAAGTTAGCCGGTTCACCACAGGCTCCTGCCCTTGGCTCAGCTATGCACGCAGCCGTAGCCGCTGGCATCTACCCTAATATCGAAGCCGCCGCCGAGAAAATGGGCAAGCTCAAGGATGAAGTCGTGCGACCTATCGCTGAAAATCAAGCTATCTACGACCAGCTTTACGCCGAATACAAAACGCTTTACGACTACTTTGGTCGTGGCACAAATGATGTGATGAAACGCCTGAAGAAAATTCGCCGTGCAGCGCGCGGGGATGAATAGCCATTTGTTGGAAAAAGGTGATTTATGAAATTGGATGCACTGCGTAAGCGGGTATGGGCGATGAACTTAGAACTTCCCCGCAACAATCTAGTCGCATGGACGAGCGGCAACGTAAGCGCTCGCGATCCGGAAACTAATCTGGTCGTCATCAAGCCCAGCGGCGTGACGTTTGATGACCTCTCGCCAGAAAACATGGTCGTAGTAGACATTGACGGTCAGGTCGTGGAAGGCAATCTCAAACCTTCCTCTGATACCGCTTCACACTGTGTCATCTACCGGGCGCGTCCTGATGTGAACGGTGTTGTTCACACCCATTCTCGTTATGCGACTGCGTTTGCTGTTCTAGGGCGCGAAATTCCCTGCTATACCACGGCGATGGGCGATGAATTCGGCGGGCCGATTCCCTGCGGCGGGTTTGCCCTCATTGGGGGCGAGGAAATCGGCCAGCTCGTTGTGGAAACGCTGAAAGGCTATCATAGCCCGTCCTGCATCCTCCAGAATCACGGCGTATTTGCCGTGGGTGCGACGGTTGAAAAAGCGGTGCAGGCTGCCGTCATGACCGAGGATAACGCGGCCATCGTGTTTATTGCTCAACAGATGGGTACGCCTATCCCCATCACTCCGGAAAATATTGCCAAGCTGCATCACCGTTACACGCATGTTTACGGTCAGTAAAACACGTATTGAAAACGGCAGTTCGGAGTGTGTCTAAGTCGTTCCGGCTGCGCTAAATTATCCACATTGGAGATTCTTTTATGGCCTTGAAGATTGCTATGATAGGTGCGGGGTCAATTGGTTTCACGCGGCGTTTGATGCACGATATTCTGGCGATTCCAGAACTGGCGGATACTACATTTGCCTTGATGGACATTTCGCCGCGCAACCTTGACATGGTGACGCAGCTTTGCCGCCGGGATATAGAAGCCAACAAACTTTCCGCGACAGTAGTACCCACGACCAACCAACGTGAAGCAATTGCCGACAGCGATTACATCATCTGCATGATCCGGCAGGGCGGGCTGGAAGCCTTCCAGACCGATATTGATATTCCGCTGAAATACGGGGTAGATCAATGCGTTGGAGATACGATTTGTGCGGGTGGCATCATGTATGCTCAGCGTACCATCCCCGTCCTCCTCAGCATTTGTAAAGACATCCGCGAAGTCGCGAAGCCGGATGCCTTGTTCCTCAACTATTCCAACCCGATGGCGATGAACGTCTGGGCTTGTAACCTTTACGGTGGCGTCCAGACCATCGGCTTGTGTCACGGTGTACAGGGCGCCCACTGGCAAATTACTCATTGCATCGAAAATTGGGCCAAGCGCGAAGGTCTCGTCCCGCAGGATTACAACATGCACCGCCGTGAAGTAGATGTGATTGCTTCCGGCATCAATCACCAGACGTGGTTTGTGAAGGTGCAGTGGCGCGGCATGGATATGCTGCCGCGTATGTTGGAATTGTTCGAAGCGCATCCTGAATACCCTCAGACCGAAAAGGTTCGCATTGATGTCCTGCGCCGCTTCGGTTACTACAGCACCGAGTCTAACGGTCACTTAAGCGAATATTTGCCGTGGTATCGTAAACGTCCCGCTGAGATTAACAAGTGGATTGACCTCTCGAATTGGATCAACGGCGAGACGGGTGGTTACCTGCGCGTTTGTACCGAAGGCCGTAACTGGTTCGAAAATGATTTCCCCAATTGGATGCAAGAAACACCACCTGTCATCGGCCCTAACAACCGCAGCGAAGAACACGGCTCGTACATCATCGAAGGGTTGGAGACCGGACGGGTCTATCGTGGACACTTTAATGTGCCGAATCGGGGTCAGATTCCGAACTTGCCCGATGGCTGCATCATCGAGATTCCGGGATACGTCGATTTGAATGGCATCAATATGCCGGTTGTAGGTGATTTGCCGCTGGCCTGTGCCGCGACCTGTTCGGTGAGCGTGCGGGTGCAGCAGATGGCTATGGAAGCTGCTGTACATGGTGATGTCAATCTGCTCAAGCAGGCCATGCTGCACGACCCGTTGGTTGGCGCTGTGTGCGACCCTGAAGAAGTCTGGCAGATGACTGACGAAATGTTGGTCGCACAGTCGCAGTGGTTACCCCAGTATGCCGAAGCCATTCCACAGGCGCGCCAGCGTTTGCATGCTGCGACCCAGAACGGCACACGGGTTACACTACGACAGACGGAGGGTGCCGCCCGTTTGCACACGCGCACGCTGGAAGAACTGGCGCAGCAGGCTGAAGAAGCCCGTGCTAATGCTTCGGCTGCAGATAAAGGGAAGATGACTAAGGAACCAGCTCACTGATGCAATGAGGACGGCGGGTTGTAGCTTTGATGTGTTCAGTCCGCTGTCAGTTGAAAATTATTCGGTAAAGACTTTTCAAAGGGAGAAAATAATGGGAACCGCTGTTCAACCGCAAACATATGCTGCGTCGAATCTCACGCAGCGCCCGGTGACTCTGGGTGTGATCGTCGGCAATCGTGGGTTCTTCCCGGCGTGGTTGGCTGGTGAAGGCCGTAAGACAATACTTGAGGTGCTGGAAAAAGCTGGTATCAAGGCCATCATTACGCCGGAAACGGATACCAACAACGGGGCAATTGAATCGTTGGCTGAGGCACGCTTATGCGGTGATTTGTTCCGCCAGCACCGTGATGAAATCGACGGTGTGCTGGTTACGCTGCCGAACTTCGGTGATGAACGGGCTATCGCGAACACACTGCGTTTTTCAGGCCTGAATGTTCCGGTGTTGATTCACGCTTTCCCCGATGATGCTACCAAGATGGATTTGAATAACCGTCGTGATAGTTTTTGCGGGAAGATGAGCGCCTGCAATAACCTGCGGCAGTACGGCATTAAGTACTCGATCACCAGCAATCACACCATGTCCCCCACTTCGGAAGCCTTCATGGAAGACCTGAAGTGGTTCGCCGGTGTATGCCGGATTGTACGCGGGATGCGGACGGCACGGTTGGGCATGATGGGCGCCCGTCCCGAAGCCTTCAAGACGGTGCGTTTTAGCGAAAAGCTGCTGGATCATGCCGGGATCAGTGTGGAGACGCTGGACTTATCGGAAGTGTTCGGGCAGATTGAACGCTTGCAGGATAACGAACCGGTTGTCCAGACTAAACTAGCAGACATAAAAGGGTATGCCCGCACCGCCCACGTACCAGAGCTTTCGCTGTACCGTATGGCGAAGTTCGGTGTGGTGCTGGATAGCTGGATGGAGAAGAACGCGCTGGACGCGACCGCTATTCAATGCTGGACTTCGATGGAAGAATACTTCGGCGTTGTCCCCTGCACCTTGATGAGTATGAGCAGTAATAAGCTCAACCCCTCGGCTTGCGAAACGGATATTGTAGGCGCATTGGCGATGCTGGCGCTGCAATTGGGTTCTGGCCGTCCGTCGGCGCTGGTGGACTGGAACAACAACTACGGTGAAGATCCGGATAAAGGTGTGGTGTTCCACTGTTCCAACCTGCCCAAGGATGTGTTCGTGGATGATATTCCAGTCATGGACTATCAAGAAATTATTTCCAAGACAGTGGGTAAGGATAACACCTACGGTACGATGTATGGTCGTGTAAAGAAGAATCCGTTTAGCTATCTGCGCCTTTCAACGGATGAATTCAGCGGCAAGATTGTGGCTTACGCGGGGGAAGGTGAGTTTACGGATGACCCCATCGACACCTTTGGTGGCTACGGGGTTGTGCAGGTGCCGCGCTTCCAAGAACTGCTGGCTTACATCTGCGACAATGGTTTCGAGCATCATGTTTCTATCAATCAGGCGCGGGTTGGTCGTATGATCAATGAAGCGTTCAACAAGTATCTGGATTGGCCCACGTACTACCACCGCTAGACGATTACAGCAAGAGGGCAGGTCACACGGCCTGCCCTAAAACCCGTAATCAACCCCATAATCCGTTGTTGGTTGAATAATGGCTACTTCACGTGTTGTGGTGATGCTGCTGGTGGGGAGGCTGACGCTGAAGGTGCTGCCTTTGCCCGGTGTGCTGATGACGTGGATGGTTCCGTTGTGTGCTTCCACGATTTTCTTGACGATGGATAAGCCCAACCCGGTTCCTGAATTCTGGACAGGACGTGCTTGATCTATTTTGTAGAAGCGGTCAAAAATGTTGGGTATTTCGCTGGCATCGATGCCGATACCGTTATCCTGCACTTGCAGGATGACCCGATCATCACGATAGCTGGTACGGACGGTGATAGAGCCTCCGGAGGGGGTGTAGAAAATGGCGTTCTGAATAAGATGGGTGATGACCCGACCCATCATAACTTGATCGGCCATAATTTGTTTGGTATCAGGATCGGCGATGAAAATCATGCTGTGGCGTTTTTCATCAGCCTCGCTTTTCAGGCCGGTCAGCACATCTCGCACCAACCCATTGAGGTTCAGCCGCCGGAAATTGAATTCGACGATGTCATCATCCAGATGAGACATATCCAGCATATCTTGCAGGGTACGGGTGAGGTGAGCAACTTGTTCGTCGAGCGTATTGAGGTAGCGGGTTTCGTCTGCAAGCTGGGGGAGTTTACGCCGCAGCAGGTAGGCAGTGGTATTGATGACGGAGAGTGGGGTGCGCAAATCGTGCGATACACCGCTCAGGAAGTGCTTGAGCGCTTCTACCGTTCGCGCTTTTAGCTTCAGTTCCATTTCACGCTGTTCGGCTGCTACCTGATCGGTAATATCATGCACCGTGCCGATGAACCCCAGCGGTTTTTGTAAGTCATCTTGAACTAATTGAATGTGAACTTCTGCCGGGACGCGCGCGCCATCTTTGCGTAGATATGCAGTCTGATAGCGACGATCCCGATACTCGCCTTTGACGAGGCCGCGCGTGACTTCGATGTTGATTGTGGCTTCATCCGGCGGAATGAAGGCTGTCCATTTTTTCCCGATGACTTCTTTGAAGGTGTAGCCGCTCATGGTCGCCCACGCATAGTTGGCGAAGGTGCAGTACCCGTTCATATCAAGCTGGAAAATACCTTCGTGGATGTTATCCACTACGGCACGATATTTTTCCCTACTTTCGCGGACGACGGTATAGAGGCGGGCGCGTTCGATGGCGATGCTGATGTGTTCACTGAGGCTCACCATGAGGTTGAAGTCATCAGGGGTTAGTACGCGATCATCGGATGATTCGACGTTCAATACACCGACGACTGAATCGTTATAGAGGAGCGGGACACAAATTTCGGAGACCAGATTGGGGAGCGCGGCGATATAATCGGGGTCATTGTTCACATTGCTGATATAGGCTGGTTGACCGGTGCGGGCGACGCGACCCATAATACCGCGATTGGTGGGCAGCTCCTCCACCACTTGATAATAACCAATTTGATGTTGAAGGTGGAGAACATCTTTTTCCAGCAGGTAAACGCTGACGAGATTGTAGTTAAATGTCTCGGCTGTGGTTTCGACAATGGTCTGGATGGTTTCTTTCAGGTCAATTTTATTAGAGAGGGCAGAGCGAACTTTGGACATTAACTCCAATTCCTGCACATGATGATGCACAGAATTATTGGATGGTTCGCTTGCCGTCTGATGACCCTCTGTCTGATCCAACGCAAAATAATCACTGTTGATGCGTTCAAGCAGCGATAGCCAGTGGTGTGGATCGGCAGGAGGATGATCCAAAGACACCCCCAATTCTCGTAGGCGTTGTTGTAGGGTGGGATGCAACATACAGGATTCTCTATATCGAATGCTTTACTTCTTTCATGGTAACACTGCTTTCGCGTAAAATGCCTCAAGGTTCACGGGAAATTCAGGGGAAATTTGTCTCTGTCGTTTCTTAACATTCATCTGATAAAATGACGGTACTCAGAATTATGACGAACAGGAATACACTGTGACGCAGGTACGAAACGATATTCGCAATATTGCCATCATTGCGCACGTTGACCATGGCAAGACGACATTGGTGGACGGTATGCTCAAGCAGGCTAAGGTGTTCCGCGAAACCGCACAGGTCGCGGAGCGCATTATGGACTCCAATGATCTGGAGCGGGAACGGGGCATCACTATCCTTTCCAAAAACACGGCAGTTACGTGGGGTGGGGTGAAGATCAACATTGTTGATACCCCCGGCCACGCGGACTTCGGTGGTGAGGTGGAGCGTGTGCTGAACATGGTAGACGGGGCGCTGCTGCTGGTCGACGCGGTGGAAGGGCCGATGCCACAAACGCGTTTTGTGCTGCGAAAGGCGCTGGGGTTGGGGCTGCGCGTGATCGTGGTCATCAATAAGGTTGACCGGCCTTTCGCGCGACCGGACGAAGCGCTGAACGAGACGTTCGACTTGTTCATCGAACTGGGCGCGAGCGATTATCAGGCCGAATTCCCGGTGGTGTACGCTGTGGGTTTGGTGGGGAAGGCGGGGTATGCACCGGCAGGGTTGCAGAGCGATTTGACCCCGCTGTTCGAGACGATTATCAAGGAGATTCCCGCGCCGGAAGTTGATATTGACGCGCCCGCTAAAATGCTGGTGACGACGCTGGAATATGACAACTACAAAGGTCAATTGGGGATCGGGCGGTTGGTGAGCGGGACGATGCGCAAAGGGATGCCGGTGGTGCGGATGACCACGACGGGCGAGCGCATCAACGGACGGATTGAATATCTGTTCACGTTCCAGAACCTCGCCAAGCAGGAAATAGACGAGGTTAAAGCAGGCGATATTCTGGCGTTCGGCGGGCTGGACGCGCTGGGCATCAGCGATACGATTGCCGACCCCAGCGTAACGGAAGCGCTGCCTCCGATCAGCGTGGAAGAGCCGACGGTGCGAATGACCTTCGGGGTGAACACGTCACCGCTGGCCGGACGCGAAGGTAAGACGGGTTGGGGAACCTCGCGCCGACTGCGGCAGCGTCTTTATGATGAAACCCGCAGCAATGTGGCGCTGCGCGTCGCGGACGGTGATTCGCCGGATAAGTTCATTGTGAGCGGACGCGGCGAGCTGCATCTGGGGATTTTGATCGAGACGATGCGGCGCGAGGGGTATGAGTTCGAGGTGAGCAAGCCGGAAGTGATTTACCGCGAAGACCCCGAAACCGAAGAGGTGTTGGAACCGATCGAAGAGGTTCACATCGAAATTGCGGATGGTATGGTGGGGACGGTGGTGGAAATGCTGGGCGGGCGACGCGGTGTGATGACCGATATGCGTTCCGAGAGCGGCACCACTTACATCAAGTACCTTGTGCCGACGCGCGGTATGCTGGGGTTCCGGGCGAATTTCATGCGGGCGACGAGCGGCATGGGACAACTCCACAGCTTGCATTACGGATATGAACCGCTGGCGGGGGAAATCCCCGGACGGCAGTTCGGAAGTCTGGTGGCAAGCGACATCGGGGTGGCTACTCCGTATGCGATGGTGAACGTGCAGGCGCGCGGGACGTATTTCATCAGCCCCGGCGCTGATGTGTACGAGGGTATGGTGGTGGGTGAACATATCCGCCCCGGCGATCTGGATTTGAACGTGGTGAAGGAAAAGCACCTGAACAACTTCCGCGCCAAGCCGAGCGAAACGACGTCCGGTTTGAATACCCCACGCGACATGAGTCTGGATGATTGGATCGAGTTCATGGCGGGGGATGAGCTACTGGAAGTGACGCCGAAGAACTTGCGGCTGCGGAAGCGCATCCTGAACGGCGAAGAGCGGATCAAGGATCGCAAGCGGCGCGAGAAGATGATGGCGGGCGAATAAGTTAGAACCTCATGGTGTGATGAGAAGGCGGTGTAACAACCGCCTTTTTGTTTGTATAGCCACCGGCACGGGTTGGTCGCTTGCGGAGATGGTGGTGGTTTGGTTAATGTCGGAACGGTTCGGATGATGCTGGCAACGAAGGATGAACATGATGGAAATACGAGCGTATCGGGGCGAGGACGAAGCGGGGGTGCTGGGGGTGTGGGGGCAGACGATGACGCATGACCGGCTGACACCGGATGTGTTCCGCTGCAAGGTTTTATTGGACGCGAACTTTTTACCGGCGCAACTGCCGGTGGCGGTGGTTGATGGGCAGGTGGTGGGGTTCGCGCTGGGGCTGACGCGACAGGTTCCGCTGTTCTTGCAGGGGTTGGAGCCGGAGAAAAGCTGGATTACGGCGTTCGGGGTGCTGCCGGAATACCGGCGGCGGGGAATCGGACGGGCGCTGTTCGAGTATCTGCTGATGCGCTGGGCAGGGGAGGGACGGCAGACGGTGGAGATTTCGCCTTATACGCCGAACTACTTCACGCCGGGGGTGGATAAGGATGCTTATCCGGAGGCGGTTCAGTTCTTGCAGGCGGGGTTGGGATTCGAGGTGGATACGGAAGCGGTGAGCATGGGGTTGAACCTGAGCGGCTTCCAGATTCCGGCGGAGGTGAGGGAACTGGAACGGAAGCGGGCGACGGAGGATGGGCTGGAGGTGCGGGCGGTGGAGGCGGCTGATTTGCCGGATTTGATGCCGTTCATCGCGCGGTACTTCGGCTGGGATTGGTTCCGGCACTTGCAGGAGTATCTGCTGGAGTACTTCGGGGACAGCCCCCACCAGATCACGTTTTTGGTGGCGCGGCTGAAGGGGGAGATTGTGGGATTTTGCCCGCAGCGACGCGAGCGATTCGGGCCGTTCGGGGTGCATCCTGAAGTGCGCAATCTGGGGATCGGGCGGATTTTGCTGTTCCGGTGTTTGGAGGCGGTGAGCAGCCGGCAGACTTATTTCTCGTATTTCATGTGGACGGAGGAGAACGCAGCGCGGTTGTATACGATGGCGGGATACAGGACGCGCCGCCAGTATGTGCTGCTGCGGAAAAACCTCCAGAGCGCAACGCAAACAGAAGGAGCAGTGTAACGATGGTGGCTTACTTCGAGGTGGTTCGGGGGGTGTTGGAGGCGGCGGAAAAGCGTAACGCCGAGGCGCTGGAAGCGGGGGCGGAGGCACTGGCGCAGTGTTTGGGGCAGGGGGGTGTGCTGCATACGTTCGGGACGGGACACGGGCATATGCTGGCGGAGGAGTTGTTTTACCGCGCGGGATGTCTGGTGGCGGTGAACGCGATCCTTGACCCGGCGTTGATGCTGCATGTGAGCGCGTTGAGCAGCACGCATCTGGAACGGCTGCCGGGTTACGCGGGGCTGGTGCTGGAACGATACCGGGTGAAGGCGGGTGATGTGATGATGATCGCTTCCAACTCCGGACGGAACAGTGTGCCGATTGAGATGGCGCTGGCGGCGAAGGAGCGGGGTTTGACGGTGATCGCGCTGACTTCGATGGCTCATTCGCAGAGCCAGTCGTCAAGGCATCCGAGCGGGAAGCGGCTGTTCGAGCTGGCGGATGTGGTGCTGGATAACTGCGGGGTGGTGGGGGACGCGGCGCTGACGGTTGATGGGCTGCCGGGGGCTATCGGGGCGACTTCCACAGTGGTGGGGGCGGCGCTGCTGCATGCGCTGGTTCACGCGACGGTGGTGAAGATGCTGGCGCGGGGGACGCCGCCGGAGATCACGGTGAGCGCGAACGTGGACGGGGGGGACGCACACAACGCGGCGCTGTTCGAGCGGTACGCTGACCGGCTGCGGCATTTGTAGCGGCGCGAGTTAGTTATCAGTGACAAGTGACAAGTTATCAGTAGGAACTGCCTACTGAGGCAAAGACCAGACCCTTGCCAAGGGGTCTTCAGCAAAACAGGCGGGAAGAAGCCGAGGCTTCCGCCGAGGGGCGTGTTTGTCGTCGTCGTCGTCGTCGTCGCCGACAAAGAACACGGCACCCCCACCCGTTCACTTCGTTCACGTGCCTCCCCCAAAGCGTTAGGGGAGGCAAAATACAGGCGAGGGTGGCGCAGACACGGGTTTCGATGTGTGATGGGGAATGATGTGATGCCGGACGCCATGTATGTCACCTGATGGAGGTCGCCGGTGGCTGCCGATTGGTGAGGGGGAAATGGCAGGGTTGGCGGCAGTGGCGGCATTGGCATTGGCATTATAGTGACAAGTTACACGTTATCCGTGACAAGTGGGAAAGGCGTAACAAGGCGAAGGCCAGACCTTTGCCGGAGGGG
>JAFLCH010000090.1 GCA_017303775.1 Anaerolineae bacterium | reverse complement strand
TGGTGGCAGCTTGCTTATGATGGGCGGCAGGGCTGGACGGCGGAAGGGGAAGCGGCGAACGATGATTACTGGCTGCAACCGCTGACCGTCCCGCAAGTGCCGGATTCGCTGGCGCAAGATGAACCGGATGAATGCCTCACACCCCCCGATTCCCTTGACCGGATTCGCATCGGTTACGGCACGCTCAACCTGCGCACGCTGGCGATGCTCGACCACGCACAGGCCATCTACACGGCGGACGGTGGCATAGCCCGCTTCCGCAGCGCCATCATGCAGGGCAGTTATAACCCCGGCGGAGTCAGCGCCAGCTTCGGTACGCATGACGGTGGCGGGGCGGTTGACCTTTCGGTGCGCGAGATCGGAACCGGCGTCATCCTCACGCGGGAAATCGAACCGATGCTGGAGGCGCTGCGCTTGGCCGGTTTCGCTGCGTGGCTGCGCGACACCAGCGAACTTTACCCCGGTTCGCCCATTCACATTCACGCCATCGCCATCGGTGATCCCGACCTTTCCGAAGCCGCCCGCGCCCAAATTGACGGCACCTTCGGTTATCTACGCGGCTTTAATGGGCTGCCACAGGAGAGCGGCATCCCCCTGCCGGATACCTCCGGCGCGATGGTCGTCTGCAACTGGATGCGTGTGCTGGGCTTCGATGATCTGCGCCTCGCTGCTGGTTCTACGGCTTCCAACGGGGGTTAATCATCAGCGCGGCCTGTCCCGTCACCTGATGCACGGTTGATGGGCAGGTATCATTACGCAGCAGACATTGGACATCCACCATGAACAGGCTCATCTGGCTGTTGCCGCTGGTGGCGGAATAGGTGATGTAACGCCCATCGCGTGACCATGCCGGCGTGTCGAAGCCGGTGAAGTTGTTGGAAAACAACGGCACCACCCGCCCTGTTTCCAGATTCGCCAGAAAGATCGCCATGTTGCCGAAGTCCGAGGTGTAAATCAGGTAGCGTCCATCCGGCGACCATGCCGGCCCCAGATCATCGCCGGGGGTGGCCTGCAAGATTTCCACCGCGCCTGTCGCCAGCGTCATGACATAAATGTTGGCGTCCCAACGCTGGTCACGATCCGAAACAAACGCCAACCGCGTCCCATCCGGTGACCATGCCGGACTGATGTCCAGCGAATCATTGCGCGTGAGCCGCGTGAGCCTGCCGCTCTCAACCCCGGCCAGCATCAACTCGGTCAGCCCGTAGCGTTCGCTCACAAAAGCGATCTGCCGCCCATCCGGTGACCAGACCGGCGCGAAATCCGTATCCGGATGCTGTGTCAACCGGCGCACATCCCGCCCCAGCGCATCCATCACATAAATCTCGCGGTTGCCGTCGCGGTCACTCACGAAGGCGATGCGTTCCCCGTCCGGCGACCAATCCGGCGCGAAATCGGTGAAGTCGTTGTCGGTGATGGCCTGCATCAACCGGCGTTCCACATCCATGCGGTAGATCTCAAGGCTGCGTCCGGAAGATGCCGCGAAGATCAATTCGCCCAACCCGACCGGCAGCGCCCGCCCTACATACAGCATCGCCAGCGTCACCACTGCCAGCGCAGGCAGCAGCAGTCCGGTCATACGCAGCGCCGAACGGCTCATGATGCCTAACGCGCCGTCTGCGAGATGATCGTGCCGAGGTTGTAGATGATCTCGGCGCGGCATCCTTCGCTGCGGCTGAAACAATCCGTTTGAATCCGGTAGAGTCCCGGCTGGTTCGCCCGCATATCCCACGCGCGGAAGTAAAGTTGGTCGGCGTCGAATGACCACACCAGAAAAAAGGGAATCGCCAAGCGGTTGATCCGTAAACGGCGCGGGTTTTGCCCGATACAGGTTTCCCCCGGCGCGAAACAATCCGTCGGCAGTGTGTAAATCTCATAATTGCCGCTGCGGTCGGAAAGAAACGCGATCTGGCTGCCATCCGGTGACCAGATCGGCTGGGTATCAATGACCAGCGTCGATGTGATCTCGCGCAGTTCCGCCTCACACTCCGCCGCGCAGCTTGCATCCGCCAGCAGGTATAAATCCGCCAGATTGGAAAATCGGCTGGCGGCCAGAATCAGGGCTTTCCCGTCCGGTGACCACGCCGGAGTCGCCACATTCCCCCCCTCCAGCAGCTGCACCGGTTCCGCGCCGGGGCGTGCGGCCATCCGGTACAGGTTGCGCTTGGCGTCTTCCGTCGCCACGAACGCGATCTGGCTGCCGTCCGGTGACCATGCCGGACTGTCACCACCTAATTCGCCGGGTGTGAGCTGCTGCTCGTCCGTCCCGTACAATCCGGAAAGAAACACCTGCACCCGCCGCCCATCCGAACGGCTGTAAGCGATCCACTGCTGATCGGGCGAGACGGCGGCATCAAACACCACGGTGGAACCGCGCGGACGGTAGCCCATCAAATGCCGTTCCGTATCCACCAGCACCACCACCGGATTGTCATACACCACAATCGGCACGATTTGTCCGGTGGGGATAAGCCGCCCGACCACACTGGCCGCCAGAATCAAGCCAGCGCTCGCCGCCAGTTGCAGCAGCCCGATCCACAACCCCAACCTTAACAACCGCCTACCCTCAAACGCTCATCCAATCTATACACGCAGTCGCCCGATTCTCGTTATAATGGGAACACTAATCATTCACTGGAACATCATAGCATAAGTCTTATGTATCGCCGTCGTGTCGCTTACCGCAGCCGGGGTTCCGGTTCTGCCTTCGCCCGCCTCCTCTTGCTGGGCATCCTGCTTGGAACAGGTTTCCTCGCTTTTGACCGGCTGCGTACCCCGCCGCCGCCTGCTGCCCCCATCATCCCCACCCTTGTCCCGACCAATGTGCCCACGGTGGTGCCCACGCTGCCCCCGCTCCCTACCGCCACCCCGCCCCCGACTGCCATCCTGCAAGCCCCCACCGCCGGCATCAATGCGCCGGTCATTGCGGTTTATTTGGATGGAGCCAGTTGGGATGTCAGCGCGTTGGGGCGTAAAATCGGCCATCTGGAAGGCACGGGCTGGCTTGGTAAAACCGGGAACATCGGGCTGGCGGCACATGCCGAAATGGCGGATGGCAGCCCCGGCATCTTCGCCCGCATTGATCAGGTGCGGGACGGCGACCCCATCATCCTGCGCATGGGCGAGGTGCAGCAGCTATACACCGTCACCGAAGTCAAATGGGTGCAGCCGGACGACATGAGCATCCTTTCGCCCACTGCAACCGACACCCTCACCCTCATCACCTGCGATGACTACAACTTCATTCAGAACACCTATCGGGAACGCATTGTGGTGATCGCCAAGCGGATCGACTCGCAGTCATGACCACCCTACGCGATTGGCTGCTGGAACGGCTGTGGTATGTGCATCCTATCGTGCAGTTGGTCGTCACGACCACCCCCGACGGCTGTCTGCGTGCCCTCGCCGAAGCCACTCGCCCCAACCTCAACCAGCTTCAGCACCGCAACCTCTTCTTGGATGGCCGCCGCTACTACATCGAAGCCCTCCAGAACGGCTTCTACCTCACCACCAACAGCACCGTCCCGTGGCGACGCCGCTCCCGCACCGCGCTGGCCGGAATCGTCCACGGTGAATTCGTCGCCGTCGGTGAATCCAGCACCCTGCTGCGGCTGCGTGCCCGCATGCGCTGGCTCTACTGGCTGGATATATTCCCCGTCCCCCTGTTCATGACCTCGCTGCTCATCTTCGCCCCGTGGCCGCAGCCGGTCATCACCGGCCTGATCATCACCCTTTTCACCTTATCCATCGTCTCGCACCGCCTGACCGCTGCCCTGCAAGCCACCGATACCGTCTACTTCGTCCAAAAAGTGCTGGAAGACCTCACCCCTTACGCGCCGCCGCTCCTCCCGCCCAGCAGTCCCGATGTCGTCACCACCGGGCAAAACTTCGGCGAAGCGTGGCAGAAGTTCTACGACCAGCACAAAGCCGACTGACCTTTCAATCGGTTCACAACGGCTCTGGTGACACGCCCGTTTGCCAGTATAATAAGCGCAACACATGCATACCCATGAGGGAATCACCATGACACAAATCGCCAGCATTGTCTACCGCCCCAAAGACCAACCCAATCCGGATGATGATTATCTGCGCGTCGATCTGGAAGAAGCCACGCTCATCGTCGGTCATGGCATCGACGGTGACGCCAAAGGCAGCCATCCGGATCGTGGTCTCAACATCATGTCTTACGAGACGCTGACCATCCTGCGCACACAGGGCTTCTACACCGAACCGGGGCAGATGGGCGAACAAATCGTCATCCACCAGCTCGATGTCGATGCGCTGCCAGCCGGCTCGCGTATTCAACTGGGGGACGAAGCCGTCATCGAAGTCAACAAGCCGCGCACCGGCTGCGACAAGTTCCAGCGCATTCAGAAGAAAGACCCCGCTACCGTGCAGGGGCAGCTCGGCATGATGGCGCGCGTCATCACCGGCGGCAAAATCAAAATTGGTGATCCGGTCAAAGTTCTAAAGTGAGCCTTTGATGTCCGAATATGTGACGGTGGAAACCCAATCCACCGAAGACCCCAACACCCTCGACTTCTTCACCAACCAGCAGTTGGCCGTCGGGGACGACGAATACTACGCCAATTATGAGCAGGGCGATGAGGGCACACCCATCGCCCAGATGCTCTTCAACGGGGTGCGCGGCATCCAAGCCCTCTCCATCAGCGGCGAAACCCTGCGCATCACCCGCGATCCCGATGTCGCGTGGGAAGAGATCATCGACGACGTGCGTGACGCCCTACGCGACTTCTTCCTCTAAATCCGCCCGCCTTCTTCATCAACGCCTCAGCCAACTCTCGTCCGGCGCTTTCCTTTGCCGTTTATCCTCACAACCATCCCAATCCTAATCGATCAAAGTGAGGCCGCATGGACGAGAGCATCCATCAAGTAACCCTTCTCATCGGCGACGTTGTTCATCACCTGTCTGTGCCGCATAACGCCAATCTGCGCCGAGTCCTTCTGCAAGCCGGTTTCTCGCCTTATGCCTCCCTCACCCGCCGCCTCAATTGTGGCGGACGCGGCCTCTGTGCCACCTGTGGCGTGCATGTCGAATCCGGTGAATCTGCCCCGCAGCACTGGCATGACCGCGTCGGCGCGTCCTTCGGCTATCCCCGTCTCTCCTGCCAGATCATCGTCACCGCCCCTATGACCGTGCGCATCTTGACGGATAAGTGGGTGTGGGGCGCGCCTGACCTATCACGCCGTTGGCATAAATAACCGGTCATTTCTTAATAATCTCATCACACATTAAGGACTTTCTCCGTTTTGGCTTATGAATTCACGGCATTATGGTGGACGTAACCTGAACAAATCTGATACAAGACGTGTTCAATATTTATTGCTAACCGAGGAGATTGTCTAATGCGTAAGTTGTCTGCTCTCTTGATTGCCTTACTGTTATTGGTAGCTGTTGTCCCCGCCATGGCGCAGGACGCCCCCGGCACCATTGCCGACATCGTTGTTGCTTCGGCCTCTGCCGAAACACCTGAGTTCTCCACCCTGTTGGCCGCCGTTCAGGCTGCTGATCCCGCCGTGCTCGCCGCCCTTTCCGATGCTGAAGGTTCACTGACTGTCTTCGCCCCCACCGACGCCGCCTTTGCTGCGCTGGCCGAAGCCTTGGGTGCCGAAGCCTTCGGTGCAGTCCTCGCCGATCAGGCCGCGCTGACCAACATCCTCCTCTATCATGTGACCGCTGGCGCAGTCATGTCGGCTGATGTCCTCGCCGGACTCGAAGCCGCTGGCGAAGGTGGCAAGCTCAGCGTGAAGACCCTTCAGGGCCAGCACATCGACGTGATGGCGACCGAAGGTGGTGTCTCGATTGACGATGCCAACCTCGTTCTCGAAATGGTCGATATTGAAGCCAGCAATGGTGTCATCCATGTCATTGACGCCGTCATCCTGCCGGAAAGCCGCACCATTGCCGAAATCGTGGTCGAATCGGCTGGCGACATGGAAGCTCCTGAATTCGCCACCCTGTTGGCCGCTGTTCAGGCTGCTGATCCTGCCGTGCTCGAAACCCTCTCGAATGCCGATCTTGATCTGACCGTCTTCGCTCCCACCGACGCCGCTTTCGCCGCGCTGGGTGAAGAAACCATCAACGCTGTGCTGGCGGATCAGGCACTGCTGACCAGCATCCTGCTCTATCATGTCGTGCCCCCGGCGGGTGACGACGCAACCTCCATCGACTTCGCCACGGTTGCCGCTGCGCTGACCGCTGACGATGCGCCTGAAGGTGGCTTGGATGTCCCCACCGCCCTCGAAGGCCAGAGCCTGAACTTCTCGCTGGACATGGACGGTAACGCCGTCATCAATGGCAGCGTGATGATCGTCGCCTATGACATCGACGCCGCCAACGGCATCATCCATGTCATCGACGCAGTGCTGCTGCCTCCTCAGTAATCTTTGTAACACCGGTTTTGGTTCTAGTGTAAGCAAGGTTTCACTGTAAGCATCACGGAAAGCGGTTTTACTGTAAGCATCAGGGCGAGCCACAAGGTTCGCCCTGATTGATTCTCCCCCTGTTTCCACCAGTCTGGGTAGGATATTCCCCCCGAATCGTGTAAAGTAATCGGCGTTACTGATTCAATCCATGCCATACAGGGTCAAACTCATGAAGCGAATTTGTGTCTTTTGCGGTTCCTACACCGGCAAGCAGGATTTCTATATGGCTGCCGCGCGACAGATGGGCGCGGGCATCGCTGCCGAAGGTTGGGAATTGGTTTACGGCGGCGGTCACGTCGGCCTGATGGGCGCGGTGGCGGATGGGGCGCTAGAGGCCGGTGGTCGCGTCGTCGGTGTCATCCCCCGTTCCCTCTCGGATAAAGAACTGGCGCACCGTGGCCTGACCGAACTTCATGTCGTCTCCAGCATGCACGAGCGTAAAGCCCTCATGGCCGATCTTTCCGATGCCTTCATCGCCATGCCCGGCGGCTTCGGTACGCTCGACGAACTCTTTGAAATCATCACGTGGGCGCAGCTCGGCTTTCACCGCAAGCCCATCGCTCTGCTCAACCTGCAAGGCTACTTCGACCCCATGCTGACGTTCATCAACCACATCGCCGAAGCCGGCTTCATCTCCAACTCGCACAGCCGCAACGCCCTGCTGGTGCGCCAAGAAGCGCCTGCCCTCCTCGAAACACTCCGTACCTACGAAGCGCCCTCGCTCGTCAAATGGTCAAAGGACTGAACCCACCATGCGCATCCACCGCGAAGGTCATTCCACCCTCATCACGCTCGGCACGCTGCTCGGCTTTGTCACCGCCGTCGCTTATGCCATCTTGCCCGATCGCGCCTTCCGTCTGGTGGCTTTCGCGTCTGCCGCCACCTTCGGGCTGGTGGCGCAGTTCTTCCGTGACCCGCCTCGCATCACCCCCACTACCGAAGGCTTGGTCATCGCCCCGGCTGATGGCACCATCGTCGCCGTCGAACCCGTCACCGAAACCGAATACTTCCGCGACCAGCGCCTCAAAGTCTCCATCTACATGTCCGTTTTGAACGTGCATGTCAACCGCGCGCCCATCACCGGACGGGTCATCTACCACCGCAACCATCCCGGCCAGTACTTGGTCGCCTTTCATCCCAAGGCCTCCGAACTGAACGAGCGCAACACCGTCATACTGGAAAACCGCGCCGGTCAGCAGGTGCTGGTGCGCCAGATCGCCGGTTTACTCGCCCGTCGCATCCGCTGGTACATCCATGTCGCCCAGTGGCTGCAAGCCGGTGATGAACTGGGCTTCATCAAATTCGGCTCGCGCTGTGATGTCTTCCTGCCGCTGGATGCCGATGTGCGCGTCTACCTCGACCAGCAGGTCACCGGCGGCGAAACTGTACTCGCCTCGCTCAAGCGTAGTGAAGACGCATATTAAGATTTGCCGACTTTCTGTTTACGGTGGCTTAAACTGCGGTACAATGACTCCCATATGAGACACCGCCGCTTACCGATTAATCGTTCATGGATACCGAACGGCGTCACTGCATTCAGTGTCTTCCTCGGCTATTCCTCCATCGTCGCCAGCTTCGAAGGCTATTATTTGCCCGCAGCTTGGTTGATCGTCGTCGCGGGCATCCTCGACTTGATGGATGGCAAACTCGCTCGCAAGCTGGACTGCGACAGCAAATTCGGCAGCTACTTCGACTCGCTCGCCGATGTCATCAACTACGGCGTCGCCCCTTCGCTGCTTTTCTACCGCACCTACTTCACCGACTGGTCGCTGGTCGGCAGTCTGGTCAGCTTCCTGCCCATCATGTGCAGCGCTGTCCGCCTTGCCCGCTTTAACGTGCTGTCCGAAGAAACCGGCAGTAACGGCTTTTTCGTCGGCCTGCCCACCACCGTCGCCGCCGCCTTCCTCGCCAGCTATGTCATCTTCATGCACGACCTCCTCGGCGACTTCGGCACGGCTTCGCTGGCTGCTGTGCTGCTCGTGTCCGTCTCCCTCCTCATGATCAGCGATGTCCCCTATGAACACAACGGCACACTCATGCGCCGCAGTTGGAAAGGGCTGCTCACGGCCATCGCCCTCTGCACCCTCGTCCTCTTTCATGGCATCGCCCTCTTCATCTGGGTGACTCTCTACATCGCTGCCGGATTTCTCCGCAGCGCCTTCCATACCGTTCGTGACCTTGACCGGAGAAAACAGGCTTGAAACGACAATTCTGGATCGGACTGGTGGCAGGGCTGGCGCTCGCTTCCGTCCTGCGCCAAACCCGCGCCACCGCCCTCACCCAGTCTCGCCTCGACGACTACTACCGCCGCCGTGCCAGAGGCTATAACGACACCGATACGCAGGTCAACCTGCTGGGTCGCTATCCCCGCCTCGAAATGCGCGAAGCCGTCATGCGCTTGGCCGCCCTCAAACCCGGCGACAAAGTGTTGGATTTCGCCTGCGGTGCTGGCGCTAACTTCCCCTACATCATGGAGCGCATCGGCCCCACCGGTCAGCTCGTCGCCGTCGATTACAGCGCCGACATGCTCGCCGAAGCCCGCAAAGTCATCGACGCGCACGGCTGGACGAATGTCGAACTCATCCAGTCCGACGCCGCCACCATGCAGCCCGGAACTGATTTTGATGTTGTCCTCTGTACGCTCGGCCTCGTCGTCATCCCCCGCCACGAACAGGCCATGCAGCAGGCATGGGACGCCCTCAAAACCGGCGGAACCTACGCCATCGCCGACATCAGCGAAAGCGAAGAATGGTATGCCCGCCCCATCGGTTGGCTCATGAGCTTCCTCGACTTTGTCATCATCACCGATACCACCCGCCGCCCGTGGGAATGGCTCGCCGCCCGCTGCCCGGATTTCCGCCGCGAGAGTCTCTTCTTCGGCTATTTTTACGCCGCCGCCGGTCATAAACCCGCTTGAATCAAAACGGGCGACCCTTCATGAGTCGCCCGTCGAAATCAGCCTAACCTCTGCTTACTGCCGTCCCCGATCCGCGTAGTGATCGTTCGGAAGATTGACGTAATCGCTGCTCGCATCCGCGCTCCGCAGGAATTCGAGCTGCCCGCCCACCTCATCAATCACCACCAGATCACCGGCGCGGAAAGCGCCCTTCAGCAGTTGCACGCTCAACGGGTTTTCCACGAACCGCTGCAAAGCCCGCCGCAGCGGGCGCGCCCCGAACTGCGGGTCATACCCCTTTTCCGCCAACCAGCGCCGCGCCGGTTCGGTCAGGTGTACCTGCAAGCCGGATTCCGCCATCCGTTCCGCGATCCCGTGCATCTGCAAATCGACGATTTGCTCCACTTCCGACAGGCTCAACGGCGCGAAGATGATGATCTCGTCGATGCGGTTCAAGAATTCCGGACGGAATGTCTCCCGCATCGCCTTCTCAATCTTCTGATGATCCACCACCGCCTGCTGATCCCCCGGCTGCGTGAAGCCCAGAACGCCGCCCTTGCGCGCGAACTCGGTGCCTAGATTGCTCGTCATGATGATCACACAGTTGCGGAAGTCCACCAGCCGCCCCTGTCCATCCGTCAATCGTCCATCTTCCAGAATTTGCAGCAGCGCGTTCCACACATCCGGGTGCGCCTTCTCGATCTCATCAAACAGCACCACCCGGTACGGGCGTCGGCGTACCGCTTCCGTGAGCTGTCCGCCTTCTTCATACCCCACATACCCCGGCGGCGCGCCGAACAACCGGCTCACCGTGTGCTGTTCGCGGTACTCGCTCATATCCACCCGCAGCAGCGCTTCCTCGTCGTCGAACAGGAATTCCGCCAGCGCCTTCGCCAGCTCCGTCTTACCCACACCGCTCGAACCGAGGAAGATGAACGAACCAATCGGGCGCTTCGGGTCTTTCAATCCACTGCGTGATCGCCGGATCGCGTCCGAAATCGCCGTCACCGCTGCCGCCTGCCCGATGATGCGGCTGTGCAGCACATCTTCCATCCGCAGCAGCTTCTCGCTCTCTGTCTCCAACATCTGGTTGACCGGAATGCCCGTCCACTGCGCCACAACCTGCGCGATGTCGTCCTCGTCCACCACTTCATCCAGCGTGTTTTCCTGCTGCCAGATGTACCGCTGCTGTTCGTATTCCTGCTCCAACCGCAGCCGTTCCACCTTGAATTCCGCCGCGCGTTCATACTCCCGCGCCAGCCCTGCCGCTTCTTCCTCGGCCTCCAGCCGGTTCACCTGTTCCTTCAATTCCTTCAGGTGCGGCGGCATCGAATACAACGCCACCCGCAGCTTGGCCGCGCTTTCGTCCAGCAGGTCAATCGCCTTATCCGGCAGCCGCCGGTCGCTGATATACCGCGCCGACAAACGCACTGCCGCCTCAATCGCCTCGTCCGAGATCGTCACCTTATGGTGCGCCTCGTACCGGTCACGCAAACCGTACAGCATCTCAATCGTGTCATCTACGCTCGGCTCATCCACGAACACCGGCGCGAACCGCCGGTCGAGCGCGCTGTCCTTCTCGATATACTGGCGATACTCGTCCAGCGTGGTCGCCCCGATGGCGTTCAATTCACCGCGTGCCAGCGCCGGTTTCATCATGTTACCCGCGTCCAGCGCGCCCTGTGCCGCCCCTGCGCCCACCACCTGATGCAGCTCGTCGATGAACAGGATGATGTCGCCTTCCGAGCGCTGCACCTCTTCAATCGTAGCCTTCAACCGCTCCTCGAACTCGCCCCGGAAGCGGCTCCCCGCCAGCATCCCCGCCAGATCGAGCGAGACCACCTTCTTACCCAGCAGAATTTCCGGCACATCCCCGGACGATATCTTCTGCGCCAAACCTTCCACAATCGCCGTCTTACCCACACCCGCCTCGCCGATCAGCACCGGGTTATTCTTCGTGCGCCGGCTCAAAATCTGAATCACGCGCAAAATTTCCGTGTCCCGCCCGATCACCGGATCGAGCTTCGACTCCTGCGCCATCCGCGTCAAATCGCGGCTGTACTTTTCCAGCGTCCGGTAGCGCGTTTCCGACTGCGGATCAGTCACCCGCTGCCCGCCCCGAATTTCCTTGATCGCGTCATATACCCGATCCCGCGTGATCTGGTTCTCCTGCATAATCTTGCTCACCGCCGTGTTCCGCTCGTTGATGATCGCAAGGAACATGTGCTCGGTGGAAATATACTCGTCGCGCAGCCGGTTCGCTTCCTCGTTGGCGAGGTCGATGATTCGCTTCACCCGCGGGGTGATGAACACCTGTCCCGTCCCCCCGCCATAAATCGCCGCCTTCGGGCTGGCGCGCAAAATCTCGTCCAACCGTCCCCGCATCGCGCTCACATCCACGTTCAGCTTTTCCAGCAGTTGTGGAATCACCCCATCTGGCTGTTCAAGGAGCGCCAGCAAAATGTGCTCCGTATCGACTTGGTTATGACCGTAACGCTGGAGAATCTCATAAGCGCGTGCCGCGGCATCCTGTGCGCGTTCGGTAAAACGTTCAAAACGCATCATAAGGGTTGTATTGATCCTCACTGATTCAATCTGTTAACGGCTCGAACCGGTTATCAGTCGTTCCCTACTATTGTAGCGGATATTTGGCGGGGCAGATGGATAACTGATGAGAATCCGTTATTGAACGAAATCGCCTGTCCTACCACCATAAGCCATCCTCCATCAGAAATGTGTAAACTCTACATAAACGTCTCGAAAGACCTACAACAAAACATCCCCCGCTGGCATACCAACAGGGGATGTTCTTCATTCCCGAACGCTTTGCGCTCAGTTCAAATCGCTTATGGCAGCCGCGTCAGCGATGCGTTCAGCGACCACTGCACATAGGTTCCCGCTGCGTCCGCGCCCGTCGCCGTGATGCGAATCGCCCCCGTATCCGAATCCGCGTTCACCGTTCGCTGGAACACCTGACCGCAGCTAAAATTCTGCCCATCAATCCGGAACGTGATGAAGTTCGCGCCCGTGCCGGAACAGCTCAACACAATCGACAACTGCCCGCGTCCACCCGGCAGTGCCGAATTAGCGTTTAGCCCCGACGTATCATAGCTCACCACATCTTCCACGTCCCCATTCGGGTACGACACAAAATCGCTCAGGCTCGCCGTACCATCCAGCGGTACATTCAGCACATAATTGTTGTCCGCCGGAGCCACCTGTTGAACCACCTCAGTCGCGGTTGCCGTTGCGGTGGGCTGCTGCTGTCCCTCCACAACCGTCGCCGTCGGTTGTTGTTGGACAGCGGGTGGGGTGAAGGTCGGCGTGACTGCGGCGGGTAGAACCGCCGGCGCTTGAAGCAGCGGCAGATTACCACACGGCCCGTTCAGGACAGTCACACTCCCCGCGATCCAGCCCTGATTGTTGGCCGGTAGTTTGACCACGTACCAGCCCCCGTTCTGCCCCACCACTTCAAGGAATTGACCGGCCTGAAGCGTTGCCACCACATTGAACTCGGTGCCGGGGCCAGAGCGCACATTAACCGGGCCGCTGGCCGGTGTCACACTGCATATATTCGCCGGAGGCGCGGCACTCCCCACTTCTTCTGTCGCCAGCGGGAGGATCGGCGCGACCGCGTTAATCCCTTGGGTGATCGTCACCACCCCCTGAGCATTCGCCATCCCCGCCTGCACCACCACCACAAATTGTCCAGCCGCCGCCGGCAGCGACAGAGTCGCGCTCGGCAAATTGCTCACAACCGCGATCGTGTGTCCCATTGGATCACGTACTTCCACGCTGTAAGCGGTTTGAACCAGTGCAGACTCAATCGTAATCGTCGTGGGAGCCGCCGCATTCCCCACAACCAACAAGCTCTGAGTCCCTGCGGCCACATCCACCTGTGCGCTGCCATTCAAAAAGGGGATCCCCTCTAATGAGGCCTGCTGCACGAGGCGAATCAAGAACGCGCCGCGTGTGTTATTGCTGCTGCCCACCAGCAGCGAATAGACACCGCTCTCAGTCAATTGGTAGCCTAACCGTGCATCTCCGGCGCTCAGCCCGAATGGATCATTTTCCCGTGTGGCGAGGGGTACCCCTGCCGGACTCAGTAGCGTCAGCGTCAGGTCGAGGTTGGGTGAACCCGCGCTCACCTGCGCGCCGATAATTTCCCCTGCTGCCCCCTGAAACGTAAACAGCACAACAGGAGTCTGATCATTCAACTCCCCCGTAGCAGCTTGCCCATAAACGAGGTTCGCCCCTTGCGCGGCAGTCACATTCACAATCAGCAGGGAGAACACGATCAAACAAAAACCGATGAACTGAACACGAG
>JAFLCH010000009.1:8606-37240 GCA_017303775.1 Anaerolineae bacterium | reverse complement strand
TCCGCCGATTACATGATCTATATCCATCTGCGCGACACAGACGGCAGCGTCGTTCAGTCATGGGACGGCCCGGTGACGCTCACGCGGGAGGGCAATTACTACTCGACGCTGGTGTGGGAACCGGGCGAGATCGTGATTGACGAGCGTAACCTTCTCTTCGAGGGCGAGGACGTTCCAACTGGCGCGGGTTATCAAATCGTGGTGGGACTATATGATCTTGCGACCGATACCCGTGTGCCACTCACGATCAACGGTGAGGCCGCCGGCGAGGGTTATCGCCTGACGGATCGCATCCAAGTCGTGCCTCCCCCTGCTTCGTAACGGCTGTAGCGAGAAAAGGCTTAAGGTTTTACAAAAAATTAATAGTACAAAGGTAATCTTTATGAAAAATTCATGGAGTTGGGTACAATAGAATCAAAGCACGGCCAAATCAACTACAAGACCTCATGGAGTCAGGGCGGTTATGATTGGCTTTCGATATGGATGGGACGATCCGGAATACACGGTAATCCACGCAACAATGGGACAATATTGGGATTGGGATGACTTCCACGAAGCGATAGATGGTATGGCCAGCATGATCCAATCAGTCGATCATCAGGTAGATATCATCGTTGTGATGCGCCCTACGACGCCAATCCCCGAAGGCAATGCCCTCCGTCACCTCAAAACCGGATTCCTCAAACTTCCCTCAAATACCGGTATACATGTGCTGGTCGGTGCGAATATCCTCACCTACCGCGTCCTGCGTATGCTGACCCGCCGCTACACCTACATGCAGGGGCGTCTGTTGGCAACTTCAATGCTGGGGGATGCTTACCGGATTGTGGCACGGAACCGGCCTGAGGTTCTGGAACTGGACAATTGTGTGGCGTAAGAACGCTCCCACACGCCCCTACGCCACCAATCGCTGGCGGTTTCTTACCGCAGTGATAGCAAAGCGTTGGACAGCTTCTGTTGTATCTTCCGGCTGTTGAAATTTGTCCACAATTGGTCAAAGTTAGCGCGGGCTTCCGTTTCTTTTTCATCCAAAGATTTGATATACCCGGCGAGCGACTCGATCAGCGCTTCGTCCAGCAGGCTGTGCAGCCGTGCGCGCGCTGTCGCCGCGTCGTTCATGTGCCCTAAACAATCCTGCACATCCTTGACCACCGATATAAAATCGCTGATGGTCGTCCCCAGTACATCATCAAACAGGGAAATGGTATAACGCAGCCGTTTGAATTCGATGCGCAGCGCGTGCAGGGTAACCGCGTCCGCCTCATGAATGACCACATCATAAGCCAGTACCGCCGCTAACCGTTGATGAATCATCCCCGGCAGCACATGCCGCACCTGTGATGGGACGACACCAACGCCGTCGGGCGATTTAACACCTTCACCGGAGCTGGTGAGAAACTTGCTGAAGTCCTTGACGAAGCGGCGGTATGCCCGCGAATCCAGCACCTCGATGAGTGCCTGACGCGCCACCTGCCGCTGCTGATCCAGCGCGTCCAGAGCCGGTTGCAAACCAGCGCGTTTATTCGCCTTCAAAGCGGCTTGAAAAGCGCCAATATCCTCAATCAGCACGTCGAGATCACGCACCTCGCCCAGCGCGCGCGCCAGACCTCGTAACTCATCCGTATAGGGGCGGATGGCGCTCTGCTTGAAGTACGGCCCCAGCAGGCGAAAGATGCTGCGGATGCGGCGTGTGGCAACGCGCATATCGTGGACATCTTCAATGTCCTCACCCGTCCGGCTGCCCTCTTCATGTTTGAACACCCGCACCAATTCCGCTAACAAGACTTTGCGTGCCGCTTCCGGCATTTCATCTTCCGCCGCGATAGGTTGTATCTGCGCCGAAAGTTTTTCGATTCGTTCTGCCAAGCTCAATGCCATGTTTGTACAATTACCTCTGAAAATGATGCTATCGATAATGCTGTTATTTTAATTGAAATTTATGAACAGGTTAAAAATCATAGGCAAATCTTAATGACATTAAGCTTGTAATGTTTACTCGCCGTAAAAGTTATACGCACAGCATTCAACCGGTTGGATGTTATAATGCAGGCAAGATATTTTGTTGGAGCAGCCTAAAATGACTTTTGATGCGCACCGCTTGCAGCAGTTGGACGCCGAACGGAAACGGTGGGAATACGAGACTCTTTACCCCACCCTCAACCGCCTGCCGGAACGACAAGATACCTTCACCACTCAGTCCAGCGTGCCTGTTGAACGGATTTATACACCGCTCGATGTGCGTGAGTTGGATCATATACGCGATCTGGGTATGCCCGGAGAATATCCTTTCACCCGCAGCATTCATGCCAGCGGCTACCGGGGCAAGTTGTGGACAATGCGCATGTTCGCGGGTTTCGGTACTGCCGAAGAAACCAACGCCCGTTATAAATATTTACTGCAACAGGGCAACATGGGTTTATCGGTCGCCTTCGATTTGCCAACCTTGATGGGCTACGATACCGACGCGCCGGAAGCCTTGGGTGAATTCGGCAAATGTGGCGTGGCCGTCAGTTCGCTCAAGGACATGGAAATCCTGTTTGATGGCATCCCGCTGGGCGACGTAACCACCAGCATGACCATCAACAGCCCTGCCCCTATCATCTGGGCCTTCTACATCGCTGCGGCCGAAAAACAGGGCGTGCCGATGGAGAAATTGCAGGGCACGCTGCAAAACGACATCCTCAAGGAATTCATCGCCCAGAAGGAATATATCTTCCCGCCGGAGCCGTCCATGCGCTTGGTGACCGACACCATCGAGTTCGGCACACGGCAGATGCCCCTCTGGAACACCATCAGCATCAGCGGCTACCACATCCGCGAGGCAGGCAGTACCGCCGTACAAGAGCTGGCCTTCACGCTGGCAGATGGGCTGGAATATGTGCGCTGGGCGCTGGAACGCGGGCTGGATATTGATGCGTTCGCGCCGCGTCTGAGCTTCTTCTTTAACGTTCACAACGACTTTTTCGAGGAAATCGCCAAGATGCGGGCAGCGCGGCGCATCTGGGCGCGGGAGATGCGCGAAACCTTTGGTGCCCAAAATCCGCGCTCGTGGTTGATGCGCTTTCATGCCCAAACCGCCGGAGTCAGCCTGACAGCGCAGCAGCCGGAGATCAACCTCGTCCGGGTGGCGATTCAGGCGCTGGCCGGAGTGCTGGGTGGGACGCAATCGCTGCACACCAACAGCATGGACGAAGCGCTGGCGCTGCCCAGCGAACGGGCTGTCACCCTTGCGATGCGCACCCAGCAAATCATCGCCGAAGAAACCGGTGTGCTCAACACCATCGACCCGCTCGGCGGCAGTTATTTCGTCGAAGCCCTCACCAACCAGACCGAGGCTGCCGTTTACCAGTATTTCCGCCGCATCGACGAAGCCGGTGGCGTCATCCCGGCGCTGGAAGCCGGTTTCTTCCAGCAAGAGATCGCGGACGCCAGCTACCGCCATCAGCGCGAAGTCGATACCAACCAGCGCTACATCGTCGGCGTGAACAAGTATGTCAGCGGCGAACGTCCCGGCATCCCCATCCTCGAAATGGACCCCAAAGGACACGAGCGGCAGGTCGCGCGCTTGCAGCAGCTACGGCTGGAACGTGACAACGAACGGGTCACGCAGGCGCTGAACAGTTTGCGCGCAGCCTGCGCTGGCAGCGCCAACACCATGCCCTATTTGATCGAAGCCGCCAAGACCTACGCCACGTTGGGCGAAATCACCGACGTCATGCGCGAAGTCTTCGGGGTGTATCATGAACCCGTACACATTTAATCCGGTGCAGCACACATCAAGGAACTGACGACATGGAACGATGGGAATATCTGACCAAATTCATCAAGGCCGACATCAAAAATGAAGGCGTATCCAGCTTCTTCCGCCAGTACCGCCCCAATTGGAAGAACCCGCCGCCCTACACACCCGAAGCCATGATGCCCGAACTGGATGATCTGGGCAATCAAGGCTGGGAGCTGATTCACATGGAGCCGGTAGCGCGCGTGGGCAAGAAAGGTGACGTACTCTTTCAGGGCGGCGCCGAATGGAGCAACAGCTATTTCTGCGTATTCAAGCGTCGGAAGCCAGCCATCTAAATGACGACGCAGCAACCTCCTACAAACGCAACGGCGCGCGTGGCCTTCATCACCGGCGCATCCAGCGGGATCGGCTATGCCACTGCCCTCGCCTTCGCCCGTGAAGGCGTGCATGTGGTCGCCGCTGCTCGCCGTATGGATCGATTGGCTGAACTACAAAAAGCCGTGCTCAAGCTGCCTGCCGCTCACGGAGACATCCTGCTCATCGAAGCCGATGTGACCCGCCCCGAAACGCTGGCCGAAGGGGTAAAGTTGGCGCTAGGGCGCTTCGGACGCTTGGACATACTGGTTGCCAACGCCGGCTTGGGGCATCGTGGCTCGCTGGTGGACGCCGATTGGAGCGACATCGATACCTTACTGCGCACCAACATCGACGGCGTTCTGCACAGCATTCGGGCTGCTGTCCCGGTCATGCGCGCCAGCGGCGGCGGGCATATCCTCATCATCTCATCCGTCACCTATAATCTCACCTCGCCCTATGCCGCCCTCTACGCCGCCAGCAAAGCCTTCGTCAGCAGCCTCGCCCACTCGCTGCGCCTTGAACTGGAGGGCGAACACATCAATGTTACTGATGTGCTGGTGGGGCGCACGCAAACCGAGTTCAACGACAAGCGTTTAGGCGCGGGCAAACGTACCGGCGAAGGCGTCCCGACCATGTCACCCGATCAAGTCGCGGCGGCCATCGTCCGCGCCACACACGGCAACCCGCGCTCGGTCATCGTTCGCTTCTTCGACCGCCTGCTGATCTGGGGGAACATCTTCATTCCAGAGATCATCGGACGCATCGCCCTGCGCCAGTATCGTTAACCGTCACCACAGCAAAGGACAGCCTTTCACCATGACTCCCAACCTGCAAATCCTCGAAAATGATCACTGGCGCTGCGGCATCCTCCCCGGCACAGGTGCATCCATCGCCTTCGGGCAGGTCAAACGGCATAGCGCGTGGTTGGATGTGCTGCGCCCCACGCCGGAAGCGGATTATGACAATTCCAGCAACTGCTCCAGTTTCATCATGCTGCCATGGTGCAATCGCATCCGCGGCGGCCTGCTGCAATTCGGCGGCGACACCTTCACCCTCCAAACCACCAAGGATGATGGTACCGCGCGGCACGGGGATGTGCGGCGGCGGCAGTGGAACATCGAGTCGCTCAGCGACAGCGCCATCGTCATGACGCTGCACTCGCGTGATTATGCCGATATGAACTGGCCGTTCACCTTTTCAGCGCGCGCCGAGTACCGTCTGGAAGGGGCGGATTTCATCTGGGAACTCGCGCTGCGCAGCGAAGACGAGCGACCTTTCCCCGCCGGATTCGGTCACCATCCTTATTTCGTCCGTCCCGAAGGCGAAAACGCGCCGCAGCTCACCATCCCATGCAGCCGCTACTATCAGCTCACCGACTTCATGCCAGCCGGCGAATCGCTCCCGATCCGTGCTGATCTGGACTTCCGACAGCCGCGCCTCCTCGGCCAGTCGGAAATCAACGACGTGCTCACCGGACGCCAGCCGGACGAACCCTCGCGCATCGTCTATCCCCAATCCGGTCTCACGCTGGAAATGCACAGCGATCCGCTCTTCGTGCATATCCTGCTCTTCGCGCCGGAAGGCAAACCATTCTTCGCCGTCGAACCCATGACCAATGTCAGCGATGGCTTTAATCTGTATGCACAGGGCATCCCCGGCAGCGGAGTCTTCGTCCTCCATCCCGGCGAGTCGCAGTCCGCGACCGTCCGCCTCAACGCCAGTTATTCCTGAGGAAGAACCGAACCAACATCATGACACCCAAACTCAATTCCATGCGCTTGCTGGAAAAGCACGACATCCCTTACGAGGTGACCGAGTTCCCGGATACCGAACGGGATGCCGAAGTCATTGCGGACATTCTTGGCGTTCCCCACTTTATGGTCTATAAAACGCTGGTGGTGCAGCCGGTGGAAAATCCCAAGAAACCGCTGTTAGCCCTCATCGCCGCCGACCGCACCCTCGACCTCAAAGCCTTAGCCGCTGTTTCCGGTCATAAAAAAGTGTCGATGGCCGCGCACAAGGACGCCGAAGCCATGACCGGCCTCAAAGTCGGGGGCATCAGCGCGCTCGCCTTAACGCATAAAAATTGGCCGGTCTTCCTCGACCAGCCTGCCTCCCAATTGGAGCATATTCTCGTGAGCGCGGGGCAGCGTGGCCTCGACCTGCGTGTGCCCACCGTGGCGTTCATTCGGGTCGTCGGCGCACGCTTAGCAGAGATCAGCACCGAAAGCTGACCGGACAGGGCAGCACAAATGCCCTGCCGGATGAAGACTTAATCGCCTAACGAGAGAGGATGCGGGCGAGGTCGAAGTAATTGGGGTTGATCGGACGAATGCGCGCCAGCGCCTGTTCAATCGGCACAGTCGCCATATCACGGTCATTCAGCGCCACCATCATGCCGGACTGCCCTTCGCGCAGCGATTCCAGCGCCTTCACGCCCATCCGCGTTGCCAGCAGCCGGTCAAAGGCTGACGGACTGCCGCCGCGCTGAATGTGACCGAGGATAGTCAGGCGCACCTCAAAGCCCACATCGCCGCGCTGGCTGAGGTAATCCACCAATTCAGTAGTCTTGTAGGAAACCCCTTCGGCGATCACCGCCACCGCGTGCGACTTGCCGCGCATGTAAGCGTCCACCAGCGCGTCGTGGATTCCTTCCATCGACACCTCGCGCTCCGGCACCGACACAATTTCCGCGCCGCCCAGAATGCTGGAAATCAACGCCAGATACCCGCAGTTCCGCCCCATCACCTCAATGATGAACGCGCGGGTGTGCGACGACGCCGTATCCCGCACCCGATCCAACGACTCCACAATCGTGTTCAACGCGGTATCCACGCCAATGCTGGTATTCGTTCCATCCAGATCGTTGTCGATGCTGGCCGGCACACCGATCACCGGTATGCCCAGCTTATGCAGCGCCAGCGCCCCGCGCAGACTGCCGTCCCCGCCGATCACAATCACCCCTTCGATGCCGTGCTCGTTCAGTCGGCGCAGCCCTTTCGCCTGCCCTGCCGGAGTCTTGAACTCCAAGTTACGCGCCGTTTGCAAGATCGTCCCACCGCGCTGCAAAATACCGCTGACTTCAAAACTGGTCAGTTTATGAAAGTCACCGTTCAGCAGCCCGGCGTATCCCTGCCGGACTCCAAACACTTCAATATCATACTCAAGCCCTGTCCGCACCACGGCGCGGATAGCGGCGTTCATACCCGGCGAGTCACCGCCACTGGTCATCACTGCGACACGTTTCATAAGATTGGTTTATCCCCTGTTCATGGAGAACATTTGCCCATCAAGTAAACACGGTTCGTACCTATTCGATACGCCGGATTAAGCATTCAAGCCTGACTATTGTATCGGAAGTTATGTTAAATTTCAGCTTGTTGTGGGTTATCAAATACCTCGATATTCCGAACATCCCCCACCACCGCCAGCAGATCATTCACCAGATCATCACAGTAAGCCGTTGTATCATTCGGGAATTCCATCTTATAACTCTGCTGGTCATGCTCCACCACGATCGTGAAGCGGTCTTGTCCCGGATACTCCGTCAGGATACCGTGCAGCCGGCGCAGCCGTCTACGGTCACGCTCGCCATCATCCGAACGCTGGAAGTAGATCATCAGCCAGCGTTCCGGCGGCGCTTGTTCATGCGGCAGCGGTGGTAAGTCGAGGTCGCTCACATCCGGTTCTTCCGCTTCCATCCAATTTCCGGTCGCGGCAGTTCGGCGCTCCGGCGTGATCTGCGGTTCTAGCGTCGGGGTGCGTACCGCCGCCGCGCCCTGAGTCGCGGGCGCGACCATATTCATCACCGGTTCTGCCTCGGCCATTGGCGGCAGCGGTGGCGGCCCATCATCTTCGTCCTCTGCCACATCATCCACCGCCCACGACGGCGGTTCAGCGCTCGGTGCATAGCGGTATTCGTTTTCGTCCGTCGGCACCATCAGGTTGAAGTTCTGCGTCACTGTCTTGGCCTTGATCTGTGGATCGCCGCGCGACGTATCCAACTCGCCGCCCACCATCACCACGTTGCCTTCCACAATCATCTCGTTGAACTTCAGCCAATCGCGCGGGAACAGCACCACATCAATGCCTTCTGCCGAAACATGCCAGTCCTCGATATGGAAGACTCCCATCATATCGCCGTTCTTCGTCACTAGCTTACGCACCGTGACGATCTCGCCTGCTGCGCTCACTGCTTTCCCGTTCATATTGTTTTCAGGGTTTTTGATGACAGCGATTTCGTGCGTGTTATCCGCGCGCATCAATAATTCGCGCACCTTATCCACCGGTCGCCCGCTCAGGTATAAGCCCAGCAGTTCTTTTTCCTGCGTCAATACATCCCGATCAGAAGGTTGTTCAATCTCCGGCAGTGTCAGTTGGTCGTCCATCCCCGAATCGCCGCCAAACATCGACATCTGCCCGATTTCTTTGTTACGGTGGTAATCCGCGCTGAAGTTCATAATCCGTTCCAGTGCGTCCGGATTCGCCAGCAGCCAGCGCTTACCAAACGCGTCCAACGCCCCCACCTTCACCAGACTTTCCAGCGTGCGCTTCTGCACCTGCCGCAAATCAACCCGGTGGCAGAAATCCTCAAGGCTGTTGAATCCCCCTCCGGCCTTGCGTTCGTTGATGATCGGCATCAGCGCCGATTCGCCCGCGTTCTTGATAGCCACCAACCCGAAGCGAATCCCGCGCTTCCCGTCCGGCAGCCGCTGAATATCAAAATCCAACGCGCTGTAATTCACGTCCGGCGGCAGCACCGGAATACCCAACCGGCGGCACTCCCCCAAGAACGTCGTAATCTTGGCGATGTCGTCCCGATGAACCGACAGCAGCGCCGTCATGTACTCCGCCGGATAATGCGTCTTCAAGTAGGCTGTCTGGCACGTAATGACCGCATAATCCGCTGCATGCGAATTGTGTACCAGAATGTCATTGGCGATGAAGTTATGAGTGCCATCGATAGTCAAATCATATGTCGGTTGTTCGCCAACATATTCAATCGACACGACCTTGTCCCAGTAAATATCATTGTCAATATCAGGATACGATTCATTACTGAACAGGTAAACTGGCGCATAACCTGCGTTGGTTGGTTGAGTTTCAAGAGTCGCACCCTGCTTTATTGATTCCATAATTCGGGTGGTAACAATTTCTTCACCAACCTTAACCTCACCTAATAATCTCCAACCCGTCCGAGTAAAAAATGGGTGATTTGCAGTCGCCATAATTTCGCGCCCTGCATCAGTAATGAGGCGATATACAGGCTTAACACCGTTCGCGATGACATCACTAATGTTCCCTCGCTGAAGCATCAAGCGATCAGTATCACACGTAAGCGTGTGTTGTATGTAATCTTTGCCAGTCGCAAGATCACCGATCTTTACGAAACGTCCAGTGTCTGCATCAACCACTTCAGTTTCATAAACCAAACATTTATTGAACCCATAATTGGCGAAGAATTCGATGTCATCAAAGATCTTATTGATCGAATCCTCGTCCAACCCGCGTTCCTTCCCGCGTTCCAAAAAGATGTCACGATGCAGCTTGAGGTCTTTTTCCTTTTTCTTCGAAACCGCCCGCCGCATCAAGTCCGCTTCACCCAGCTCATACCCGAAAAGCTGCCCCGCCACCTGCATAATCTGTTCCTGATACACAAGGATGCCCATCGTCTCTTCCACAATAGGCTGCATCAGTTGATGGCGGTACTCAATCGGTTCTTCACCGCGCAAACGCCGGTTATACGTCGGAATGAAGTCCATCGGTCCGGGACGGTAGAGCGATACCGCCGCGATGATGTGCTCGAACCGCGTTGGCCGCATATCTCGCAGCATCTGCTGCATCCCCGTACTTTCAACTTGGAAGATACCCACCGTCTCCCCGCGCCCGATCAACTCAAACGTTTCCTTGAGCTTGCCGTCAATCTCCGCGTCACCCGTCGGACGGTATGGAATGTTCTCCATCGTGAACTTGATGCCATGATGCTGCTCGATCAAATCACACGCGCGCCGCATGATCGTCAGCGTGGACAGCCCCAAGAAGTCGATCTTCAACAGCCCCAACGACTCGCAGGTTTCCATCGGGAACTGCGTCACCGCCTTCAACGGATTCTCGGTCTGCCCTTCCCCATCTTCCTTCTCCACTTTCGTCGGGCGGTGCAGCGGGATGTACTCCACCAGCGGCTTATCCGCCACAATCACACCCGCCGCATGCGTCGAAGCGTGCCGGTTCACCCCCTGCAAATGCTGCGCCGTATCCACAATCTGCTTGATCTCACGGTTCGACTGTACCAACTGCTTGAGTTCAGGATTCTCCTCAACATACGTCATGATCGGCTTCGGCTTCGGCTCGGTAGGGATGAGCCGCGCCGCCTGATTCACCACTTCCAGCGGCACACTCAGCGCCCGCCCCACATCGCGCACAGCCGCCTTCGCCCCCAGCGTCCCGAAGGTGATGATCGCCGCCACCTTATCTTCCCCGTACTTGCGCGCCGTGTAGAAGATCATCTCCTCACGCCGGTCATCCGGGAAGTCCATATCAATATCCGGCATACTCACACGCCCCGGATTCAAAAACCGCTCGAACAACAGGTGATTCTGAATCGGGTCGATGCTCGTAATCCCGAGGCAGTACGCCGCCAGACTCCCCGCGCCCGATCCGCGCACATTCCACCAGATGTCCGCGTGCCGCGCAAACTGGCATAAATCCCACACGATCAGGAAGTACGTGTTGAACCCCATATCCGCGATGATGCCCAGCTCACGGTCTAACCGCGCCTGAATCTCGGCCTCATCCGCCCGGCTGCCATACCGCCAGCGCAGCCCCTTCTCGCACAGGTAGCGCAGGTAGCTCGTCGAATCGTACCCCTCCGGAACCGGGAACACCGGCAGGTGATACTGCTTATCATCCAGATTCAGCTCGCACATCTCCGCCACTTTGAGCGTGTTCGAGAGCGCCTGCGGTGCCACATCCCCGAAGAACCCGTACATCTGCGCCGGTGTCGTCAGGTGGTAACTGGGGTCGGACATCCGCAGCCGGTCAGAATCCGTCTTCAGCGCCCCCGTCTGAATGCACAGCAGCGTGTCGTGCGGGTCATAATCCGTCTCCAACACATAATGCACATCATTCGTCGCCACCAGTCCCACCGTCGTATGATTCGACTTCTCATACTCCAGCAGCCACTTGTTCAGCGTCTTCAATTCCGGGATGTCATGCTGTTGCAGTTCGAGGTAGAAGTTCTCCTTCCCGAACACATCCTGATACCAGCCGATCAGCTCCCGCGCCTCATCATCCCGCCCTTCCATAATCATCGTCGGGATCTCCGCCGCCAGACAGCCGCTCGTCGCGATCACCCCTTCCGAATACTGCGCCAGCAGTTCCCGGTCGATTCGTGGCCGGTAGTAATACCCGCTGAGCTGCGCCTCGCTCGCCAGCTTCAACAGGTTCTTATACCCCGTCTGATTTTTCGCCAGCAGCAGCATATGGTACGGGCGCTTATCCAGCTTCGGGTCACGGTCAAAGCGTGACCGCCGCGCCAGATACGACTCCACGCCAATAATCGGCTTAATCCCCGCCGCTTTACACGCGCGGTAAAAATCAATCACCCCGAACATCGTCCCATGATCGGTGATCGCCAGTGATGGCATATTCAGGGCTTTGGCACGTTCAACCAGCTTATCGATCCGGCTCAAGCCGTCCAACAACGAATACTCGGTATGAACGTGAAGGTGGACAAAATTTTGCTCAGACATAGGTACAGTCCGCTTTCAGTCAATCAGCCTTTTGGGGGTGTTTATCCTGCCGTGTGCCGATTCATCGCAACCGGTTCACAAATTTGTTCTATGGAGTCAGGCTGCCGGAATTATAGCACCTTTGACCGCCGCGCGTGCTTAACAATGCGTTTACGGGGGCTTGGGATCATCCCCCGTCTAAACGCAGTTCACCACTTGCCAGATCAGAACAATTGTGCTTAAATAGAGAGACTTATCCAGCACTTCCGGCAGGTTTGCCCATGACGCTTGTGGTAGAACAGCGCCCGTCCGACTCGCCCTATATCGATCAGGTCATGTGGGGTTGGTCTGCCAGTGCCGGTTCAGCCTGCCGCCCCGCCGAAACCCACTGGCACATGGTCTTCCTCAAGCACAGCGGTCAGGTGCACCCCCTCCTCGTCGGCCCATGGTCAAGCGCCGGGCCGGTGCAGTGGGGCGCGGGCGGCGAACTCCTCTGGATTCGCTTCAAGCTCGGCACCTTCATGCCCAACATCGCCACCCGCACCTTCCTCAACACCGAACTCGAACTCCCCGGCGGCGCGGGCCAATCCTTCTGGCTCAACAGCGCCACATGGCAGTTCCCCAATCCGGATAATGTCGAAACCTTCGTCAAACGTCTCGTGCGTGATGAAGTTCTGCTCCACGATCCGCTGGTGCCTGCCGTCTTGCGTGATGAACCCCACGACGCCGCCTCTCGCACCGTCCGCTACCGTTTCCAGCGTGCCACCGGTTTGACTCAAACCCACGTCCGCCAGCACCAGCGCGCCCACGAGGCCGTCGCCCTCTTGCAGCAGGGCGTGCCCATCCTCGATGTGGTCTTCCAGCTCGGCTACTTCGACCAGCCGCATCTCACCCGTTCGCTCAAACGCTTCATCGGCACGACCCCCGCCCAATACCAGCAGCAGCCAGCCGAACCGCTCGTCCGTTATAACGCTGCCGCCGCATCATAAGCACAGGAGGATACCCGATGGGAAACGTTGTCACCGCTTTCACCATGTCGCTTGATGGCTTCATCGCCGCCCCCGATCATGACATCAGCCGCCTTTTTAAGTGGTACTTCAGCGGCGACGTAGAGTTCCCCATGGCCGGGACGGATCGCAAGTTCCGCGTCGCACAGGCCAGCGTCGAAGTCATGCAAGAACTCTACGGCTACTATGGCGCGGTCATCACCGGTCGTGGTGATTTCGATGCCTCGCGCGCATGGGGCGGCACCAGCCCGCTCGCGGTGCCTGTCTTCATCCTCACCCACCATCCCCCGCCCGAATGGTTGAACCGCCCGTCCCCCTTCACCTTCGTCACCGATGGCGTCGCCAGCGCCCTCGCGCAGGCACAGGCCGTCGCCGCAGGCAAACCCATCGCCGTCGGCGGCACCACCGTCGTCCGGCAGATGCTCGCCGCCGGTCTGCTCGATGAAATTCACATCGAACTCGCCCCCATTCTGCTCGGTCAGGGCATCCGCCTCTTCGACCATCTCGCCCAACCCGTTGACTTGGAGATCATCAAAGTCATCGACACCCCTGCCGTCACCCATCTGCGCTACCGCGTCGTCCGCTGAATCCAAACAGGCACCCTCTCGCCCCATCGCGCCGGTGCCTGTCCATCATTCACATCAATTGCTTCTGAATCGCTAGAAGGGAAATGCTCGCCTAAACGTCGAAGCTCAGCTCGGCCTTGTAACCGAACTCGACACTGTTATCCACCAACCGCATCCATCGCGGTCGCAGCACGTACAAACCGCTGGACGCAATCGCCGCGTCAAACGCCGGAGGCAGCGCGAACTTCCGCAAATACAGCAGCAAAATCTGCTCGCGTATCCGGTCATCCTTGATCATCGCGGCCTCGCCTTCGATCTGCACCCCGCTAATCTCGTTCCACTGCCACACCGCCGGATACACCGCGCCCGAAACACGTGCCTGAGCCGTCAAATTCACGCTGTGGCGCACATTCGCCGACGACAGCCAGTACAGGTTCAACTGGTCGTCCGAAACATAATAAACCGGTGCGCTCTCCGGCAGTCCCGCCGCGTTCACCGTCGCCAGTGCCAGCGTCGATTGTGTCTCCAAAAACGCGCCAATCACTGCCCGCAGTGCGTCACTCATCGGAAATGGGCTTCTCCTTACTCATCCCCAACCACTCGAAGTATAACGCGTTTTTTACCCCCACGCGCGCCAGCGCCCGCCCCACCGTCCCGTTCACGAGGTCATCCACCGTCTTCGGATTGCCGTAAAAGGCCGGCGCGGGTGGCATAATCACAGCCCCATTCTCCGCCGCCTGCACCATCAACCGCAGATGCCCGATGTGCAGCGGCGTCTCCCGCACCAGCAGCAGCACCGGACGCCCTTCCTTCAACTGCACATCCGCCGCCCGTGTCATCAAGTCCGCGTCATAACTGTTCGCGATTGACGACAGCGTCTTGATGCTGCACGGCGCGACGATCATGCCCATCGTCTCGAACGACCCGCTGGCGATGCTCGCGCCCACATCCCCCGGCTTATACACCACGCTCGCCAGCCGCTCGACGTCGCTCACCTTCCAATCCGTTTCCTGTGCAATCGTCGCCCGCGCCGACGGACTCATCACCAGATGAGTCTCAATCGCGCGGTCTTGTGCCAGCGCCTCCAGCATCCGGATGCCGTAAATCACGCCGGATGCGCCCGAAATTCCGATAATCAGCCGGTTGCTCATCACGCCTTTTCACCCCAATGTACCGCCATCGTCCCGAACATGAACGTCCTGAACTGCACCTTCTGAACACCCGCCTCTCGCATCAGCCGCGCCAGATCCTCCGGCGTCTTAAACGCTTGTGTCGAACTCGGCAAATATTGGTAAGCGTCTGCCCCGTTCTTGCCCGCCACAATCCGCCCCAGCGTCGGGATCACATACCGCAGGTGAATCTCGATGAACGGCTTCAGCAGGTTATCCTTCGGCGGGGAACTGTCCAGCAGCACCAGCCGTCCCCCCGCCTTCAACACCCGTAGCTGCTCGGCGAACATGCGCGGCAGATCAATCACATTTCGCGTCAAGTATCCGGCGGTAATCGCGTCGAAGGTCGCGTCCGGGAACGGCAGGTTCAGCGCGTCCGCCCCTGTCCAGCCCACCCGTTCCCCATTCGGCAGCGTCCGCCCCACCCGCATCATCGGCAGCGAGAAATCCCCGCCCACCACCTGAATCCCCGGCACGGCCTTCAACGCCTCGAAGGCAATATCGCCCGTCCCCGTCGCCAGATCAAGCAGCCGGTCGCCCGCCTTCAGCCGCGCCTGCGCCACCACGAACCGCCGCCACTTCAAATCCTGCCCGCCCGTCATCAAGCGGTTCATCAGGTTATAACGCCCCGCGATCCGCCCGAACATATCCTGTACATAGGCAGCCCGTTCGCTGCCGGTCAAATGTGCCATACCCTACTTCAACTTTCCCATAATCTCGTCGCACGTTTCGTCCACAGTCTTGCCCTCAGTATAAATCGTGATCTTCGCCAGTTCGCCGTTGGAGCGGTGGCGGATAAAATGCTCGTTCAACTGCCGGTACCAATCGCGGTTCTCCGCCGGCACTTCCGCCGGTATCCGCCCCTCCAGCACCCGGATCGTCTCGTCCACATCCGCCGCAGGCAGCAGCAGCACCACGTTCGGGTACGGTTCCAGCGCCCGCTTCACCTGTTCCAGCAGCGCCTCGTCCTCGTACACCGTATGCCCCCCGCCCAGATCAATCACGCAGTCATGGTAATCCTCAACCACTCGCGCCACGCTGTGCGCCTCGAACGGCTTCCAATAAGCGATGATCGCCGCCATGCCGCCCGCTTCATGCTTCGCTTTGGCGACCTCGTTGCTGTATCCGATTTCCTCGTAATACCCCCAGCGGATTTCGTCCAGTTCCACCCGTTTTAGGTTCAAGCGCTCTGCCAGCCGTTCCCCTACCGTCGTCTTGCCCGCGCCCATCGGCCCGATCAAAATAATAGTTTGTGCCATCGGCTCTCCCCCTTTGGCTGACCATTTTTACCCGTCAAACCGTTTTCTAACCATCCACCAACCGTCTTAACAATCTCGCTCCCTCAAATGGTTAGAAAACTCGTCGCCAAATAGTGACCATTTGGTAACCCATTCGTCGCTCATTTGTGCTACACTGTATATGGCGTCCCTTCCACCAACCGGACGCCGCGCATCTTAACAACCGCATCAGCCTGAAGAATCATTGTCTGCGGCAGTCTCCCTATTTCCCGCCGCCTTTTTTGTCGCCGACACCGACGACGACGACGACAAACGCACCCCTCCAAGTCAGATATCCTCGTCTTTGCCCCTCGCCTTGGGAGAGGGGCACGTGAGCGTAGCGAACGGGGGTGAGGTTCTTCTGCGCTGCCGCTGCTGCTGCAAAACCGTCGGCAAGGGTCACAACTTGGCATCAGTGAGCATTTCTCACTGATAACTGCCTACTGATAACGTGTAACTTCTTGGCACGATAATGCCAGTGTCAATGCCGCCAATGCCGCCACTTCCGCCATTTCCCACCCAATGGCCGAAGCCACCATGCTGCGCAGTTTGTGTTTTTCCTCCCCTAATGCCTTGGGGGAGGAAGCGCGTAGCGCAGGAGGGGGTTATTCCCGCCGTTTTGGGATGTCACGCCGCCGCCGCCGCCGCCGCCAACCTTCACAGCCTGCCTTGCCCGCGTGCGCTTACACCAGCAGCGCCACAAACGTCCCGATGAACAGCGTGATCGCGATATATGAATTAACGTTGAAGAATGCCACATTAATGCGCGACAAATCATCCGGCTTCACGATGCTGTTCTCGTAATACAACAGCCCCGCCGCAATCGCCACCCCCACCCAGAACGGCCACTTCAACGGGAACGTCAGCCCCAGCACCACCAGCACCAGAATCGTCAGCACATGGTTAGCCTTCGCCATGAACAGCGCGCTCGCGATCCCGTATCGGCTCGGCCACGAGTACAGCTTTTCTTTCCGGTCATGCTCCACATCTTGGCAGGCGTAAATCAAATCAAACCCGCCGATCCAGAACGTCACCGCGAACATCAGCAGCCACGCCGCCAGATCATCCGCCGTGAAGATGCTCCCCCGCACCGCGATCCAACCACCCACCGCCGCCAGCCCGTCCGTGAAGCCCAGCACCCAGTGGCACAGGCTCGTGAACCGCTTCGTGTACGAATAGCCGATCAAAAACACCAGCGCGCCGGGGAACAAGATCAGCGCCAGCGGATTCAACAGCGCAGCCGCCACCGCCAGCACCACCAGCGACAGCACCGCGAACCCCGCGATCATCTGTGTGCTCAGCGCCCCCGTCACCGAAGGCCGTTTCGCCGTGCGCGGGTTGGTAGCGTCGAAGCGTCGGTCAGCCAGCCGGTTCACCGCGAACGCCAGTGTCCGCGCCGCCGCCATCGCCACCGTCACCCACACGAATTGATGAAACGACGGTAGCCCGCCCGCCGCCAACACCATCCCCAGATAGGCGAACGGCAGCGCGAAAATCGTGTGCTCGAACTTAATCAGTTCGAGGAACATTTTAACCTTGTGCATCATCGAATCGGGGGATTGTGAAGGGATTGCCCTATTAGTCATGTGCTCATCCTGCTCGTTTGCAGTCAGTAAATATTGCCCATCGCCACCAGTTCAATCAGCAGCTCAAAATCATCATCCGCCGCTGCCCGGTTGCGCTTCACATAATGGCATCTCACGCAGCGGTGTACGATGATCGTCTCGCCCGCCTTCTGCTCCGCGCCCACCGGCTCCATCATCCCGCCGCATTCCGCCGCGCGGTCGCCGGGGTTGATGTCCACGTGCCGGCTCCACAGGCAGTGTGGGCAGTGGTTCGTGTAACCATCGCCCGTCACCTCAGCCCCGCACCGCCCGCACCTAAAGTTTTCCGTCCGGCGTTGGAACTTGCGGCTCATCTTGATGCTCTCATCAAATTTTCTGTTTTCGTCAAACAGAATTCCCGTAAGATGATGAAATATTGACTGTAGGGGCAAAGCCGGCCAGTCAACTTGCCCCGTTCAACACGGCAGGTTGTCCCTACAGTTCAATAACTAACGTATCGCGGCAGGCGCTTTCACGCGAGGCCGTATTCCGACCAGCGTCGGTTCACGCGCTCCACCACATCCGTCGCCATAAAGATTTCTTCAGGCCAGCCGCGCGGGTGTCCATCATCCGCGTTTTTGCTCGTCGCGTCCAGCCCGATTTGTCCCCGTGCCGAATCAGCCGGGGCATAATGATCAATATCGCCGTTGATAACCATATCGCGTCGCCAGTCCGTGTTACCCAGCGCGCGCCACGCCACATCCGAAAGGTTCTCCAAGTCCACATCCGCGTCGAGGATCACCACATTCCGGTCGGGGCAAACCGCCCACAGCTTGTGCATCGCGTCCTTCGCTTTCAACTGCCGCTTATCCAGCGCCACCAGCAGCGTCCCGTAAGCCTCGCGCCAGCGTTCGCCCACCACCGCGTTGATCTCAGCCGTCGGCAGCGGTTGCAGCGCAGGGAACGGCGTCATGAACGCCGGTTCGGTCGAGCTTGTTGCGTCAATCCCGATCTTCCCACCATACGAGTCAAATATCGAGGAATGATCGAGTTGGTCAACCGCCCCGTCCACCACCGTCACGTCGCGTCGCCAGTTCACGTTATTCAGCACCGCCCGCGTCACCGCAGCCGTATCATGCACGTTCACGTCCGCGTCCACGATGATGAACGCTTTCGTCAGCATCATCAGCCCCAGCCCCCACAACCCGTACATAATCTTCTGCGCGTGGCCGGGGAAACGCTTCTTAATGCTCACGATCACCAGATTATGGAACACGCCCTCAGCCGGCATCGCATAATCCACAATCTCGCCCATAAACAGTTTCATCAACGGCAGGAAAAGTCGCTCGGTCGCCTTCCCCATCCACAAGTCTTCCATCGGCGGCTTCCCCACAAGCGTCGTGGGGTAAATCGCGTCGCGCCGGTGCGTGATCGCCGTCACATGCATCACCGGGAACAAGTCAGGCGGCGTATAGAAACCGGTGTGATCGCCGAACGGCCCTTCCATCCGGTGCTCGTTCGGGTCAAACCAGCCTTCGATGATGATCTCAGCGTTCGCAGGCACTTCCAAATCCTGCGTCACACACTTCACAAACGTCGTCGGCTTACCGCGCAGCCAGTTCGCCAGCAAAAACTCGTCGATCCCCGGTGGCAGCGGTGCCGACCCGCACCACATCCCCGCCGGATCACCCCCCAGCACAATCGCCACCGGCACTTTTTGCTGCTTGCGTACCTTGCCCGCTTCTTGGTGTTCTTTACCGCCCTTATGCCGCTGCCAGTGCAGCCCCAGAGTCTGCCCATCGTACACCTGCACGCGGTACATACCCACGTTGCGCACACCGCTCGCCGGGTCCCTCGTAATCACCGATGTCAGCGTGATATACTTGCCGCCGTCATTCGGCCAGCACTTCAGGATCGGCAGAATGTTTACGTCCGGGTTTTCAGTGATCACCACTTCCTGCACCGGAGCGCTATTCGTCCGGCTCGGCCCTAGCCCGATGCGCCGCAGCGCGTCAAACACATCCTTGCCGCGGCTCATCATCGGCCCCAACCCTTTAGGCAGTTTGAGGTCAATCAGCTTCGCCAGCCGGTGATTCAGTTCTTCCAGATCATCCACACCCATCGCCCACGCCATCCGGCGCGGATTACCGTACAGGTTCACCACCAACGGAAATTGGCTGCCTTCCACCTGTTCAAAAAGCAGCGCTTTGTTTTTATCCGCTGGAAGTTTAGAGATACGGTCAGTGATCTCGGTAATCTCCAACTCCGCGCTCACAGGGGATTTGATGCGGATCAATTCATCTGATTGTTCAAGCTTCTCAAGAAATTCTGTAAGTCGTTTGTAGGCCATCGTTCACAACATTCAATTTGTGCTAAACGTCACGAATGATTATATCACATTTCATTCCGTCCCCGCCATTAAAATCGGCTGAGTGGTATAATGATTCTAACTTACGAATAATCTCATGGGTATATTCACTCTCTGGGTCAGGATCAGTTAAACCTTATGTTCAATGTCAATCTCCGCAGCAAAGTTGCGCTTGTTACCGGTGCAGGCCGCGGCATCGGAAAAGCGATTGCACAGGGCTTAGCTGATTCAGGCGTCTCAGTCGCGGTCAATGATATTGATCCCCAAACAGCCGCCCTTACTGCCGGAACATTGGCGGGAAACGCAGGGCATTATGTCGCCGATGTGCGTGATTCGGCGGCAGTCCAGCGCATGATTGACCAAATCATTTCGGACTACGGACGGTTGGATATTGTCGTCAACAATGCCGGTGTCGAACCTCGCGCCTCCATCCTCGACATGACCGATGAAGAATGGCACAACGCCATCAGCACCAATTTGGATGCGGCCTTCTATACAACTCGCGCCGCCGGGCACTACATGAAAGCTGCCGGTCAGGGTGTGATTATCAACATCGCCTCGATCGCCGGACATAACATTCCGATAGCCCTTCGCTCCGGCTATGTTGCCAGCAAAGCTGGCTTGATTGGCTTCACCCGTGAGTCGGCACGTGAATTTGCGGCTTATGGTATACGCATTAATGCCATCTGCCCCGGTGTCATCGAAACCGAGATGACAGCGCACCTGCGACAGAATGAAGCCCAAATGAAGAAATGGCTGGAAGATATTCCGCAGGGGCGTTTAGGGATACCAGAAGACATTGTCGGCTTGGTGCTGTTTCTCGCCTCGGATGCTTCTCGTTACTTAATCGGGCAGGCGATCAATATCGACGGTGGGAAAGTGATGCTATGACGATCGGCCTTTCCGCCTTGCTCGACGAAATCCGTGCCATCGCCCTCACCGGACTTCATTACTCGCATGATGATTACGATCGCGAGCGTTATGAGCGCCTGCTCCAATTAACAGCCAATGAATACGCCTCCGAATCAGTCTCGCCCCAAGACCTCATCACAGCCTTTCGCAAAGACATCGGTTACATCACACCCAAAGTCGGTTGTTCCGCAGCCATCTTCAACGAAGAAGGTCACATGCTGCTCGTCAAACGTTCTGATAACGGCAAGTGGGGGCTTCCAGCAGGCTTCTGTGAAGTAAACCAGACCCCACGGGACAACCTCAAACGAGAGATTCGGGAAGAAACGGGGCTTGAAGCTGATGTAGGGGAATTGTTGGATGTATTTGCCGTACTCCCCGGTCAATACGGGCAACCGCATTCCCTTTACGCGCTGCTTTTCGCTTGCTCAGTCACTGGCGGCGCGCTCACCACGTCTCACGAAACACCAATTGTCGGCTATTTTGATCATCACCTGATTACGGACTGGCACTTCGATCATCAACAGCGTGCAGCACGAGCTTACCATTATTGGTTGAGTAACAGGACTTAACATTTATGTCCCTCCGCTTCCACGAAATTTCCGAGTCGCGGCATCGTATCCTGAACCCCATCAGCGAGTCGAAATTGATGCTCCTCGGCGAAATTTGTGATCTCCGTCCCGGCATGACTGTGCTCGATTTAGCTTGTGGCAAAGGGGAAATGTTGTGTCGTTGGGCACAGGCTTTCAGCATTCGTGGGGTTGGCGTGGATATTAGTGCAACCTTTTTGGATGCGGCCAATGAACGCGCCAACGAATTGTTGGTGTACGACAACGTTGATTTTATACAGGGTAATGCTGCCGAATTCCCTCAACCCGGTCATGATTTTGATGTGGTGTCATGCTTAGGCGCAACATGGATCGGCGGTGGACTGCTCGGCACCCTCGAATTGATGAAAATGGCTCTACGAGACACCAATAGCTTAGTCATTGTCGGTGAGCCTTATTGGATAGATCTACCGCCCGACGAAGCCTATATAGAACTTGGTATCAAGCCAGATGAATTCACTACGCTCGATGGTATGTTAGATCGCTTCGCTTATGCTGGTTTCCACCTTGTCGAGATGGTACTAGCTGACGGGGACAATTGGGATCGCTATGCGGCGGCACAGTGGATGACCGTTTATGATTGGCTGCGCGATAATCCCGACGATCCACAAGCCCAGTCGCTCTACGAGTGGATCGTACAGGATCAACGCGCCTATCTGCGTTACTCAAGGCGTTATCTTGGATGGGGAGCGTTTGTGCTCCGTCCATTCGGCTGAGCAGTGCTATCGCTGAGGACGGCGCGCTTCGATAACGACCCAGTCGCCGCTTTTACGACGGGCATAGGGTTCCAAACCAGTTTTGCGCAAGGCTGCTTCAACTTCATCCGCCTGATCTTCAATAATCCCACTGAAAAGCGCCAACCCGCCGGGACGCACCGTATCCCCCAGATGCTGATCGCACATCGCAATAATGATGCGCGCCAGAATATTGACCACGATCAAATCAAACCGGCGGGCAGAAGTAATGACGTTTTCCAAGCTGCCCTGATGTACAGTGATCTTATCAGCTACACCATTCTGCGCGATATTCTCTTCAGTCACCTCGACAGCCACCGGGTCAATATCCAACCCCAGCACATGGGCAGCCCCTAATTTCGCTGCAGTAATCGCCAGAATGCCCGATCCACAGCCCAAATCGAGTACATTGACCCCCGGTTTGACCAAATCCTCAAGCGCTTCCATACAGAGTTGGGTTGTGGGGTGGGTTCCGGTGCCAAATGCCATACCCGGATCAAGTGCAATCACTATGTCATCCGGTTGTGGCTGTATATCAACCCACAAGGGGCGAATGAATAATTTCCGTCCGAGTCTCACAGGCTGATAATGCACTTTCCACGCTTCGGCCCAATCATCTTCTTTCACAACACGATAAACGGGCTTCGGCATCGGGTACATCAAGTTCATGTAACCGAGTGCTTGTTCCAACTTTGCCTTCGCTTCTTCTACCCGATCATCTGCCACAATATAAGCTCGGATAATCAAACGAGTGGGTTCAGGCACATCGCCATCATCCCACATCTCCGGCATAATGCCATCCTGCTCAATCGCCACACCTTGATGACCGTAACGTTGCAACAACTCAGCCACTGCCTCAGCTGACTCACCGTCTACGCTGAGCGAAATCTCAATCCAATCCATCATGAATCCATTTCTGATAAATATGAAACGAGAGCGCTCAATTGAACGCCCTCGCTAAATTATGCTATAAAACAATCTGTTAGTCAGCAGTCATTTTAACATGCTGTTCATCATGACTGTTCACCGGCGAAAAAATCCATCACGCGGTCGAAAAAGCCTCTACCATTTTGCTGCGGTTGAACATCACGACCGAAAGTTGTAGCAAGCTGCTCAAATAGCGCACGCTGCTCTGCCGTCAAATTGGTGGGCACCCCGACCTGAACATAGACCAACTGGTCACCTCGTCCGGAATTTGTCCCATCACTACGCAGGCGAGGAATACCTTTACCGCGCAGATGGAATACTTTCCCCGTCTGTGTTCCAGCCGGGATAGTCAACTCAACATCCCCATCAACCGTCGGCACAGTCACTTTATCGCCCAGCGCAGCCTGTGCCACATTAATCGTGATATCCAGAATGACATCGTTGTCTTTGCGCTTGAAATACGCGTGCTGCTTAACATCAATCACCACGTAGAGGTTGCCGTTCGGCGCACCACGCTCACCGGCATCCCCTTCCCCGCGAATCTGAATCTGCAACCCTTCGCGCACGCCCGGAGGAATGGTGACATTCAACACGGCGTGTTTGCGCACTAACCCATTACCATTGCACGTGTGGCAAGGAGAGGGGTTGATCTCCCCACGGCCATTACAACGTGGGCAGGTGCTCGCTCGAACCATCGCACCTAAGAAAGTCTGGTCAACACGACGAACTTCGCCCGTACCTTTGCATTCCGGGCAGCGTGTCGGCGTCGTGCCGGGTTCAGCCCCGCTGCCAGAACAAGTCTCACAGGACTCAAGCCGGTCGAACTCAACCTGCTTTTCGATGCCGAAAATTGACTCTTCAAACGTCACTGTCACATCAACGCGCCGGTCAGCGCCGGGACGAGGGCCGCGCCGCCGTCCGCTGCTCCGTCCACCACCGAAGTTATTGAAGAATTCCTCGAAGATTTCTTCAAAACCACCGAATCCAGCTGCCCCTGCTCCGCCAAACCCGTTAGCGTTTACCCCAGCAGCGCCGAAACGGTCATAACGAGCACGCTTTTCATCATCCGAGAGCACCTCATAAGCCTCGTTGATTTCCTTAAAACGTGCTTCAGCATCATCATGCTGGCTTACATCGGGATGATACTCGCGTGCCAGTTTGCGGAATGCTTTCTTGATATCGTCCTTACTGGCGGTCTTCGAGACACCCAGTACCTGATAATAATCCTGCGCCATAAATGGTCTCAAATCCCTTAGGCATAACGTTCAACAAATTTCGAACAGTATAACATTGAACGCATCAAGCATCGAAATGGAACCTTGATTAAAAAACAGGTAGGGATTATATCCCTACCCTTTCAATCTCAATTCAACCGGATCGCAGTTATTCAACACGCGCCGTATAACTTAAGCCTCGGTGAATTCACCCTCGACCACATCTTCACCAGCCTTCTTCTGGCCAGCGCTGGCGGGATCAACATCGCCCGTTTGAGGGGCATCGGTGGCACCCTGCTGGTACATGCTGCCACCCAATGTTTGAATATGCTGTTGCAGCGCTTCTGTAGCCGCCTTGATGCTCTCCACATCGCCACCCTCTACAGCTTTACGGGTCGCATCAATCTTTTCCTGTGTTTGCTTCTTCGCATCTTCAGGTAGACGGTCAGCGAAGTCCTTCAAAACTTTCTCAGCCGAGAAGATCGCAGCATCCGCGTTATTCTTGACTTCAGCCTGTTCCTTACGCTTCAGGTCTTCAGCTGCATGCGCTTCGGCGTCCTTCACCATCTTCTCGATTTCGCTATCGCTCAAACCGCTGCTAGCGGTGATGGTGATCTTCTGTGCCCGACCAGTTGCTTTATCCGCAGCGCTCACGTTGATAATGCCGTTGGCATCAATGTCAAACGTCACTTCAATCTGCGGAACACCGCGCGGCGCGGGCGGGATACCATCCAGAATAAACTTACCCAGCGACTTGTTATCGGCCGCCATCGGGCGTTCACCCTGCACAACATGAATCTCGACCTGTGTCTGTCCATCCGCTGCTGTCGAGAACACCTGACTCTTCTTGGTCGGGATTGTAGTATTGCGCTCGATGAGCGGAGTCGCGACACCGCCCAGCGTCTCAACACCCAGCGTCAGCGGTGTGACATCGAGCAGCAGGATGTCCTTCACCTCGCCGCCCAACACACCGGCTTGAATAGCAGCGCCTAACGCCACCACTTCATCGGGGTTCACACCCTTGCTCGGCTCTTTACCAAAGAAGCTCTTCACCGCGTCAGCAACAGCCGGCATACGCGTCATACCACCGACTAGAATGACGGTGTTAATTTCATTCTTGCTCAAACCAGCGTCCTTCAAAGCAGCTTCACACGGGGCAATCGAACGCTTGATGAGGTTCTCCGTCATACTTTCCAGCTTCGCCCGCGTCAAAGTCATATTGAGGTGCTTGGGGCCGCTGGCATCCGCCGTAATGAAGGGAAGATTGATTTCGGTGGAAAGCGTGCTCGAAAGCTCGATCTTGGCCTTCTCAGCAGCTTCCTTGAGGCGTTGCAGTGCCTGCCGGTCACCCCGCAGATCAATACCCTGTTCACGCTTGAATTCAGCTGCAACCCAATCGATGATGATTTCATCGAAGTTATCACCACCCAAGTAGGTATCGCCGTTTGTACTGCGAACCTCAAAAACACCGTCCCCTACTTCGAGGATCGAAATATCGAACGTACCACCACCAAGGTCATAAACCGCGATGATTTCATTCTTCTTCTCACCTAACCCGTAGGCCAAGCTGGAAGCAGTCGGCTCATTGATGATACGAAGCACTTCCAGACCGGCAATCTTACCCGCGTCTTTCGTCGCGTTACGCTGAGCATCATTGAAATACGCCGGCACAGTGATGACCGCGCGATCAACCGTTTCGCCCAAGTAAGCTTCCGCATCTGCCTTGATCTTCTGCAAAATCATAGCCGAAATCTCCGGCGGGCTGTACTCCTTGCCGCCGGTATGCACGCGCGCATCCCCGTTCGGTGCAGCGCTCACTTTGTACGGCATCCGCTTAACTGTATCCTGCACCTGCGGGTCAGAAAACTTGCGTCCCATAAACCGCTTCACCGAGAAAATCGTGTTTTCTGGGTTCACAACAGCTTGGTTACGCGCCACTTTACCCACCAACCGCTCCCCAGTCTTGGGGTTAGTAGCCACTACTGAAGGAATCAGGTTATTGCCCTCGGCAGAGGGGATCACCACAGGTTGGCCGCCTTCCATCACCGCCACGACAGAGTTCGTCGTGCCGAGGTCAATACCGATGATACGTCCCATAGATTGTTATGTTCTCCTGTTAGTCTGGATAAATACTCGACTCAAAGCGAATACGTCACGGGTCAATTCGCGACCTTTACAATCGCCGGACGGAGAACACGCTCCGCTCGTGCATAACCCTTTTGCAGGGTCTCGACGACATGACCGCTTTCTACTTCGTCGCTATCAGCCATCGCCACTGCTTCATGGCGAGTCGGGTCAAAAAGTTCACCCACTGGGTCAATGACCACCACCCCTTTATCTTCCAGAATCTTCTGGAACTTGCGGTGGATTCCCCCAACGCCGCTCATCCACGGATGATCAGTCATCTCATCTGGCACATTCGCCATCGCTCGTTCAAAATCATCAATGATCGGTAACAAGGTGAGGAGCGCTTCAATAGCAGCGTTCTCACGCATATCCTTCATTGTGTTTTCCATACGCTTCTTATAATTGTTGAAGTCAGCTCGCTCGCGCAGCCAGCCTTCCTTAAACTCCTGCGCCTCTTTACGCGCAGCCGCTAACTCTTCAACCGCCACTAACGGTGATGTGGTTTCAGTTGGATTAGCCTCAGGAGCTGCGGCTTCATTTGTCTCTTCGGCGGCGACTTGAGTCGTCTCCTCTTGGCTCACGTTTCTCACTTCCTCTCTCAGGCAAATTCAATTCAGCCCGTCTGGCGCGTACCTTAAGTAGTGTAATCGCAATTGTATCAGAATCGCATAAGCAATTTTATGATAAGCCTGTGAGTAGGCCTACTTTTCGCCCTGCTCACTCGCTTTTTCATCAACAGTTTTATCAGCCGGGGGAACTTCATACATATGAACCAGTGCATCAGTCATCAGTTCGGACATGAAGCGCACAGTACTGATCGCTCGTCCATAATTAATCGCAATCGGCCCTAATACCCCAACCGCGCCGCTCACTTGACCGGGAATACCATACCGGCTGAACACCATGCTTAGATGCTTCAGTTCGTCCCAGCGCCCTTCACCCGCAATCACGACACTTACATGGTTCATGTGCGGTGATAATTCACTCAGGATCATATTGAGGAATGCTCGCTCTTCGAATACTCGAACAGCCTGCTGCGCGCCTTCGCTGTTTTGAAAACTGCTGATAATCTCGCTCAACCCCTCGCGGTAGACTAAGCGCATCGGGTTGCTATCCGCTTTTTCCATCAGTTCTGCGACAATGTCTGCGATCTCACGATCCAACATTTGGAGTTGAACACCCTTCATCTGCACCTGAGTTGCGTTCAAATCCATGCACAGACCGTTAATGCGTGCTGCTACTTCGCTAAGCTGTGCCTGCGGAACCGGGTCAGGCAGGTTCAACATATGTTGGTGAACAGCCCCGCCATGCAGAACCAGTACCAACAGAGCCAACCGCCCCTGAATAGAAATCAGTTCCATGTGTTTAAATTTGCTGGTCTCGGCAATCGGTGGGGTAACCAGTGCTGCTGTGTTCACTGTCCGCGACAGGATCGTCGCTGCCCGTCGCATCCATTGTTCCGTTGCCAGCGGTGATCCTTGAAATTTATCGACGATACGCGCTTGTTCAGCCGGTGGCAAATCACTGACATTGATCAATCGTTTGACGAAGTAACGATACCCTGTTTCGGTCGGGATGCGCCCCGCAGACGTGTGAGGCGCGGCGATATAACCCAATTCTTCTAATACCGCCATCTCGTTCCGTATCGTCGCAGAGCTAACATTCAGGCTGTCCACTTCTGCCAGACTCTTGGAACTAACCGGTTCCGGAATTTGCGTATACAAACGGATAATCAGCGAGAGAATTTCCTCTTGCCGGCGGGTAAGTTCAGGGAGGTGTAAATCGTCTTTATACATAGGGTAAATCACAAATCCGGCTGTACGAGTGTTGGAGTGTTATCTTGTCATAACTCGCTTCATCATGATAACATGCCAGCAATACAGCGTCAAAACCGACTAGTGAATGGAGACGAGAATGGGTGCCAAAACCTTTGAAGTAACTGAATCCAATTTTCAGAAGGAAGTTCTGGAATCATCAGAACCGGTTCTGATTGATTTCTGGGCAGAATGGTGCGGCCCCTGTAAGATGATTGCGCCGCTGGTTGACCAAATCGCTGAGGAATATCAGGGCAAGATTCGTGTGGGTAAGCTCGATGCGGATATGCACCCGGATGTGTTGATGCGCTACAACATCATGGGTATTCCCACGCTGTTACTCTTCAAAGGCGGAGAAGCAGTCGAACGCATCACTGGCTATCAGCCCAAAGATAAAATCACCTCAAAGATTAGCCAGCACCTTAGTTAACCAAGGGGTTGTCATAAATCGTGCCGCCCGCAAAAAGGCTTTGACGCCCACACCGAGTAGTTGGTGATAATGCCATTGGTAGAGCAGCACCAATTGACAATCAGCACCGCA
>JAFLCH010000009.1:0-8506 GCA_017303775.1 Anaerolineae bacterium | reverse complement strand
TTTCAGTTAGAAGGATTTGATGTGCAGCGCATTGCAGATTTCATCTACGCTCACCCGAACGGATTCACGAACTTGGTCGATTTGCCCTATCGCCTGACCTCGTGGTCACTTCAAGACGCGCGCAATGTGCGCATCTGGGAAAGCGCTGGACAAATCCGGGCTGTTGGCATGGTGCAGCTTCCTTGGCTGGCGCTCGACTATGCCTGTGCGACGGAAGCGCTCGTTCCAGAGGTCTTTGCATGGGGGGCAGAACGCGCCAGCGCGATTGCCCGCGAACGCGGGGATGAATTCTGGCTCGGCATTTATATCTCGCCGCACAACGCCGCGCATAGCGCCTATGCTAAAGCGCTCGGCTTTCAACTCGATGACGAGTGGGCGCAAATTCATCTTGAACGCGATCTCAATCCACATCTGCCCGCTGTTGATCTGCCGGACGGATTCACGTTCCGTCCAATGGGCGGACAAGTCGATGCCTATGTAGAACTACATCAGACGGCTTTCGGGTCGAAAAATATGCGAGTTGATTGGCGCGCCCGCACCCTAACCGCGCCTGAGTATCGCCCGGAGCTTGATCTGTTCATCGTTGATGCAGCGGATCGCCCGGTGGCATTCTCTATCGGGTGGCTGCATGACGATAAGGGGCAGATTGAGCCGCTCGGCGTGCATCCTGATTACCAACGGTTGGGATTGGGGCGCGCGGTGCTGCTTGAAGGGCTGCGCCGTTTAGGGGTGGCTGGCGCAACACGGGCGCATATCCACGTCTACAAGCATAATGATCCGGCGCTGGCGCTCTACCAACTGCCAGATAACGGGAACTTTCGCCCGGAATACGAGTTGAGCGCATACGTGCGTGCGTTCACTATGCTGTAAAAACGGATGATCTTTCTTATGGTCTAGCCCCGATAAAATAGAGTAACCGTTTCCCAAGCGAGTACTATTATCGAGATAAGGGAGACTGAAAAATGGGTAGAGGATCACAATTCACGGAAGAGTTCAAACAGGAAGCGGTGCGCAAGGCAGAAGCCAACCAGAGCGTGTCGCGCACTGCCCGCGAACTCAGGATTTCCAACAAAACCTTACACCAACGGATGAAGAAATTTGCAACCGGTAGCGTTGGATTTGAACACGGCGCGGTTTACCCGTTTTGATTGATGACCACCCCTCAGTTAACATTCAATGTCCTAACAAAAATGCCCGTGAAGCTTCACGGGCATTTTTGTTCGATCACTCGATCTTACTTCGCGACCTGCGGCTCGCTAGAAACCTTATCGGTCGCGTTCTCAGCTACCAATGGAATAGTAAAGTGGAACGTGGTTCCCTGTCCAAGTTCACTCTCCACCCAGATCGTACCATTGTGACGGAGTACGATACCACGGGTAATCGTCAACCCCAATCCGGTACCGGGCTGCTGCCGTGTCAATGGATTATCGCTGCGGAAATAGGGAGTAAACAGCTTCGCCAGATCCTCTTGACTCATCCCAATCCCGTTATCCTTTACGCTGACGTGCAGCGAAGGCCCTAAATCTCGCCCCTTCATATCCAATGTGCGCCGCTGTACCTCTGCCGTGACCACGATTTCGCTGTTTTCCGGAGAATACTTCCACGCATTGCTCACCATATTGGTCAGCACCTGTATCAAGCGGTTCTGGTCGGCCAGAATGTTCGGCAAACGCTCTGGTATACGCAGTGCCAGCTTCTGCCCCTTCTCCTCAATCTGCCGCGCCAGAGGCCGTAAGGTCTCATTCAAGACAGTGCTGAAATCCACTGGAGCCGGTTCAATGTGCAGATTATTCGTTTGCAGTTTGGTGACGTCGTTCAGGTCGCTCACTAGCGTGTTCATACGATCAATATTGGATCGGATCGTGTTCAAAAAGCTTTTCTGTTGGTCATTAAGTGCGCCGACCATACCGCCAACCAGCAAATCTGCGTAACCTTTCATCGAGGTCATCGGGGTCTTTAACTCGTGCGCCACAAAACTGACGAACTCGCTCTTCGACTCATTCGCTCGTGTCAATTCGGCGTTGATCTGAGCATTCGCAATAGCGATGCTGGCGTGTTCTGCCAACCGCTGTGCGAACGACATATCAACGAGGCTCAAACGCGGCTCTTTATCCTTTTCCAAAACCAGAATGGCGTTAATCGCGCCGCCGGAAAGCATCGGAATCGTCATCTGGCACAACGAACCGCGTAAACTCGAAACGTAATTCGGATCAATCTTAGTATCCGTCACAAGATCAGGCTGCCGTGTACGCATCACACGCTTCACCACGCCACGATCCAACGGCCAAATCCGCCCCTCAGCGCCTTCCGGAAAATCTTCGGCTTGATACCCGTGCATCGAAATAATCTCAAGATGCGGATTTTCATCGCCAATCACCAATCCCAACGCGCCGGCTGTGGCGCCTGTGTTGGCAATCGCATACCGCATCGTAATATCCGCAACCTTCTGCAAGTCGAGCGAACGATTCAATTCGACGTCGATTCGTTCCAGCGCTTGCAGTTCAGCCACACGCTGTCCCAATTGCAGGTCGGTCATCTGGAACAAGCGCGCGTTTTCCAATGCAATCGCCGCTTGGCTGGCAAATGTCGTCAGCAGTTCGGCGTCTTCTTGTAAATAAATCCCATGATCGCGCTTGTTCAAAACCTCCAACACCCCGATCACCCGATTTTGTGCCACCAGCGGAACAGCCAAAACACCTGTGGTGCTGAAGTTGCCCTTTGCCACTTCACCACCCCAACGGGGGTCATTGGCCGTATCATTCACAATTACGGGTTTTCCTGACGTTGCCACTTCGCCCGCCAGACCCTTCCCTTTAGGGAAGCGTTTCCCGACCAAATCTTGTCCTGAACTGCCGGTTGCAACCCTGAATTCCAATGTATTCGTTGCATCATCCACCAGCAGTAGTGATCCGGCCTCAGCGTTCAAAATTTTCGCCGCGCTTTCCGTGATCAGTTGCAGCAGGTTATCAACGTTCAATTCGGTCGCCAACCGCTGGCTGATGTCGTTCAGCGCGCTCAATTGTCGTGCACGCAAGTTGGTCTCTGCGAACAACCGCGCCTTTTCGAGTGAGGTTGCCGCTAGGGTTGCAATATCACTGAAGATACGCAGTTGATCTTCGCTGTACTGCTTATTCGCTTCCGTCGAAGCCACTGCCAACACCCCTAACGTGCTGGAACCGGCGATCAACGGCACACCCATCCATCCCTTCAATTCAGGGCTTTCATGTATAATCGTGCTGCCGCGCTTCCCCATTTCAGCCGCATAGTCTTCGACACGCATAGCAACACCAGAGCGCACGACCTCGCTGAAAAGATCACGACCAATCACCCAGCGTCGCCCTTCCCGATCCTCATAACGTTCATCGTTCTCAAGGAAGAACGCGAAGTACAGCTTATCACTGCCACGTTCTCGCAGCACAATGTAGAAATACGGGGCGGAAATCAGCCGGTCGGTCTGTGCGAAAATGAGTTCCAGCAGATCGTCGAACTCAATAGTGAAGTTTACAGCTTGGCTGACTTGGCTCAACACGTCCAGTTCACGCACACGCCGTTCCAACGAATCGACCACCAGCGCACGCTCAACAGCGATAGCAAGTTGGCTGGTTAGGTTATGCACAAAACGCAGTTCCTCAAAGGTATACTGATGCTTTGCCGCGCGCGATGCTCCAACACTCACAAAGCCAATCAAATCACGCCGGCCACGCAGCGGCACAATCACAGTCGATTTGAGTATCCCCAGACGCGAACGCTCCGAAACCAGTTCAGCCGGCCATGGCCGCCCCGCCTCAAAATAAATATCATCCTGCTTTGCAAGTGTCTGAATCAGCGGACTCGTCTCTTCAAAGCGCACATCCGTCTCGGCCTTTGGCTTACCGTAAGCGGCATAACCTTCATCTTGCCGCGTGCTCAGAAACACGATAGCGTTCACCGGGTTGAGTGAAGATCCCAGTTCCTGCTTATAAGCATCAACCACTTCATCGAGCGCTTCGACAGAAACAAGCTTCTGGGCAAACGCTTCCACACGTTCCTGATAATTGGTGCGTGTCCGGTAATAAATCCGGTCAATTTGAGCCTGTAGATGCGTTCGCACTGGCAGGAATAACACCGCGATAATGAAAATCATGAGCGCGATGATGAATTCATTTCCCTGCAAGCCCATCATCTGGTTGGTAAACAGGCTGACCCCGTACACCAGCAGGAAATACCCTACAACCAGAGCCGCCAGCAGAATGCTATATGTAATTCCTTGGCTGATCACTCGATCCGTGTTGATCGAGCGATATTGCAGCACAGCATAAGCCAACCCTAACGACGGCATGATGAAAAACGGCATGATCGCCGATGTGTTCAACGAAAAAATAGTCGTATTACTTAACGTCCGCAGTACCGTATCAACAATCCAAATAATGATCGGAACCAGTGTCAGGGTAATACCGATCAACACTGTATTCGTCTGATCACGCACCGCCGGTGAAGGAGCCATCGTCCGCCACCGTACCAGATTCGCCGCGTAAACCACCAGCATCAACACCGCATAAAAGATGCCCATCTGCCATGTGTCAGGAAAGGCATACGCGGATGGTGGACTCACATATAAAACGAGGCTGATTAAAGCAATCGGCACATTAATCAGCAGCGGCAGCCATTCTAGCCACTTGTAACGAAACAGAGCGTTCAACCGTACCGGGAATGTCAGAGCCAGTGTCCCCAACATCCCGCCAATGAACAGTGTCGCTAATAGCCACGGCAGTAATCCAATATACGTGTTATTGCTGTTATACAGCCCGCCCATAAAAATGCCGAGCAAGATTGAGAAAATGCCGGTCATCTGAGCCGCGGGCTGATATGGTCGCAAATAAGCCACTGCCAACCCGATAATAACCGCAGCCAATCCTGTCACAAAAGGGATCACAAAATAGGCGAGGAAATCACTGTCCCGCAGCGCAGTCAGGCTGTAAGTGAATGCGCATTCACGCACCCCGTTCGCCGCATCACTGCACCCATCTACAGCGCCGCTGACATGATCGGGTCGCAAAACCGATACTTCAACCGGCTCGCCAACCTGCAAATTGCTAATGATGTCCTGAAACCGTTGTCGTGCGGCAGCATAATCCCCTGCCGTTTCCATCAATGCCTGTCCGTTAATAGCAACGACTTGATCCAAACGCTTGAGTCCGGCGCTCAGTCCCGGCCAACCCTCGCTCAAAATGGAGCGACTGCCATCAACGACCATATTCGGGGTCAGCATTGCACCGAAGAACGGCTTCTGCCGCCATTGCAGCGCTGAAGACAAAAACACCGCCAGCAGCACCAGTGCCCCGGCGCCTAGCGCAAATGTCAGCAAAGAAGGGAATCGTCTCGGCAGAAAAACGGTCGAGGTTCCAACAGTAGCACGGCTAGTGCCTAAGCTGGCATTTTGGCTCTGTTTGGATGCGACACTACTCATGCAATCCCTCCGAGACGCACTTTCTCCATTAGGATATTGTAACACAGGTTTTTCGCTTGCACGTTGAGTTTAGGACTCAAATACTTTTGTGAACTTGTCATGGTCGCAAAATGACATCCGTCAATCACCTTTCTGTTATAATTGCGGTAAATTGAAACTGACCTGTTTGCTATATTTACATTTGCGAGAATCAACCTCATGAACACTGCCATTCGAGTTCTGATAGCCAAGCCCGGTCTTGATGGTCATGATCGGGGCGCCAAAGTCATCGCTCGCGCCTTGCGAGATGCTGGCATGGAGGTCATCTATACCGGTCTGCGCCAAACGCCCGAAATGATTGCCGAGGCAGCGCTTCAGGAGGATGTGAGCATCGTCGGCCTCAGCATCCTCAGCGGCGCGCACATGGCGTTAGTTCCGCGTATCCGTCAAGTCATGGATGAAAACAACCTCAATGATGTTCCACTGCTCATCGGCGGTATCATCCCCGATGAAGACATCCCTGCCCTTAAAGAAATGGGCGTTGCAGCCGTATTTGGTCCCGGAACCAGTACAGAGGAAATTGTCAGCAGCATTCATGGCCTGCTTGCCACTCAGGAATAACTGATGTTAGACCAAGTCCATCTCCTGCTTGATGGAGACAGGCGAGCCTTAGCGCGCCTGCTCACCGCTGTCGAAAATGAACGCGAAGGCGTTGAAACTACCTTAGCTGCCCTTTACCCGCATACTGGCCGTGCGTGGGTGATCGGTATCACCGGTGCCCCCGGTACTGGCAAAAGCTCACTCGTTACCGCCTTAGCCAAAGCCTATCGCACGCGCGGAGAATCCGTCGGCATCCTCGCTGTCGATCCAACCAGCCCTTTCACCGGAGGTGCCATCTTAGGTGATCGCATCCGCATGCGTGACCTCGCCGGTGACAAAAACATCTTCATCCGCAGCATGGCAACACGGGGTAGTCTCGGCGGTCTCTCGCGTGCCACCCGCGATGCCATTCGCGTATTGGATGCTGCTGGCTTCCAGCGCATCCTCGTCGAAACAGTCGGTGCTGGCCAAAGTGAAATTGACATCGTTCGGGCGGCGCATACCACCCTCGTCATCGAAGCCCCCGGTTTGGGTGATGATGTGCAAGCCATCAAAGCGGGGATTTTGGAAATCGCGGATGTGCTCGTCATCAACAAGGCGGATCGTCCCGGCGTAGAACATACCGCCCGTGCCCTGAAGAGCATGCTGGAATTAGGTCATCCCGCATCGCGCGTCCAAAGTGTCAATCATCATGGGCAGATGATCCCGACCGCGACGCCTGCCATCAATAAAATACCTGACTTCTGGTTACCTCCCATCATCCGAACCGTCGCCATCGAAAATCAAGGCGTCGATGAGGTTGTCAACGCAATCGAAACCCATCGAACCCATTTATCACAGGCCGGCAAAATAGAGGAATTGGAAGACCAGCATATTCAAATCGAACTGGTCGAACGTCTGCGCGAGCACTTACTCAGGGATTTCTTCCACGATCTGCCTCCCGAAACCTTCGCGCAAGCAGTCGCACAAATTCGCGCCCGTACCAAAGCACCACAGACCGCAGTCCAAGAGCTTCTGGCATTACGAGGGGTAAACGTGGCAAAATAGAGGTTATCAACTCAGGAAGGTTTCTTAACATTCCTGCAACCATCTAGTCACTCCCAAAAATCGGCTGCGAGGTGCAAATTTATATGGATAGCGCGTTCGAGAAAGTGCCTGGAACCGCGTATATACGTGATACCGACACGAATCCTGCTGTGGATGATCGTGGACAGTATGGTCGTATCATGCTCTTTGCCGGCTCCGCGTCCCGCACTCTGGGACGGGAAATCGCTGATCAGCTTCGGTGTCGCCTCGGCGACTACGAACGTATCGTTTTCCCCAATGAAAATATCTTCATTCGCCTGAAAGAAAGTGTTCGTGGGCAAGATGTCTATCTCGTACAGGGCATGACCACGCCTCTGCACGATAACATCATGGAAATGCTCATCATGATCGACGCCCTCATGCGTGACTCCGCCGGTCGCATCAACGTCGTCATCCCCTACATGTCGTACACCCGCTCGGATAAGAAAGATCAGCCCCGTGTCCCCATCACCGCCCGCCTCATGGCCAACATAATTGAGGTTGCCGGGACAGATCGTTATATGACAGTTGACCTCCACGCAGGGCAAATTCAAGGCTTCTTCAACATCCCCGGTGACGCGCTCACCGCCTTCCACCTCCTCAGCGACTACATTAAGGAAAAAGAGATTCCCGATCTCGTTGTCTGTTCAGCCGATCTCGGCTTTGCCAAAAAAGGTCGTAACTGGGCGGAAAAACTCGGCACGCCCCTCGCCATTGTCGAAAAGCGTCGCCTCTTCAACACCGGTCAAGCCGAAGCCCTCACCGTCATTGGTGACATTGAAGGCAAAAACGTCCTCCTCGTTGATGATGAAGTCCTCACCGGTGGCACCATCGTCAAAGCCGTCGAAGCCATTCGGGAGCGCGGCGCGAAAGACGTTTACCTCGTCTTCACCCACGCCCTCCTCAAAGATCAAGCCTATGAGCGGCTAGAAAGTCTTGGCCTGAAGGAAATTATCACCACTAACACCGTACCCCTCCAACCCGACAAACTGCTGCCCAACATGAAAGTGCTCTCCATCGCACCCATGCTGGCCGAGGTCATTCTCCGCGCCCATCAGGGTCGCAGTGTCGGTGAATTGTTTAACGAATAGTCGCCATCACAATCACAGGGCGTTGCCCGTATAGGCTGATCTCGATTTGCTCATCGATCTTCAGCCGTTCAAAATAGAGAAGTTGGGGCGTGCTGGTCAACAAAACCGCGCGCCCACCCTCCACCAGAACCCGTTCAACTTCTTCGCACACCTCTCGGTAAAAGGTGACCAGTGCATCATCTACCTCCACCTGCCGCCCCCAAGGCAAATTGCTCACGACATACTCAAATACCCCGCTCCCCAATGGCAGCTTGCGTGCGTCCCAATGTTCCAACCGAGCATTCACCCCCGCTGCGCGAGCATTCTGCCGCGCGGCCATCTGTGC
>JAFLCH010000089.1 GCA_017303775.1 Anaerolineae bacterium | reverse complement strand
CGTTGCCGCTGAAGCTCAGACCGAATTCGCCCATCATCTTCTTCAGGCGTGGATGCACCGGCAGCACGACCGGCAGATCGAGTGTGTTGAAGGCGCTCACGATGTCGGTCAGCCGCCGCTGATCATCCGTGTTGGAAGCGCGGTGAATAGTGGCGAGGGCGAACGGATCGCCTGCCTTGAGTTGCGTCTGCTCGAACAGCGCCGCTTGGCGGCTGCGGGCGCGCGGAACGGTGTCCATCACCACATCGACGCGCACATCGCCTACCAGATGAACCCCTTTGGTGATCCCTTCGCTTTTCAGGTTATCCACCGCGACCTGTGTGGGCGGGAACAACACCGTGCTCAGATGATCGGTCATGACGCGGTTAATCTCTTCCGGCATCTTGCGGTCATAGCTGCGCAGCCCCGCTTCAATGTGCGCGACAGGGATATGAATCTTGGCAGCGGCCAGCGCTGCCGCGACGGTTGAATTGGTATCCCCGAACACCAGCACCCAATCCGGCTTGGTTTCCAGCATCGCTTTTTCCAGCTTGATGAGCATTTGCCCGGTCATTTCGGCATGAGTGCCGCCGCCCACACCCAGATTCAATTCCGGTGCCGGGATGCCGAGATCGCTGAAGAACACCGCCGACATATTGTCATCGTAGTGCTGTCCCGTATGAACCAGAATTTCAGTGTGGCGCTTGCGGATGGCGCGTGTGACGGGAGCAGTCTGAATGAATTCAGGGCGCGCTCCAACGATGTTCATAATTTTCATAACAATCTCGTCTCCGGTGATGAATTAAATGGATCAGGCTCAAAAATGTGAGGTCAACCCGATGCGGCAGAAAGTTTTGTCGCATCGGGTTTCAGGTCGGGGTTTACGGCAGGGCGGTCACCTCGTTCACCACAGCCACATCCTTGCCGGAGCGCACAAAGTCCAGCGCCAGCCGCAGCGTTTCCAGCCCGTCCTGTCCCGTCACAGTCGGGGAACGACCATCACGCACAGCGGCTGCGAAGTCACTCAATTCGGCTGAAAGCGGTTCGTGGCGGCTGAGGCGGATGCCCAGCACATTACCTTCCGACACCCCGCGCAGCACGCTCAAAGTATCCCACTGGCTGGGAGCGGTTTCGTTCTCGTAGAAGAACAATTCTTGCGACAGCAAATTGCAGTCAAACATCCCGCGCGCCCCCGTCACGGTCAAACGGCGGATCTTGGTGGGCGTCATCCAATTGACATCCAACACGCCGACAGTGCCGTTCTTGAAGCGCATCAACCCGTTGAACATGTCTTCACGGTCAGAGTTGATGCTCTGGAGGGTTTCGCCGTACACCCGCAGCACTTCTTCGCCCATCAAATAGCGCATCAGGTCGATGTCGTGCGACGCCAGATCAATGACCACGCCAGCGTCCTGAATGCGTGAAGGATACGGGCTGAGGCGCTGGGTATGAATCTTGTAGATGCGCCCTGCCATGCCTTCACGCAGCCGCCGCCGCAGTTCCATCGCCGCCGGGTTGAAGCGTTCAATGTGTCCTACTGCCAGCAGCACACCTTTTTTCTTGGCCGCCTCACACAGTTCTTCGGCCTGCTCAACCGTGCTGGTGATCGGTTTTTCCACCAGCAGGTGCAGCCCGCGCCCGATGATCTTCATACCCACATCGAAATGCAGGCTGGTCGGAACCGAGATCGAAACCAGATCCGGTTTCTGCTCATCCAGCATCTTGTCGATGTCGCTGTAAAACGGCACGTTCAGACGATTGCCGATCTTCGCGGCAGTTGCCGGGAAGGCATCCGCCACACCCACCAGTTGCACCCCATCCAGATCACGATACACACGGGCATGATTCTGCCCGATGCTGCCAACTCCAATGACGGCTGCCTTTAGCATGCTGCGTTGACCTCCTGCACCACATATTCCCGTTCTTCTTCCGTCAGGAAGGGATAAACCGGCAGGCTGAAAACCTGTTTCGTCAGCTTTTCAGTGACCGGCAGGTGGACGTCGGTGTATCCCATATTCTGGAACACCGGCTGCTGGTGGATCGGCAGCGGGTAATACACACGCACACCGATGCCCCGTTCGTTCAGGTGTTTCGCCACCGCGTCACGATCCACCCCATCCGGTACGCGCACCGTATATTGATGATAAACGTGGGTATATCCTTCCGGCACGGTGGGGGTGATCACGCTTTCCAGCTTCGCGTTATAAAAGTCACCGTTGCCCACGCGGTTGCATGTCCACTCCGGCAGTCGTCCGAGCTGGATCAAACCAATCGCGGCGGCCATATCAGTCATACGGAAGTTATAGCCAACCACTTCGTGATAGTACTGCGTGTTCATACCCTGCGCGCGGATCATGCGCAGCTTGCGAGCCGTTTCATCATCATTGGTCAGCACCATGCCGCCTTCGGTGGTGGTCATATTCTTGGTGGGATAGAAGCTGAAGGACGCCGTCCCCCATGTTCCCACATGCCGCTTATTGATAGCCGCCCCATGCGCCTGCGCCGAGTCTTCCAACAGAATCAACCCGTGCTTCTGGCAGATCGCCTCAAAGGCCGCCATGTTAGCGGGCAGTCCGTACAGGTGTACCGGCATAATCGCTTTTGTCTTGGGGGTGATAGCGGCCTCGGCTGCTTCCGGCGACAGGTTGAATGTGTCCGGATCAATATCCGCGAACACCGGACGCGCCCCCGTGCTCAGGATGCACGATGCCGTCGCGAAGAAGCTGAAGGATGGAATAATCACCTCATCGCCGGGGCCGATGTCGTGCGCCATCATCGCCGCCATCAGTGCCGTCGTCCCGTTGCTCATCGCCACGCCGTGCTTGGCGCCATGATACGCGGCGAAGGCCTTCTCGAACTCGGCAACCTTCGGCCCGGAGGTGAGTTGTCCGCTGCTCAAAACCTGAACAACCGCTTGTTTTTCTTCTTCACCGATAAAGGGTTTTGCTATGGGTATTTGCATTGCGTTTTGACCTTCTCTAGTAAGCACAATTAGTAACGCTTGCGCTTCTCGCGTTTAGCCTCTGCTTTTTTCAGGATTGCGCCGATGTCACTGGCGGCAGGCTTATCCTCCAGTGCTGGCTTGGGGGCGGGCGCGCTGCTTTCCGTATTTCCTGCGCGTCGGGTGATCTCCGCCGCCATCTCACCGTTCTGTTCCATATCCCAGTAAACGGCGTTCCAGTAAATTTCTTTGGCGGCCTTCTGTGCCGCCGCTTGAACTGCCGCCGCTGGATCGCTGATGAAGGCATGCGCCAGATCAGGCAGCGCCTCCGGGTTATTCACCAGCCGCGCAAGGTTCAGCGCGGCCTGTGCGCGCTTGTCGGGTGATGCGTCGTGGTGCAGCCGCTGCACTTGCAGCCGGATTTCGCTGCTGCTGGGGCGCGTTGGCATAATCCGCTGCGTGCCCAACTGCGGCCCCGAACTGCCAAGGTTGGATGAGATGAAATCTGCCGAACTCGGCGCGACCCCCGCCATTCCCGACATCATGCCCGACAATCCGAATAACGCGCCGCCGATCACTGAACCGGCTGCCATGTCTTTAATATTGTCGTCCTGCCGCTTCAAGTGTTCCATCTCGGCCCGAAACTTCATCTGTTCCATCATTTGCCGTTCGCGCGCTTCATTCTGTTCGTCCAGCATCCGGTCGATCCGGAAGTGCTGGATGATCGCTTCGAGGGTTGAATAACCCTCATGCCGCGCCGCTTGCAGCCGTTTGCCGGCCCAACTCATCGCCTGCTTCACATCAGCTTCACCCTCATGCTTGAAAGCCTCAATCAGCGGAGGAATAGCCTGCACCTCATCAACCGTGCCCAGTACAATCGCTGCGTTCAATCGCTGCAATGCATCGCTGTGTTGGAGTTTGCTGACCAGTTCATCCGTGATCATTGAGGACTCCTTTCAATCATTAAGTTGATTGCTGTATGGCTTCTTCCTGCGTGGCGACCCGTTTCCCGCCGGCAGTCACATAACCGATGATGCGAGCCGGGTTGCCCACGACCAGCCCGTAATCCGGCACATCCTTTGTCACCACGCTCCCCGATCCGATCATCGCCCAGCGCCCGATGGTGATCCCGCACACAATCGTCGAGTTCGCCCCGATCGCCGCGCCTGCCTTGATCAGCGTTTCACTTAACACCCAATCATCCGCCGCCTTCAGCGACATATCAGGGTTGACTGCCCGTGGGAACATATCGTTCGTAAAGCACACATGCGGCCCCACGAACACCCCATCTTCAATCGTGACCCCATGAAAGACCGAAACATAATTCTGAATCTTTACGCCCCGGCCAATCTGCACACCGGCGTCCACGAACACCCCCCGCCCCAGCACACAATCGCTGCCCAGCGTTGCGCCGCGCCGGATATGGCACAGGTGCCATACCTTGGTGTTCTCCCCGATCGTCACATCTGCTTCAACTTCCGCACTTGCATGGATAAATGTCATTCTCTCCCGAACCTTTACTCAATTCCGTCCTGTATCGTGGTGATATGATTCAGTATACAGGATAGGTACGAAACCATACTTAATGATTTAAAGACACTGCGTAATAATCATGAGAACGGTGATGTGTCTGAGCTTAAATTACCTTGCCGTCCTCACGTCCAGCTAAAAATTTATGGATCGACCTATATTCATTACAAAGCCTAAATTCTGCCTTTTTTTAGCCGTTCGCAAGGCAGACAGCTTACAGTCGCAGTCATTATCGTTTGATAGAGAAACTGCCCAAACCCATTTAACCGAAATCCTTCATCCTTATTATGTGGGCGTCGGACAGCATTATTATGAATTGAGGGAATGATGAAACTTTCATTGGTTATACCCGCTTACAACGAATCCGAAGGTGTACAGCAAACAGCCGTCGCTGTCCGTAAACTGCTGGATTATCTTTCCAAGTCGAACGATGTTGAACTCATTTTTGTCAACGATGGCAGCAAAGATAATACGGAAGCGCTGCTCAAGGCCGAGTTCGAAAATGACCCCCGCGTACAGGTCGTTTCTCACGAAGTCAATCGCGGTCTCGGCGCGGCCATCCGCACCGGTTTGAAGCAGGCCAAAGGTGACATCGTCGTCACCACCGACTTCGACGGCACTTACCCGCTGGACACCATTCCTCAATTACTGGCGCGTATGCACGTCGATAATGCCGACATCGTGACCGCCTCGCCCTATCATCCCAACGGCCATGTCGAAGGTGTCCCCGGTTACCGCCTGATGTTCAGCTTCGGCGCGTCGCTCCTCTACCGCGTGCTCGTCAGTTGGAAGATCCACACATGGACTGCCCTCTATCGGGGCTATCGCCGCCGTGTGGTCGATACCATCACCTTTGAAAGCAACGACTTCCTCGCCGGAACCGAAATTCTGGTCAAGGCCATTCAAGCCGGCTTCAGCGTCACGGAATTCCCCACCACGCTGCACGTCCGCACCTTCGGCCAGTCCAGCATCAAGATCGCGCGCGTCACCCGCAGCCATCTCAAGTTCCAGTGGCGGTTGCTGCTCCAGTCGCTCTTTGGGAAGCCCGCCTTCCCCGCGGCACCATCAGTACAGGAGCGTTAGGCCGTCCCGCTTACCGCTCGAATCTTCACTCCGAATCGACGGGGATCATGCAGCCCGATTCCGGTGCTGATCCTCGTCTTCGATTGCACTTCATCCACGATTCAAGCATAGTTAAATTAACCACGGTTCATGGCATCGAGGGGGTTAGGAATGTCAGCAAGTCAGCAGTCTGGAAAGAGCATCGCGATTATCGGGGGCGGCATCATGGGCGTCGCTCTCGCCTATAAACTCGTCCAGAATGGTTTTAAGGTCACGGTCTACGAGCGCGGTGATAACTTGGGCGGCTTAGCCGGTTATATGCCCTATGATGGCCTGCGTATTGACCGCTTCTACCACACCATTCTCAGCAGCGACACCTCGATGCAAGGTTTGATTGAGGAAAGCGGTGTCGCGGATAAACGTCATTTCACCGCCACCAAACAGGGCTTCTACGACCGCGGCAAGCTCTACGACTTCAACACACCCGTTGATTTCATGCTCTTCCCGCCGCTCAACATTTTTCAGCGCTTTCGCCTCGGCTTGCAGGTCATCGCCGCCCAGTTCGAAAGTGACTGGCACAAGATGGATACCGTGCCTGTGGAAAAGTGGCTGCTGAGCGTGAGCGGGCGCGGCGCGTACCAGAAAGTCTGGAAGCCGCTGCTGCGTGCCAAGTTCGATACCACCGCCGAAGATGTTCCCGCCACCTACATCTGGTCGCGTTTGCGCCGCATGATGGGAACGCGGCAGGGTGTCACCTCCAAAGAGATGATGTGCTACCTCGAAAACAGCTACTACACCCTCATCGAAGCCCTCGCCCGCAAGTGCGAAGCCCTCGGTGTCACCTTCCACGTCAACACAGCAATAGAGGAAGTGGTCATCGAAAATAATCGTGCGGTCGGCGTCCGGCTGAAGGGTGAAGTCATCCCTTACGATCTGGTCGCCAGCACCCTCGCCTCGCCCATTCTGGCCTCGCTCATCCCGTCCGCGCCATCAGATTTCCGCGATCTGCTGGCTGGGCAGCAGTATCTGGGCGTCGTCTGCCCGCTGCTCATCCTGCGCAAGCGCCTATTGCCCTATTACGTGCTCAACATCACCGACGAAAGCATCCCTTTCACCGCCGTCGTCGAAACCACCAACCTCATCGACCCCAAGCACGTCAAAGGCTATCACCTCGTCTACCTGCCCAAGTATGTTGCGCCGGATAGCGAAGTCGCCACATGGTCGGATGAGAAACTCAAAACCGAGTGGATGAAACACTTCCGCCGCATGTTCCCCGACTATCAGGAAAGCGACATCGTCGAATTCATCCCTCAAAAAGCCAAATATGTCGAGCCGATCCGTCCCATGGGCACGCTCCACGAGATCCCGCCCATCAAGACACCCGTTCAAGGCTTGTACATGGGCAACACGGTGATGATCTATCCCGAATTGGGGAATGGCGAAGCCGTAACCCGCTATGCCCTGAAAGTCGCCGAACAGGTCATCGCCGATCACAAGGCCTGAGTGCCGCCGCCAAAATAACGATCCGGTTTAGGAAAATTTCACGACCGGTCTGTCGGGCGTTAGGGAGATTTTAGGGGTTAACGCTAAAGTGACAGCGTTAACCCGAACCGATACAAATGCCTGTGTGATAGAGAGAGGGATTATGACCGGTCAGAAACCCGTCGCCAGTCTTTCATTAGACTTGGATAACAAGTGGTCATACATGAAAACGCATGGTGACCCCAATTGGGTAAGCTATCCATCTTATCTGGATATCGTAGTCCCTCGCATCCTAAAGCTTCTCAAAGAAGAAGACCTGAAGATTACCTTTTTCATCGTCGGTCAGGATGCCGCCATCGAAAGCAATCAGCCGGCTCTCAAATCCATCGCCGATGCCGGCCATGAAATCGGTAACCATTCCTTCAAACACGAACCGTGGATGCAGCTTTACACCCCGCAGGAAGTCGAGGACGAACTCAGCAAGACCGAGGCCATTCTCGAATCGGTCACCGGTCAAAAGACCATCGGTTTCCGCGCTCCCGGTTACAGCATCTCTGATGATGTACTTAACGTGCTTTCCCGTCGCGGATACACCTACGATTGCTCCACCTTTCCCACCTACCTCGGTTCACTCGCGCGTGCCTACTACTTCATGACCTCCAAACTCACCGAGGAACAAAAGGCGGATCGGCAGCAGTTGTTCGGCACCTTCCGCGATGGCCGCCGTACCAACAAAACCTATTGGGTCGAAACCAAAGATCGCCGCATGATCGAAATTCCGGTCACCACCTTTCCGGTTTTCAAGACCCCTTTCCATACCAGCTACGTGCTCTACATCAGCGCCTATTCTCGCTTTTTAGCGCTCGCCTATTTCCGCATGGCGATGCTCACCTGCCGCGCCACCGGCATCCAGCCCTCCATCCTGCTCAACCCGCTGGATTTTCTGGGTGTGGATGACAACCAGCCGGAAATGGCCTTTTTCCCGGCCATGAACCTGCCCGCTGAACCGAAAATCGAAGTCGTCCGGCAGGCGCTTCGCATCTTCAAGCAGTATTACGATGTCCGTACCATGCGCGATCATGTGGTCAGCGCCGAAAAAGATACCAATTTGGTAAGTCCGTACCCACTTTTGGGATTACGTTAATTATTTTGAGGTTATAGTGTATTAACTGAATAAACTGTAACAACTAAATAAAAGGAAAGAAGGCGACGAGATCGATGCAATGCCCAGTTTGTAGTACCAAGTCGCAGCGTGTTTTTCAAAAGTATGAGTACTGGATTCGGGAATGTGAAAGTTGTAAGCACCGTTTTTGCGAACTCAATCCGGATACGGATCATGTCATAGAAATTTATGACGACAGCTATTTCGAGGGAGGGGGTGCAGGCTATCCCAACTATAAAGAGACCAGAGATCTTTTGGTTGCCCATGGTCGGCGTTATGGTCAGCTCCTCCGCCGTTACACCACCCCCGGCACAGTGCTGGATGTCGGTGCAGCCGCCGGGTTCATCCTGTCCGGTTTGATCGAAACCGGCTGGCAGGGACAGGGCATCGAGCCGAACGGTTCAATCGCCCGCTTTGCCCGCGAGCAGATGGGGGTTCACGTGCAGCAGGGAACGCTCGAAGACTTCACCGCCGATCAGCAGTTTGATCTGGTCAACATGGTGCAGGTGGTCGCGCATTTTCACGACCTCCGCAAAGCCTTCCAGAATGCTGCCGCCCTCACCAAACCCGGAGGATACTGGTTGATCGAAACATGGGACAAAGATAGTTGGGTAGCGAAAGCCTTTGGCGAAAACTGGCATGAATACAGCCCTCCCAGTGTGCTCCACTGGTTCTCGCGCAGCACCCTCAACCGTCTTGCGCACGATATGGGCTTCACGCAGATCGCTGCCGGACGCCCTGCCAAATGGTTGACCGGGGCGCATGCCAAATCGCTCGCCGGTCATAAGTTGGAAACAATGCCGCTCAGCAGCGTCACCACCCAATTCGTCAAGCTCGTTCCGGATAGCCTGCCTATTCCTTACCCGACCTTTGATCTCTTCTGGGGACTGTATCGCAAACGATAACGGCACTCGCAAAGTTTGGAACCAACCTGAAAGGTTGTTGATATGAATCGCAAGTTGTTATTTTCAATTGTTCGCATCGTTTTTACGCTCGTGGTCTTGGTTCTCTTATTTAAAGTCATCGACTTTAACCTCCTCCTCGGCCACCTGCGTAACCTTGACATCGGCTTTTATCTGCTGGGCTTCGCTGCCTATTTCGGCTTTATCGTCTTGTGGACGGTGCGCTGGCGTTATCTCGTACAGGCCACCGGCGAGAAGGTGAGCTTACTCTTCCTCCTCAAGAGCACCCTCATCGGCGAATTCTTCGGCCTCTTCCTACCGGAAGCCGTCGGTTCCGATCTTGCCCGTGCCTACAACCTCTCGCGTGACACCGGCAAGAACACCGCCGCCATCTCCACCGTCCTCATCGACCGTGCCATCGCCCTCATCTCGCTCGCCCTCATGGCAGGCATCGCCGTTCTCGTCAGCAACCACGTCGCCGGCGTCGCGGATGTCACCGGCATCGTCTTTTTCGTCATCATCGGCCTCATCGGGGGTTGGTTCTTGTTCTTCAACAAGAGTTTCATGCGCCGCTTCCAGTGGATCTTCAAAATCCCCTACATCGACCGTTTCGAGTCCGGCATTCGTGGCCTCTATCACTCGCTGCACAAACTCCACGAAGAACCGCGCCTCTTTGTCGTCACCCTCCTCATGTCCGTCATCTCACAGATGGTCAACGTCGTCGCCGTCATCCTCATCAGCCGCGCCGTCGGCACACAGGTAGACCCCATCCACTACTTTGTCTTCATGCCCATCATCTGGATCGTCACCACCATCCCCATCTCCATCAGCGGCTTGGGCGTGCGGGAAGGCGCGTTCGCTTTCTTCTTCACGCAGGTCGGCATGGCTTCTTCCGCTGCCATCGCCGTCTCCTTCCTCCACTACGCCTGCCGCATCATCACCGGCCTCGTTGGCGGCCTCCTCTTCCTACAAATGGCAGTCATCCATCCGCGCAAGCCCGCCGATGTCGCCCTTCAAGGCGAAGGCGCGTCGCGCTAATCAGCCCCTTCGATAACAACTTTTGGCCTGCGTTTCCCTCGCAGGCCAAATTCATGGTTTGCATTTGAGAACACATGTGCTACCATGGAAACATGCGCTTTGGTAGCTCCTGAGTGAACCATGCACTATAATCCACTCAAACCAAACAAGGCGAGGAGCGCAGCATATTGGCCTCATCATACAAACGGGTCGGCGTACTGGCACATCCGCTGCGCCCTCAATCTTTTCCCGTGGCCGAACAAATCGCAGCCTATCTCCGTGCGCAAAATATCGAAAGTTGGGTTCACACGCGCTGGGATCATGACGAAGTGGAAGCGGACGTAGCCAGAGTCGATATGGTGGTTGCCATCGGTGGGGACGGTGCCATGCTCCGTGCCGCGCGGGTCTCCGCCCCCCACAACGTGCCGGTGCTCGGCATCAACATGGGTCAGTTGGGCTTCTTGACCGAAATCCCCGGCCCCCATACATGGGAATCCCTGCTCTCACAGGTCTTGAACGGGCAGGGTTGGATCGAAGAACGCATGATGATCCAAGCCTCCCTCCTGCGCGGAGATGCGCTGGTCGCCAGCGGTGATGCCCTCAACGACATCGTCATCAGTCGCGGCAGTGCCCCGCGCACCATCTGGCTGGAAACCTATATCGACGGCGACTGGGCCACCACCTACAACGCCGATGGGCTGATCATCGCCACCGCCACCGGCTCAACTGCCTACGCCTTAGCCTGCGGCGGGCCGATCTTGCCCCCCGAACTGCGCAACATTCTGATCGTGCCGGTCGCCCCGCACCTCAGCATGGAGCGCCCCATCGTCCTCTCGCAAGGCGCGACTGTCGAAGTCCTGCCCGCCGAGGACATTCAAACTGAAATCACCCTCACGCTGGACGGCATCTTTCTCGGTAATGTCCAACCGGGGGATAGCATCCGCGTGCAGGCCAGTCAGCATATCAGCCGCTTTGTTCGCCTGCGGGAACGCCATTATTTCTATCGTTCCCTGCTCGATCGTCTGGAGCCGCGCATTCAAATGCGCTCCAAACCGGATAAACGTCGCATCTATCGAGAGAGTTCTTAAGAGGCTCGCCTTTCACATCTTAATAAATTCTTCGGCAAGATTGACGCAATGGTAATGAAGCTCATGTTATGCTGAAACTATCAGCAAAAGGAGAGGTGAGGAAAACAACGTGGAACAAGTTGTAACCTACTGCGAGATCCACCCGGATCGGGAAACGGGTCTCCGCTGCAACAAGTGTGGCCGTCTGATGTGCGCCGATTGCGCCGTCTCAACACCCGTCGGCTACCGTTGCAAACAATGCGTGCGTCAGCACGAAAATAAATTCTTCACGGCAGGAGCCAATGACTATGTGATCGTCTTCGCCGTTTGTGCAGCGCTCAGCGCCGTTGGGGGTTTCATCGCCTCCGCCATCGGCTTCCTGCTCATCTGGATTATCGCCAGCGTCCCCGCCGGCGGCATCGTTTCCGAAGCCGCCCTCCGCGCCACCAAACGCCGTCGCGGGCGCTATTCCGGTGAAATCGGTGCACTAGGCGTCGTCGTGGGCGGTCTCTTGGGCGGCATGGGTTACGTCTATGTCACCTACGTCCAGCCCATGCTCAGCGCCTTGCAGGAACTGGGTCCGGAATACACCGACGAACTCGCGCGCACCATCGGCTCACCGTGGCAGTTCCTGTTCCAACAAAGTCTCTCCAACATCGGCATGTGGATTTTTATCGCCGTTGTGGCCTACTTTGTTTACAATCGTTTCAAGTTGCGCGGCTGAACATGACGGACGGAGGGTAAGCATTCAGCCCTCCATCCCGATAACCGCTATAATGGTTCTTGAATATACGTTTGGAGCTGTCCATTTGGGGCAGCCAGCGCTGAAGGCTAAGACATGCTCGAAGAATTACGCATCCAGAATTTCGCCATCATCGACCGTCTGGAATTAACCTTTGATCGCGGCTTTAATGTCATCACCGGCGAGACCGGCGCGGGTAAATCCATCATCATCGACGCCGTCGATCTCCTCTTGGGCGGCAAAGCCGATGGCTCATTCGTCCGCGCGGGTGCGGATAAAGCCGTCATCGAAGGGGTGTTCGCCCTCAACAAAACCACGCAGGCGCAGGTGATTCCCATCCTCCGCCGCGAGGAAATGGAAGGCGACAGCGACGAATACGTCACCCTCTCCCGTGAAGTCAAGGGCAACAGCCGCTCTACCGCCCGCATCAATGGCGTCACCACCAGCACCGAAGTCCTCAAGTCCGTCGGTTCGCTGCTGGTCGATGTCCACGGTCAGAGTGAACACCTCTCGCTGCTCAATCCGCGTTCCCACATCGACCTGCTGGATCGTTACGCCGAATTGACCGAGATGCGCCTCGCCCTCTCCGCCTTGGTCGATAAAGTCAACAACGTTCGCCGCGAAGTCAAACGCCTCACCGAAGACGAGGCCGCCCTCAAGCGCCGCGCCGAACAGCTCAAACATGAAGTCGAAGAAATCGACGCCGCCGCACTTCGCCCCGGCGAGGAAGATGAACTCCGTGCCGAACGGTCCCGCATGGGCAACAGCGAAACCCTCGCCACCCTCACCGCCGAAGCCTACGCCCTCCTCCACGGTGACGACTCCAGCGATCAAATGTCCGCCGTCGATCAGTTAGGCCAGGTCTCCGTCCTCCTCACCAAACTCGTCAACATCGACCCCAAAATGAGCGAGGAGAGCGAATTAGCCGACGCCCTCGCGGAACAGGCCGAAGAACTCGCCCTCACCCTCCGCAAGTACGCCGATGAAGTCGAATATAATCCCGAACGCTTGGAAGAAGTCGAAGAACGCCTCGAAGTCATCAACAAGCTCCGCCGCCGCTTCGGTGCCACCATCGAAGCCGTCCTCGAACATGCCGAACGTGCCCGCACCGAGTTGCAGAGCATCGGCAACAGCGACGAACGCCTCAAGGAACTCCGCGCCGAGGAAGAAAAACTCCTCCGCCTCATTGGCGAAGTCGCCGAACGCATCAGCAAGGTGCGCACCCTCATCGGCCAGAAGATGAGCGACAAAATCGTCGCCGAACTCGCCGATCTGCGCATGGAAAAAGCCCGCTTCGAAGTCGCCATCAAGCGCACCGCCGATCCCGACGGTTGCTTCATCGGCGACAAGCGCTACCACTTCACCCATACCGGCGTCGATGATGTCGAATTTATGATGAGCGCCAACCCCGGCGAACCCCTCCGTCCGCTGGTCAAGGTCGCCTCCGGTGGCGAAACCGCCCGCATCATGCTCGCCCTCAAGCGCGTCCTCGCGCAGGCCGACCAAACCGCCACCCTCATCTTCGACGAAATTGATACCGGCATCGGTGGGCGGGTCGGCAGCGTCGTCGGCGAAAAACTCTGGGCGCTCGCCGCCACCCATCAAGTCCTCGTCGTCACCCACCTCGCCCAGCTTGCCGGTTATGGCGATAAACACTATCACGTCACCAAGCAGGTCAAAGGGGATCGCACCTCCACCCTCGTCACCGCCCTCGACGACGAAACCCAGCGCATCATCGAACTCGCCGCCATGCTCGGCACCGAAGGCGAAAGTGGTCGCCTCAGCGCGCAGGGCATCCTCGCGCAGGCCGAAACCTTCAAGGACGAGAATAAGCCCAAGCTCGCCCCCAAACGCGTCAAAGTAGATAA
>JAFLCH010000088.1 GCA_017303775.1 Anaerolineae bacterium | reverse complement strand
GTGCCTTTGAAAGAGAAGGTGATGTCTTTCGTGCTGCCGGATGAGCGGGCAAGAGCGGTCGGCGCGGTTAATACGATTGAATTTGAAAAGAACACCGGCACGAATACGGATGTGATGGGTTTTATTGACGATTTGAAGAGCTATGACTTGAATATCCGCGAGCAGAAGGTGATTGTGCTGGGGGCTGGAGGGGCGGCACGGGCGGCGGTTTATGGTCTGGCTAAAGAAGGCGCGCAGGTGACGGTCGTCAACCGGACGCTGGAAAAAGCGAATGTGATGCTGGCTGACCTGACGATTAGCGCCGGTATTCAGAACGTGGATGTGCGGACATTGGATGAGGCGGCTGAGCAAGCGGTTAGCCTCGTGGTGAACTGTACCTCGGTCGGGATGTGGCCGCGTGTGGACGAGTCGCCGTGGATTGATGGGGTTGCTTTCCCGAAAGGCGTCACGGTATATGATATGGTGTACCGCCCGTCGGTGACGCGGTTCATGCGGCAGGCCGAGGCGAATGGTGGACATGCTATTGGTGGATTAGGTATGCTTGTCCGGCAGGGAGCAGCAGCTTTTGGGATCTGGACGGGGCGGGAAGCGCCTGTCGAGGTTATGCTACAGGCTGCCCGCGATGCCCTTGCGCAAAAAGAGAACTGAGCGATACCCAAGAAGATAGAGGTTATATGATTCGTTTTCTAACAGCCGGTGAGAGCCACGGGCCGATGTTGACGGCAATCCTTGAAGGGATGCCTGCTGGGCTGCCGCTTTCCGCCGAAGAGATTAATGTGGAATTGGCGCGCCGCCAGCAGGGATATGGTTCAGGCGGGCGCATGAGTATTGAGCGTGATGAGGTGCGGATTACGGCGGGGCTGATGAACGGGGTGACGACGGGCGGTCCCATCGCGCTGCTGGTTGAGAACCGCGACTTCAAGAATTGGAAGGAAAAGGACGTTACGCCGATGTCTACGCCGCGCCCCGGCCACGCTGATTTGACCGGCGCGATCAAGTACGGGTATGGCGATTTGCGAATCGCGCTGGAGCGTGCCAGCGCCCGCGAAACAACGATGCGGGTGGCGGTTGGCGCGATCTGCCGGAAGCTGCTGGCGGTGTTTGGTATTCAGATCGGCGGATATGTCGTACAGGTTGGGGATGTGAAGGTGGATGTCCCGCTGGATGTGGGGTATGCGGATCGGTTTCGTATCGCCGAGGACAATGATGTGCGGAGTCCTGTAGCGGAACGTGTGGACGCGATGCACGAGGCTATCCGGCAGATCAAGATTGATAAGGATACGCTGGGGGGCATTTTTGAAGTGGTGGCGTTGAATGTGCCGCCGGGGTTGGGGTCTCATGTGCATTGGGATCGCCGGTTGGACGCGCGGATTGTGGCGGCTATGGTGAGCATTCATGCAATGAAGGGCGCGGAGATCGGTGAGGCGTTTGATAACGCGACCAAGCGCGGTTCTGAGGTTCATGACGCGATTTATTTGACGGATGAACAGGGGACGTTGGGACGCAGGACGAACCGCGCCGGTGGCACCGAGGGTGGTATTTCGACCGGTGCGCCGATTGTGGCGCGGGTGGCGATGAAACCGATTGCGACGATCCTGCAAAGTATGGACTCGGTCAATCTGGCGACAGGGCAACCGGAGGCGACTGTCTATGAGCGCAGCGATTTTTGTGCGCTGCCACGGGCTGTGCCGATTGGTGAGGCGATGATGGCCGTTGTTATCGCTGACGCGTTGTTAGAAAAACTGGGCGGTGATAGTATTCAGGAGATGCAGCCCCGTTTTGAGACTCTACGTCAGGCGCGTTTGTCTGATCTTCCCATGAATAATGTGGAGTGGCGTTTTGGATACGACTAATCGTCGCAATATCGTGATTACCGGCTTTATGGGGACGGGGAAATCTACTGTTGGCCGCCTTGTGGCCGAGCGGTTGGGGCGTGTGTTTATTGATACCGATGAAGAGATTGTTCGCAGAGTAGGTATGACTATTCCGGAGATCTTTCAGCGGCAGGGAGAGCAAGGATTCCGGCATATCGAAAGACGGGTTTGCCGGTTTCTGGCAGCACAGGACAGTTATGTGATTTCGACGGGCGGCGGGATGCTGGTCGATGAGAGTAATCGTGAGGTGATGATCTCTTCCGGCGTGGTGATTTGCTTAACGGCGATTCCGGATGTTATTAAAGCTCGTCTGACGGCTGATAAAACCGAGCGACCTTTGTTGAAGGGTGATTGGCGGGCGCTGCTGGAAAAAAGACAGCCTGCCTATGCCGCAATTCCGCATCAGATCGATACTTCTGACAAGACACCGGAACAGATCGCCGAGGAAGTGATTGAATTGTGGCACAAAATATCAACGTAACTTCACCCGAATTTGATTACACGATCAAGATTGGGTCGGGACTACTAGACAAGATTGGCGAGTATGTTCCCGCTGCTCCTTCAGTCGTCATTACGAACACCACTGTTGCCTCATTTTATGGAAAGCGCCTGTCTCAGTTACTACCGAATTCCAGCGTTATCACGATGCCAGACGGTGAACAATATAAAACCCTCGAAACTGTTAATGGGCTTTATCCGGAATTGGTTACGGCCGGGTTAGACCGTTCCGGAACGGTTATGGCGTTAGGCGGCGGTGTGGTTGGCGATACGGCTGGCTTCGTGGCTGCGACTTATATGCGCGGGGTGCGGTTTGTGCAAATCCCTACGACTTTGCTGGCGATGGTTGACTCAAGCGTGGGCGGAAAGGTTGGGGTGGATTTGCCACAGGGGAAAAATCTGGTTGGCGCGTTCAAACAGCCGGAAGTGGTAATCATTGACCCTGATGTATTGGCAACACTGCCGGAACGTGAATGGCGCTGTGGCATGGCAGAAGTGATTAAGCATGGGTTCATTGCGGATGAGCAGTTATTGCAGCCCGAATTGTGGGATAAAACACAGGCCGAGATATTGATTGCGCGCGCGGTTGCGGTCAAAGTAAAGATTGTGCAAGAAGACCCGTATGAGAAAACGGTTCGGGCTTACCTCAATTTGGGGCACACGTTCGCGCATGCAATTGAACGCGTATCGCAGTACAGTTGGCCGCATGGAGAAGCTGTGGGTGTTGGATTGGTCGCTGCGGCTCGCTTATCGTATGTATTAGGGTTGTGCAGCGCCGAACTCAGCGAAAAAGTCGAAAAGGTGGTTTCCACTGTTGGGCTGCCGACGCGCATCGGTGACCTTGATCCGGCTGAGCTGTTTGCGGCGATGGGGTCTGATAAGAAATGGCAAGCGGGGCATTCTCGTTTTGTTCTTTTGAAAGCCATAGGACAGCCTGTGATTGCCCATGATGTTGAGGCTGGAGTGGTGATTGAAACGCTGCGGCAGTTGAAGTCTTAGGCGTTTAGCACTGGCAATATTCGTGTGACCTGTGTGTGGGAGAAAAAATCATGACGAAACAAGTACTGCTGCTGCACGGGCCGAACCTCAATTTGCTGGGAACTCGTGAGCCGACGGTTTATGGAAGCATCACGCTCGAGCAGATCAATCAGTTGGCTGCTTCACGCGCGCGGTGGCACAAAGCGGAACTCCGGTCAGAACAATCGAATCACGAAGGGGCATTAATCGACATATTGCATGTTGCACGAAACTGGGCTGATGGTGTGGTTTTTAATCCGGGGGCTTATACGCATACCTCTATTGCTTTACGAGATGCCATTAGCGCCATCGAGATTCCAGTTATTGAGGTTCACCTGTCAAACGTTCATGCGAGAGAAGAATTCCGGCATCGCTCACTGCTGGCTCCGGTATGCGTAGGGCAGATTTCTGGCTTTGGATGGCGGAGTTACATTCTGGGGATTGATGCTTTGATGGGGCATTTGGGGGTACTGGATGAGTCCAATTGATTGTTAGCTGTCACTAATGGTTACGCGCTTGATTTGGTAATGTCCTCTGTAGGTTGATTTCAATAATTTCCGTTATACTCTCTTTTTAAATAGCTCTACCAAACCGGGGTAATGAGACCAACAAAAGTGTGGGTTGAATGCCGGGTTTAATCAAAGGTGTTGTGTTTCATGCCAACAAAAGAAGCCGTTTTGGCCGCAATAAGTGAACAGAACATTCAATTTGTTGATCTGTGGTTTACTGACATCACGGGTATTGTTAAGAGTGTAACGATCCCCGGTTCGGACGTTGGTCATGTCATTGATCACGGGTCTCACTTTGATGGCTCATCCATTGAAGGCTTTGCGCGTGTTGCAGAAAGCGACATGCTGCTGATGCCGGATATTAATACGTTTACGGTGCTTCCGTGGAACGAAACACATCGTACTGCACGGTTGATTTGCAATGTTTATACGCTGCGAGGCGAGCCATTTATCGGCGATCCCCGGAATATCCTCATCAAAGCGCTGCGGCAAGCCGAGGAAATGGGTTTTAGCTATAAAATCGGGATGGAACTGGAATTTTTCCTGTTCCGGATGCGCGAAGGTCGAGCAGTTCAACCATTGGCCCCTCTTGATCAGACGGGTTATTTTGACATATCAAATGATCCTGCGAAATCAATTTTGCAGGAAATGATTGCTTCGCTGACCGAATTGAATATTCAGATCGATTCAACGCACCATGAAATTGGTGCAGGGCAGCACGAGATCGACTTTGAATATGATCACGCATTGGCGTCGGCTGATAAGATATTGACGGCGCGTGTGGCTCTGAAGACGATTGCGAATCGTCATCAACTTCACTGTACGTTCATGCCCCGACCTGATGCACACCTCCCCGGTTCCGGAATGCATACGCATCAGAGTTTGCATGACCCTCATTCGGATGCGAATGTATTTGCGGACAATCAGGATGAATATGGATTATCGCAGACGGCGAAGTATTTCCTCGCCGGTCAGTTGATGCATGCCCGTGCGATGTGCGCGATTCTGGCACCACTTGTGAATTCTTATAAACGCCTTGGTATGAGTTTTGAAGCTCCGATGTATGTTACATGGGCACACATCAACCGGGGAGCATTAATCCGCGTGCCCCATATTGCGAGTGGAAAAGAAGCCCATACGCGGCTTGAACTGCGCTGTCCTGACCCCAGCATCAATCCTTATCTGGCGAGCGCTGTGATGCTCATGGCTGGTTTGGATGGCATCCGGCAGCAGCTCCCGCTGCCTGACCCCCTTGAAGAAACGTTGGTACGGCAAGATCGTACCCGCGTTCGTCAGTTGGAGATACTGCCTTCTTCTTTGGGAGAGGCGTTAGATGTTTTAAGCCAGAGCGATGTGATTCTTTCTGCTCTAGGCCCGTATATCAGTGACCGCTATCTGGCGGCTAAACGGCAGGAATTTGAAGAATACAACCGGCAAGTAACGGCATGGGAATTGGAACGATACTTCAACCGTTATTGATGATCAGGTCGTGTATTTCATAGATTGCGTTTTCGGCGTACAGGCTTTCGACAACGATCGAGAAATTGCAGTCGGAGGGTCCCTGCGTCACCGCGATAATGGGCACTGAGGTCAGTTTACTCAAAATTTTCGCCATCATTTGCGTGGTGCTGGATGAGGCATTCTTGATGGCTGTGATGATGGTCACGGGCTGAACACTCCAAGACTGCGTTTCTGGCTTGCCTGCCAATACCGCTTCTAGTGCGACGCGCATGGTGTGGACGGCATCCGGCCCGGCTGTGGTGGGGATGAGGAAACAGGTCAATCCTTTCATAGAGGATTGCGACGAAATTACAATATCGAGCTGGCTGTTGGGTACGCTGGCCAAGGTTTGTTCCAGTATGGCTGAAATGTGGGCAGACATCCCGGATTGTTTCGTCTGCACCACCAACCCCGAAATATACGTAACCGCTTTGATTCGATCTTCTTTGCGCGGGTTTTCCCCGGAAATGATTGTGCCTACTTTTTGTGGCTTATACACATTCTTAATGTGCAGCGGGATTTTTTGAGCCTGAACCGGCGCGATCATGCGGGCATGTAACACCCGCGCCCCGAAGTAGGCAAGTTCGGCTGCTTCGGTGTAGGAGAGGGCAGGGATGACCTGTGCATTATCAAAATCACGCGGGTCTGCTGTCATCATACCGTCGACATCCGTCCATATCCAGATTTCGGTTGCTTCCACACATACACCCAAGACGGAGGCGGTGTAGTCACTCCCGCCTCGTCCAAGCGTTGTGGGTTTGCCGGAACTGGTCGCGCCTATGAAACCGGTGACGACAGGAACGATATTACGATCAAGAAGCGGGAGGAGGTTTTCAGCAATTTGAACCCGTGTCAGCGGAATGTTGGGCGTGGCGTTACCGTAGACATCGTCTGTGATGATGAGCGAGGTGGTATCAATGGCAACACTGCGCAGATTATTTTGCCGGAGTAGGGCAGCGATGATGCGAGCGGCGATTTTTTCACCCACGCCGATTGTCGCGTCTACGATGCCGGCCTGTCCTGTCATTGAGGCAGCTTGTGACATGCTTTGATAAATATCAAGCATATCAAATAGGAGTCGATCAATATCCGCGCTTAAAGCGGTTCGTTCGGTTGTGCCTAAAGGCAGTTCTTCGATGAGGGAAAGATGCCGTGTGCGTAAGTTCGCCACAATACGACGATAACCTCGATGCTGGCCGAGTTCGGCCAGATGTGCGGCCTCGATGAGCGCGTCTGTAACGCCCTCTAGAGCCGAAACAACCAGTACCAAATGCCCCCATTGTTCACGCTCGTGGAGCACAATACTGAGTACCTGAGTGAGCGCTGTGGTCGTTCCGATTGAGGAACCACCGAATTTCATTACTAGGGTGTTCATGGACAGCCCTCAGAGAAAATAAAATCTTCAATCGCAACATAGATTGTGCGTTGATAATTTGAGAATTATTGACTATAAGATAAGTTTAGACTGGTTAGTTGAGACTAGCATTTTGAAGCAAATATGTCAATATTTTGGCGTGGAGCGTTACTTTGCCTTATCATTACGTAAGTATCGCACTCAACTTTATTCGTTTAGGTTATGGATAACAACATGAGCAATATACTTGTCGAGCAGCAGCAAAAGGTTGCTGGTGTTCGATTTCACCGGGTAGGTAAACTGTATAATTTTGATTATAGCGCTTATGCCGAATTGCAGATCAACGATTATGTGATTGTCGAAACCGCTCGTGGCCGACAAATGGGACAGGTTGTGAGTTTCGCTGTCGCTGAGGATACAGGCCGGGAATACAAACCGATTCTGCGTCCGGCAACTCCTCGTGACCTCGCGCTTAAGCAGCATTGGGAAATGCAAGAAGCGGATGCCTTAGATCAGTGCAAGGCAAAGGCGCGGCAGCTTGGCGGTTTCGGAGACTGCAAGTTTGTGGCGGCTCATTACAATTTTGACGGTACGATGCTCACCTTCCTGTTTTCTGCTGAAGATAAAATCAATACCTCGCGGCTGGCTTCTGAATTGGGGCGCATCTTCACGGCTTCCGAGGTGGAAGTTCGCCAGATTGGGCCGCGTGATGTGGCTAAATTGCTGGGCGGATTCGGCGCGTGTGGGCAGGAACGCTGTTGCAGTACCTTCCTGACCGATTTCAGCCCGATTTCGATCAAGATGGCGAAGATGCAGGGGATTTCGCTGAATCCATCCGAAATTACCGGGATGTGTGGACGGCTGCGCTGCTGTCTGGTGTACGAGTACGAACAGTACGTCGAGGCTCGTAAGCACCTTCCTAAACGTAATAAACGGATTGGAACCCCGCACGGCGAGGGCAAGGTTATTGACGTGCATCCGTTGCAGGACGCAGTGACGGTGATCGTTGAAGATACGCGTTACTTTTTGAAGCGCGAAGAGTTGATCCCATTGGATGAATGGGAAGCGCTGCAGAAGAAAGCGGGTGAGCCTTGTACCAAGCATGGGGATGGGCCATGCGAATGCGGCGCTAAGCCCGGTAAGAAACAATCATCCGATACGGACGAATAACCACGACTTTAATCTTAAAGGGTAGGTAAAAGCCTACCCTTCGATTCTTCGTTTACTGAACCTAATCAATTAACACACTAGGGTGAATACGATGAGTGACATCGATTTTAAGACACTTGCTGAAGGCATGCGGGATGAATTAGTCGCGCTGCGGCGTGATTTTCACATGCATCCTGAATTGGCGTTCGAGGAATTTCGCACGGCGGGTATTGTTGCGGAGGAATTGCAGCGCCTCGGCCTCGAAGTGCAGACCGGGGTGGGGAAGACCGGGGTGGTTGGTATTCTGGAAGGGGCGCAGGATGGCCCTACGGTTTTGGTGCGCGCGGATATGGATGCTTTGCCCATTACAGAAGAAAATCAACATTCATTCGCCTCCACCGTGTCGGGCAAGATGCATGCTTGCGGACACGATGGTCATACTGCCATTGGTCTAGGTGTTGCCAAAATTTTTGCAGGTCAGCGGGATAAGATTGCCGGACGGATCAAGTTTGTCTTCCAACCTGCCGAAGAAGTGGTCGGTGGTGCTAAAGCGATGATTAAAGATGGCGCGCTGGGTGATCCGCGCCCAGATGTGACATTAGGGCTGCATCTGTGGAACTCGATGCCGATTGGCAAGGTTGCGTTGGCGGATGGGCCGGTGATGGCGGGATCATCTGTGTTTACGATTCGCATCACTGGTAAGGGAGGGCATGCTGCCTTGCCGCATACGACGATTGACCCTGTAGCCTGCGCGGCTCAAATGGTCAGCGCTTTGCAAACTATTGTTAGCCGTAATGTTCCGGCGCTGGATAGTGCCGTTGTGTCGGTTACCCAGCTGATGGCTGGTACGGCGTTTAATATCATCCCACAAGAGGCCATGCTGCGCGGCACGATACGTTTCTTCAAGGTCGAAACGCGCGACCAGATTGATCGCCGGATGCGCGAGATTTGTGCAGGTATTGGACATGCGATGGATTGCAAAGTGGATGTCGATATTGAACACAGCATACTGCCCGTTCGGAATGATGATGTCGTGAGCGAGCGCGTTCGTTCTATCTTGAGTGGTTATATCGGGCAGGATGGGTTGATCCTTGGCGAGCGCACAATGGGGGCGGAAGATGTCGGGCTGTTTATGGATGATATCCCCGGCGCCTATTTCTTCTTAGGGGCTGCCGTCCCTGATCGACAGACATACTACGGTCATCATCATCCGCGTTTTGACTTCGATGAAAACGCACTCCCGCTTGGCGCGGCCTTACTTTCTGCCGCGGTCGCTGATTACGTTTTGCCAAAATGAGTCGAGTAATGGGATCATGCCTCAGAATAATATAATTCGCTGGAAAGATGGTCGTGGCTGGATTGTCCTCTCCGGTGGCGATGATACAGGAAGCGCAGTTAGAGCAAGTGCTATTGGCCGTTCAACAGCCGGTGGCGTGACGGCTTATTTGACCTTTGGCTCGGACTCTGCCGACGCGGAAAAGATACTCGACGATATGGAGGATCTGGGCGCTTCTTCCGGTTATTTGGTCGATGTGCTCACAGAAGATGATGAAACAATCCGCGAACGACTGTCTGAAGCGATGTTGATTGTGCTGCAAACTGCCACCGACCCGGATGATGTTCGGTCGGGATTAATTGGCGCAGCTATGGATGGGATTGAAGCCGCCTACGCTAATGGGGCAGTGATTTTGGCTGAAGGCACTACTGCCGCCTTGTTTGGGACATGGTTTCTGCTGAGTGATAATCAAGTCGGGGGGGGATTGGATTGGCTTGAGCACATCCTTGTCGTTCCGGGGATTAATGCAATTGCCGATTCGCCTATGGCGCATTCCTTCCTCCGCTCACAACCGGATGCGGTTGCCATTGTCGTAGGCAAAGGCGCGGCACTTGCATTGGGGCCGGATGGTGAGATTGAAAAATGGGGGAATGGTCAAGTCACGGTTGCTCTCGGCTCAGGCTACCACCCTTGATGGCAGACACGGTTTGCGCGATGAACGCTGCGATGTTATTCATTCCCTTGTCTTTCCGACAGTTGTTTTGCGGTTTACTGCGTTTATCCCCCTCAACACATGGATTGTTTGTTATAATCAGGGAGTGGATTGTTATAGGTCTCTGACGAGATCATAATCTGATACTTTGCGTAAAACTGCTTTGTAGCCTATTCAACGAGAGGACTGATGACGTGCCTGCGACGATTGTAATTGGGGCGCAGTGGGGAGATGAAGGCAAAGGGCGTGTGGCTGACTGGTTAGCAGCCGATGCTGATATTGTTGCGCGTTATGCTGGTGGCGATAACGCCGGACACACGGTTGTCGTAGGAGACAATGTTTTCAAGCTGCATCTGATTCCCTCAGGTATCTTGCACGAGCATGTGACCTGTGTGCTTGGAAACGGGATGGTCGTCAACCCCGTTAATCTACTCAAAGAAATGGATCAAATCGCTGCACTTGGTGTTGAAGTGTCGCCGGAACGCTTCATGATTAGCAGCCGTGCCCATTTGATCACACCCGCTCATGTTGCGTTAGATGGCGCTTCGGAAAAGGCTCTCGGTAGTCAGGCCATTGGGACGACTCTGCGGGGTATCGGTCCGGCTTATTTGGATAAAACGGGTCGAAAAGGTATTCGTGCCGGTCAGATGCTCGACATCGAAGCCTTTGGGGACGCGCTGAATGATATGATTCGTCGCGCTAATGTCACTTTGACAGCACAGGGCGCCCAACCCCTCAATCCTGATCTAGTGACTCAGGATTACATTGAAGCAGCAGTTCGCCTCCGGCCCTTTATTCGCGATACTTCTACTTACGTCAACGCCCGTCTTAAGGATGGCGCACGTGTGCTGTGTGAAGGAGCGCAGGGCACCTTGTTGGATGTTGATCACGGAGATTACCCTTACGTAACCAGTTCATCACCGACAGCGGGCGGGGCGCTCATTGGCATTGGTTTTGGCCCCGGTTATGTGGATCGCGTGATGGGGGTCGCTAAGTGCTTTAGTACCCGTGTGGGTTCCGGGCCTATGCCGACTGAATTGGAAGGTGATTTGGCTTCTCGCTTGCGGGGTACGGGCGAGAATTTCTGGGATGAGTATGGTACGACGACCGGACGTCCGCGTCGCTGTGGGTGGTTGGACGCGGTAGTGCTGCGATATGCAGCCCAGGTGAATGGCTTCACTGAATTGTTCCTCACCAAGCTGGATGTGCTCAGCGGGTTTGATGAAATTAAAATCGCTGTCGGTTATTCTATCGATGGTAAACGATACGAGTTCCCACCCGATCGTTTGACAGAACTCGAAAAGGCAGAACCGATTTATGAAACATTACCGGGATGGTCGGAAGACATTACCGCTGTGCGTCAGGCATCTGATTTGCCTGCGGAAACACGGACTTATGTCCAACGTGTTGGTGAGTTGTGTGAAACCCGGATCACCACCATCAGTGTTGGCCCGGAACGCGAGCAGCTGATACATCTGTAGAAAGATTATGAGCGAAACATACACCTACAGCATGGATGCACCAGTCTCACGACCCCCGCAGCGGGTGGTTTCGCTTGTCCCCAGCGTGACTGAGTCGTTGTTTGATTTGAATCTCGGTGACCGTTTAGTTGCCATCACGGATTACTGTATTCATCCTGCTGATAAAGTCGCTTCACTCCCGCGCATTGGTGGAACTAAGAATCCGGATGTGCAGCGGATTATTCAATTGAAACCAGATCTGGTGATCGCGAATCAGGAAGAGAATCGCAAAGAAGATGTGGATCGCTTGCTTGAGGCGCGGATTCCGGTTTGGGTGACCTTCCCAAAAACGGTTGCGGACGCTTTCAACCTGCTCTGGAATATCATGCATGTTTTTGATGAACCGGTTATGGTTCCACGGGTTCGCTTGATTGAACAGACGATGGATTGGGTCTGGCGTATTAGCGAGAAGCGGCTCGAAGATCAACCCTGCCGCGTTTTTGTACCCATCTGGCTAGATCCACTCATGACGTTCAACGCTGAAACGTATGCCAGTGACCTTTTAAGGATTTGTGGCGGCATAAATGTGTTTGCTGAACGTGAACGACTCTATCCTTTAAAGGCTGATCTCGGTGAACAAGCCCCGTCCTCAGAACCGGGGCGCGATACCCGTTATCCTCGTGTTACGTTGGATGAAGTCGTTGCAGCACAACCCGATCTCATTCTTCTCCCCAGCGAACCGTTCCCTTTCACACAATCGCATTTATCTCTTTTTGCCGGGCTGGATATTCCTGCCGCACATAATAATCGCATAGAGTTCATTGATGGGTCTTTATTGACTTGGCATGGTACGCGAATTGCACATGCTCTGAATGTGCTCCCAGCTTTAATATCTGCGGGAGAAAATTAACCTCAATGCCGAAACCCGATGCTTATAGTGACTGGCTGGATACAGTTGCGCACGATTTGCGAACGCCTTTGAATCTGGTGCAGGGTTGCCTCGACGTAATCGAGAAAATGGGGCCGTTAAATCAACTCCAGCAAAAATATGTTGATCGTGCCTTCGCTGGATTAAGACGGATGGAACACTTAATCTCGCGCTTGCGGGATATTTCGTGGGTAGATTCTGATGCATCGCTTGCGGTGTCGCAGGTCGATCTGCATTCTGCTGTGGCTGAAGTTGTCGAGATGCTTCAGGCGGTTGCTGATGACCGTTCTATTCAGATCATGGTGGAGATTCAGGAAGGGGCAGCTTCCGTATACGCGGATCGCATCCGCCTCACACAGGTTCTAGATAACCTTATCAGTAACGCTATTAAATATAACCATGATTCGGGGCAGATTCGTATCGTTGCACAAGCGAATGATGCCGAAATTGTTGTTGGAGTCCATGATAACGGCATCGGTATCGCATCTGACGAGTTAGCACACGTGTTTGAACGGTTCTATCGTGCGCAGGAAGGGTTGCGTCTCAAAATAGAGGGCAGCGGCCTTGGGCTTTCAATCACGCAGGGCATTGTCGAGCGGCATGGTGGACGTATTTGGGTTGAAAGTGAATTAGGGGTAGGTACATCCTTTTATTTTACCCTTCCATCGGAAACCAATCTCAGGGATGGGCGAAAGGAAAACCTGATCGAGACTACCCCAACCATCACTGAGCCAGTAGATAAGCACATGGTTGAGGGCGGTTCGACCCTGACTGAAGTTCTTGATGCGGTTGACGATAATTTGCAAGAACGTCAGGAAATCAATCATCCGGATGCTGCCGGAGATGAATCCTGACGCTCTTGAGTGGTTTAACTTGGCTTGCAGCCAGTTGTGAGAAATAGTACAATCTTCCGACTTTGTCCTACGGTTTAGGAGGTACATGGTGAAACGGCTTGCCTTTGCATTCGTAATAATTTTAATCTTGATCATCGGTGGCGGGCTAACCGCACAAATTGCCTCCAATGATAATCAGCTTGCTATCCCCGGTTTAGTACGTCAGACGGATAATCCTGATGCCTCGGCATTAGATATGACCGCGTGGAAAGCCGAGCAAATGTTTCTGTTCGTCGGCTTCATACTCTTCAATCTGGTCGGGATTGCCGTCACAATCACTTTGATCATCTGGTTCTTGAATTGGCAGATTAAGTCAGCGAATAAATCAGTGGCGAGTTCAGTTCAGGAAATTGCCACTTCTCAGGAATGACAACCCATTTCGTTCACAGATTCATCTCATAGGTTTAGTGGAATGTCTCAGAAAGCTTTTCAGTCTCATTGGTTTGCGCGCCTCGCTTTGATAACGGCGCTGCTCACGCTGGGGCTTATCGTCTTCGGTGCGGTAGTGCGCGTCACCGATTCCGGTTTGGGCTGTGGTAATCATTGGCCGCTCTGTAACGGTACGATTTTTCCGCCGCTCGATAATTTAACGGCTTGGATTGAATGGTTACATCGTTTGTTCGCGCTGTTAATTGGCGTCTTTGGCCTTTTAACTCTCTATGTGGCTGTGCGTGCCTATCG
>JAFLCH010000087.1 GCA_017303775.1 Anaerolineae bacterium | reverse complement strand
GCTCTCTACGATGGCAGCACGCTCGCCATTCAGAAAGCCAGCGAAGCACCCAATTCACGCCGCGCCGTCATCATCCTCAGCGATGGTGCCGAGTATGGCGGACGCAGCGAAAGCTCCCGTGAACAGGCGCTGAGTGATGCGCTGCGGTTGGGCGTTCCTGTTTATACCATCGGTCTTGGCTTCGGCTTTGATCGCACCTATCTTCAGGGGCTTTCGACAGAAACCAACGCGCGCTTCTATGAATCGCCAACGCCGGATCAACTCGCCGAAATTTATCGTGGCATCGCCGACATCCTGCGCAGCCAGTACATCATCACACTGGGCAGCGATCTGCCGGGTGATGGCACAACCTACACCCTCGGCCTGCAAGTGACGACTGACGCCGGACAGGGTCTGGTCGAAACAGCGCTGCGTGCGCCGATCACCACGCCGATTGTTTCGCTCGGCGGTCTGCCGACCGAACCGATCAGCGAAGCGGTCACTGTCACCGCCGAAGCGCTCAGCGATGATGGCATCGATCAGGCCATCTTCCAACTGAACGACAGCGAACCGGTTGTCGTCACCGATACACCCTACAGCTTCACCATCGACCCCATGCTGCTGCCGCCCGGAAGCAACACGCTGTACTTCACGGCGGTTGATGTAGACGGCGACTCGGCGCAAACCTCGGCCACCTTTGAAGTCGCGCCCAACCCGCCGCAGGTTGCCATCGACGGACTGGAAGCCAATCAACTCATCACTGACGTGACCACGGTCACCGTCAGCGGCATCGTCACCAAAGCGCCCATCGCCGGCATCATCATCAAGATCAATGACCAGCTCGTTGCCAGCACCAGCAGTTCGACCACCGATGTGACCATCGATCCGGCAGCCTTCCAGCCGGGGCTGAACACCTTCGAAGCCGTGGTGCGCGACACGAACGGCGAACGCAGCGTCGTGAACTTCCAATTCGAAGTTGCCGCCCTGCCGCCCACCTTAAACATCAGCGGTTTGGAAAACGGACAAACACTCAGCGAACCGACCACCATCACCATTGATGCCACGTCGGCGCAGGCCGCCATTCAGGGCTTGATCGTCAAATTGAACGACGGGCTGCTCGCCAGCGTGAACAACGCCGCCAGCACCAGCGTGACGCTCGATCCTATCGACCTTGCACCCGGCACGAACACCCTTACCGTGATCGGACGGGACGCCAACGGAACCCGCACCGAAAACACCATCGAGTTCACGGTTCCGGCCTTACCGCCCACCGTCAGCTTGAGCGGTATTGAAGTCGGAGCCACCATCAGCGAGAGCGTGGATGTCACCGCCGAGGTCAGCAGCCCGCAGACTCCGGTTGTCGCGGTGACGTGGCTGTTGGACGGCGTCACCTTGGAATCGCAGCTTGCCGAACCCTATGCCATCACCATTGATCCGGCTGCGCTGGAAGCGGGTGCGCATATCCTGAGCGTGGAAGTGACCAACGAAGGCGGTCAGACTGTCACAGCCGACACAGCCTTCCTTGTGCCGGAACCGCCAACTGCCACACCCACCGAACCGCCAACCAGCACACCGATCCCCGGTACGGCTACTGCGACGCCTGAAGCAACCAATACCAGCGAGCCGACGACTGCGCCGACCAGCGCGCCCACCAGTGAAGGTGCGACCGCTGAACCGAGCGCAACCGCCGAAACACAGGCCAGCGTACCCACCAATACGGTGGAAGCGGTCACTCAGGCCGCTCTCGTCCCCACCGATACCACCGTACCGGCTACCAATACCACCGTGCCAGCCACGTCGACAAACACAGCAGCACCTGCTACTTCGACCAACACGGCTGTGCCAGCCACATCGACCAATACAGCCGTACCAGCCACATCGACCAACACAGCTATACCAGCCACATCGACCAATACCGCTGTGCCGCCAACCGATGCGCCGACTGATGTTCCCACTGAAGTCGTGACTGAAGAAGTCACCGCTGAAGTGACGGAAGCGGCAACCGAGGAAGGTACAGCCGAGGTCAGCGCTGATGTAACCGAAGAACCGACCGAGGAAGCGACGGCTGAAACCACCGGAGCTGATGAGCCAACCGCCACCAACACCGCGCAGGCGACCAGCGAATCGACCACCGCGCCGACCGCTGCCACCACAGCCGGCCCGACCATCACCCCGATCCCGCTGACCGCCGAGACACAAACCGCCGGTCAGAGCCAGAGTCCGCTCCTCATCGGTGCGATCTGCTTGGTCGGTCTCCTGCTGCTGGCGATCATCTACTGGCTCTCCAGCCGCCGCCGCCAGCCGCGCTGAGTGATCAGCCTTCATTGAATCAAAAACGGGGAAGCGTATCAGCTTCCCCGTTTTCGTTTAGCGATTTTTCCGCTTGAAGAGCGGCGCACCGTCATCCTCAACCACTTCCGCCACCTCTCCATCCATCAGGTGAATGTAGGCAGGGTCGCGCTTGCGTTTTTCCGGCGCTTCATACTCGTAGTCATCCCCGTCCACGCGCGGCACACGCACATAGCGCGTCGGTTCGCGCCGGTTGTTGGTCAACACCAGAATCAGCGCCAGTATGATCCCCGGCACCCAACCGGCCAGAGTCAGAATTCCCACCAGCAGAATCGTCCCGCAGCCTCGATCCAGCACCGCAATCGGCGGGAAGATGACCGCCAGCAGCAGCCGGAAAAACAGCGGGCCGTTATCGTGATTTTCTCGATCCATCACGCCCTCCCATTGTCGCTCCAGAAGTTTGGATGCGCCGGGTCGATGAAGCGGCTTACATCCACCTCAGCCGACCAGCGAGAGCCATCCGGCAGAATGGTCGCCTCGTCGAAGCGCGTCTCGTACAGCAGCACCCCGCGCATCTGGCAGCCGGTCAGGTTCGCGCCGCTCAAATCCGCCTGCCACAGATTCGCCTCGATCAAACAGGCGCTGGTGAACACCGCACCTTTTAACTGCGCCACCGGAAGATACGCGCGGCTGAGATCCGCCCGCGCTAAATTGGCCTCCAGCAGAATCACATTCCGCATATTGGCGTCGCACAACACTGCCTCTTGCAAATCCGCGCCGCGCAGATGGGTATCGCCCAGATAAGCACGGGTGAGGTTCGCCCGCTGCAAATTCGCGCCCAACAAATCCGCCTTCGCCAGCGCCGCGCCCTGCAAGTTAGCCTGCACAAGCTGCGCCCGGTGCAGCGTTCCGTCACGGAACCAACCTTTGGACTTCAGCGTTTCGACAGCTTGCAGCGCCGTCTTATTCTCCCCGCTGGCCATTTGCCGGATGAGCAGGGACTTGGAAACAAAGAGCTTCTTGAACATGTCCACTTCCACATGGTTGCCTTCGCTGTTGGCAGCATAATCGCTGCGTGCAACCCTGTCAACCGGATTTAACCGGTGATGCTGCCCGTCGGAACTTCCGGCGGCACAATCACACGCTCAGCGCGGATCACGCTTCCCGATCCTGCCGCCTCCACGCGCACCGGGATCTCAACCCTCACCCGGTCAATGAAGCACAAACTCTCCCGAACCGCCTCGCAGTAGTAGATGGTCAGATCGCCGCTGATGGTCGCCTCGCCCGCTGCCAGCGATACCGGCACGGTGATCGGCAGGCTTGGCTCGGCTATGCTGAGATACTGGTCAGCTTCGGCGAACTGTACCGCTTCAGCATCACTTGACCATGCCGCCGTGAACGGAGCCAGCCCATTCAGCTTGTAGCCCTCCGGCAGCGCGATATTCAGTAGGATTTCGCCGCTGCCGGCCTGCACCGTTTGTGCTTCCAAGCGCAGCATCTCGCCCGCCGCCGAATTCCCCCCCACGACCGTCACCTGATCAGCGATCTGAAGTGCCGCCGGATTCGGGAAGGTGATGGTGCTCACGATGCCCGCTTCCAGATCAATCACGCGAATGGCCTGATTATTGGTATCCGCCACATACAGTTTGCCATCCGCCAGCGCCAGCCCGCCCGGTTCATCAAACTCGGCTTCTGCTGCGTTTCCGTCCTTAAAACCACCGTTGCCGCCCAACCCGAACAGTGTTGTGATCTCGGTGCTTTGCGGGTCTAGCCGCTTGATCTTGCTGTTGTAGGTATCCGCCACATACAGCACACCCTCTGCGTCGCCGATCACCGCCAGCGCGTGCTGCAAGCGCGAGTCGCCGAAGCCGCCATCGAGGTCACCGAACGTGAACAGGTCATTCATCGGCGGCCCTGCCAGACTGCGCACCTGATTGGTGTTGAAGTCGGCGGCGCGAATGCTGCTGGATTCGCTGTCGGCGAAGTACAGCACGTTATCGCGCCAGTAAAGTCCGCTGGGTTGGGCGAGCTGCGCCATCGGCAGATTACCATCCACCAATCCTTCGCGCCCGCTGCCCACAATCGGCCCCACCGAGTTGTTGTCCAGCGACAGCACCCAAATCTGGTGTATCCCTGCCATGGCGATATACAGGTTATTGAGATCACCGAAGGTCACGTCCCATGGACTGCTGAGATTGGTTTCCAGCGGCAGCCCTGCCGCCCGCGCATATCCCTGCCGCCCCGTACCCGCCGCCGTTCCCACGGTGCGCCGTGTCAAATCCACCACCCGAATCCGGTGGTTATTGGTATCCGCCACATACAGCAGTTGATCCTTCAGCGCCATGCCCTGCGGCTTATTGAAGGCCGCCTCGTCATAGCTTCCGTCCTGCCAACCTGCCATCCCGCTGCCGATCACATCCAGCACTTCATACGTGCGCAAATCCGCGATCACCAGCCGGTTATGGCTGCTGTCGGCGATGAACAAACGGCCACCGTCGGCGTCTGCCAGCACCTTACCGGGGAAGTTCAGCGCCGATGCCGGTTCGCTCGATCCTTCCACCACCAGCGGCAGCGGCTCACGGTTGATCTCGCCCAATCCGTCAAAATGCCCGATCATCCCGCCAATCACCTGATCAAATGTGTCGAACGGAATCTCGCCGGCCTGCACCGCGAACAAGTTCCCGCGCGGATCAATGACCACAAAGGTCGGCCACGCGTTCACCCCATACGGCGCATACGTCTGCCACACCGTAAAGTCCTGATCATTGATGACCGGATGCACCAGCTCGTAGCGCTGGATGATCTGGCGGATGTTATCCGTCTGCCCTTCATTTTCAAACTTGGCCGAATGCACACCGACCACGGCCAGCGCATCGCCATACTTTTCCTCAAGTTGGTGCAGTACGGGAATCATGTGAATGCAGTTGATGCACCCATACGTCCAAAAATCCAGCACCACCACCTTCCCCCGCAGCTCCTCTAACGTCAGTGGTGCATCCACATTCAGCCAGACGACACCGGTCGGGAAGTCCGGCGCGGGGAAGCGTACATCCCCTTCATACCGTCCCTGTGCCGCCACATCCGGTATCCGCCCCGCCATGAGCGCCAGCGCCAGCAGCAGCGCGCCGCCTATGCTCAATATCCGCTTGAGATTCATACCCACACACCTCAATCACTGTTTCCGGTCGTTCACGTCCCCGATTGTAACAGTGATTCCTGAACAAAGTATGAACAGCGATCATCATTTGGTCGGGATAAATGACCTGTGGCAATCGAATCTGACCATCAGGTTGGCCTCAAGCCGCTAGTCAGGTCGAAGACAATCGCTAACCTTATAACATTTTTACCCGGAGCATTGGAGGAGCGTTCAATACACGTATGCAGTTCGTCGTACAGGGGAATCAGATCATCCGTCAGGAAGTGGGGCAGGCTTAATCGACCCTCACCACAGGTGTTCGCCGCCGTTCACATGAATCACGGTGCCGGTCAAGTAATTCTCGCCGGCCAGATACGCCACCGCCCGCGCCACATCTTCCGCCGTGCCAGTGCGCTGAAGCGGCGTTCGTTCGCCTACCTTCGCCCAATCGGCGTCCGTCATATTCGTGCCTGCCGGTTTCATCACCGGCCCCGGAATGACCGCGTTCACCCGAATATCCGGCCCCAGACTGGCCGCGCTGACCTGCGTCAGCATCCACAACCCCGCCTTGCTCACGCTGTGATGCGGGTACTGCGGCCACGGTTCAATCGCCCCTTTGTCGAGGATGTTCACAATCACCCCACCGCTGGGATCGTTCTGCCGCATCAAGGCTGCCGCTGCCTGCGTCATCAGGAAAGGCGCGGTCAGGTTAATCGCCAGCGTCTCCTGCCAATCCGCCAGCGACACATCCAGCAAATCGCGCTTCTGGAAGTTCGCTGCGCTGTTCACCAGAATATTTAACCGCCCGAAGTGTTCACGCAGCGCCGTGAAGATCGCTTCGATCCCCTCCGGTTGGCTGATGTCCGCTTGCACCGCGTATGAATCCACGCCCAACGACTTGATCTCGCGCACCGTCTCCGTTGCTTCACTGGCCGACGTGCCATAATGCACCAGAACGTGTGCGCCCTGCCGCGCTAATTCCAGCGCAATCGCCTTGCCCACGCGGTGCGCGCCGCCGCTAACCAGTGCCACTTGATCGGTGAGTTTGATGTGCATGGCTTCATTGTCCCTCATAAGGTCAAAGGGCGAACCATTGGTTCGCCCTCGAATAATCTTACCCGCCTTCGCCAGCCTTTTCAATCAGTGTTGTGATACTGTTATACCCTCAAGTACGCAGCAAAAAGGCGCGTCCCGCTGCCGGAACGCGCCCCTCGAATACAAACCGTATTGACCAGCCAGCAGCTCTTAATAACCGCCCGCCGGCACAATCGACAGGAACAACACTGCCACGATCACCAGCAGAGTAGGGATGATCAAACTCGCGAGGAAGATGCGGCTGTCTTTGTTCAGGTGCATATAGAACCAGACCACCAGACTCGCCTTGATCACCGCCAGCACCAGCATGATGATGCCGATGAAATCCATCGCGTGTCCCAGATCACCGCGCGGCACCTGCGACAGCGACACTTCGATGATCGTCAGGATCGCCAGCAGGATGAACACACCCGTATAAACCGGGAAGGGGAAGGTACGCCCCAAAAACGTGAACTGATCGTGATGATCGTGCGCGGCCTCTTTGGAATGGCCTTCGGTTGTGTGGTTGATGTCCGACATTGTTCTTCCCCTAAACCAGATACAGCATCGTGAACAGAATAATCCAGACCACGTCGACGAAGTGCCAGTACAGCCCGAACACTTCGACACCTGCATAATTGCTGCTGCTGTAATTGCCCTTGCGCGCGTTATTCATCACAAACAAGCCCCACAGCACACCGATAATCACGTGCACACCATGGAAAGCCGTCGGTGCATAGAAGCGCATCCCGAAGCCGTCAAACTCATTCCCTTGGTTGAACAGCGCCACGCCGATGTGTGCCAGTTCCTGATATTCCACATACTGCAAACCCACGAACACCGTGCCCAGTATGCACATCAACCCGAACCAGCGGATCAATCCCTGCCGGTTATCGCGCTGAATCTCCCGCAGCCCCATCACCATCGCCCAACTGCTCGTCAGCAGCAGGAAGGTGTTCAACGTCACCAGCAGGATATTCGTTTCCTTGTGTACCCGCTGTACGATCTCCGGGTTATGGAAGCGGAACACGATGAACACGCCGATCATCGTCGCGAAGATCACCACTTCCGATGCCAGATACAGCCACGTGGCGAACTTCAAATTTTCCGAGCGCGCGCCGGGGTTGTGCTCATGCCCATGAGCAGCCTCGACACTCGCCGCAGGAGCTTTTTCTAGGCTCATTTCACTCATCGTTCAACTCCTATTTCTGGCCGAGGAAGTTCGGCAGCCCGCTGCGCAGCAGGTTCGCTAACCATGCCGCCGCTTCAGGGATCAGCATGTTCCAGTTGATATTGGCAAAACGGCTCCACATCGACGCCGGAATCACCAGCTTCAGGTACCACACCGGCAGCAGCAGCAGCAAGCTGAACACCGTCACGATCAGCGCGAACAATAGCTGCCAGAAGTCGCCGCGAGTCAGGCCGATGGCGTACACAATCACACCAATCACCGCCACCGACAGCACAACCGTCGACATAATCCGCCACGTCCGTTCCGCCAGCACCGACCGGATGATGTTCAAAATCAACGCCAGCACGCCCACACCGATCACCGCGAACAGCACATACGCCACCTGATCGATGTTTACCGTCGGCACCAACACCGGCAGTGGCAGCGCGATCAACAGCAAAATCGCCCAGATTGCGCGCCGGTAAGCGATCAGCAGCAGCAGTTGCGGAATCAGGAAGAAGGGAACCGCAATCGCCATCGGGATCGCGCGGCTCGGCACCAGCAGCGGCAGCGTCAGGAACGGCCCCGCCAACCCTGCGATGAACACCAGCACCCGCCACGGGATCGGTGTCGCATCCGGATTCTGCTTGCCGCGTCCGAAGTAGCTCAACAGGAACGCGATGAGCGCCCCGATCAAGAACAGCGATAGGATCGTCCAGCCCACGAACGCGAGGAACAGCACCAGATAGCTGATCTCAATGCTCGCCAGATTCTCCGCCAGCGGCGGGATCAGGTCAACACCCGTCGCCGTTTGCAGGAACTCCCGCACCGGGTTATAGATGTCACCCGCGAACACGAAGCCCACGCTCGCCACATCACCCTGTCCCGGATGCACATTACGGATGTTCGGCCCACCCGGCAGGAAGGCAAATGCCCCGACAGCCACGACACCCAGAATCGTCCAGAAAGCAATCTGCCACGTATACGATCCGAGCAGCGCCGCCGGTGTCGTCTTTTCGACCTTCACCTCGGCCAGCGAGTGCTCATCCGCATGTTCGCCGTGAACATTCATCTTCGGGTCGAAGCCGCCCATGCCCCACACGAATGTCCCCGCCGAAATAAACGCCCCCAGCACGAATGCCGGGCCGACGAACCCTTCGGCAGGTAGTCCCTGTGCAAGCCGGATGACGATGGCGAGCAGCGCGCCACCCACGAACCCCAGAATGCCCATAGGCACTGCACGGGCGAGTCCTGGTTGCATATCAAATCCTCCCTCAAAACGCGAATGGCGGTTCAACTCACGCTGTCCAACACCGCCATCACCCGAATTCTACCCTGTCCCGCAGGTCATCCCTGCTCAAACCATTCCCAATCTCCGGTGGCCTCATATCAGGTACAGCACCACATAAAACAGCACCCACGCCACCGTCACAAAATCCCACAAACTCGCTCCACCTTCCACCGGCCAGAAGTTCGTCGGGCTGTAATGGCCTGCCCGCCCATTCTGGTACACCCGGATCAAGTAGTAGCCGATTGCCAGTGCGTGAACATGATGAAAGCCCACCATCAAACGGTAGACATCCCGATACTGCCCACTCCCCGGCGCAGTGATGAACTCATACGCCATCACCACCGCGAACACCACCCCGAACCCCAGCCCGATTCGCCACGCGCTGGTGAACTGCTCAATCGCGTTCGCCTTCAACGCCTTCACCCCGCGCCGCATAAAGAAACTGCTGGCGATCAGGGCGATAGTCATCAGCGTCGGCACGAAGACATCAACCTCCACCCCTGCCGGCGGCCATGCCGGTTGTGAACTTCGCATCCAGAAGTTCACAATAATGAGGCAGACGAAGGTCATTATCCACGAAATCTGGAAGATTGCCAGACCAGTACGCTTGTTGCGTAAGTCCTGCAATTCGTGCCTGCTCAGTCCCTGTTCCAATGTTTTCTGGCTCATGATTACAATAAACCTGAATCTCGTTCATCCGAACAGAGGGCGTCTGCCCTCTGTTCGCGGTTATGCTTGTTCAATCAGTCGCCCGATGCCGCCGGTTGTACTGCCGGACGCGGCACAGGCACATCCTCACCCACGCCGAAGCGCTTATCAATGTCGTCCAGATACGCCTGCGAGTCCTTGTCGCCATACCCATACGGGTCATGGAACGGCACCGGATCGTCAATGAAGTTGGTGCTCGGCGGCGGCGAAGTGGTCGCCCATTCCAGCGTCAGCGCACGCCACGGGTTCGCGCCCGCCTTCTTACCATGCCGCATGCTTATCCAGATGTTGTACAGCATCACAAAGGTCGAAATACCCAGCACGAAGGCCGAGATGCTGATCACCGTGTTCACCGACTGGAATTCCGGCAGATAGTACGCCACGCGCCGGGGCATCCCCAGCATACCCGCGAAGTTCATCGGGAAGAAGCTGAAGAAGAAGCCAACATACGTCAGCGCGAAGTGCCACTTGCCCAACCGTTCATCCAGCATCCGCCCCGTAATTTTCGGGAACCAGTGATAAATGCCCGCGTAAATCGTGAACACACTGCCGCCGTACAGCACGAAGTGCAGGTGCGAAACCACGAAGTACGTGTCGTGTACATGAATGTCGAACGGAATGGCCGCCAGCATCACGCCGCCGATCCCGCCCACCACGAACATCGACAGGAAGCCCAGCCCGAACAACATCGCGCTCGTGAAGCGGATCTTCCCGCCCCAGATCGTGCCCAACCAGCTAAAGATTTTAATACCCGTCGGCACTGCGATGATCATCGACGTGATCATGAACGGAACGCGCAGTTCCGGCGTCAAGCTTGTGAACATGTGGTGCGCCCACACCGTGAAGCCCACCAGCGCAATCGCCATGCTCGAAATCGCCACCATCTTGTAACCGAACACCGGCTTACGTGCATGGGTCGCCAGCACTTCCGAAAGCATACCCATCCCCGGCAGGATCATGATGTACACCGCCGGATGGCTGTAGAACCAGAACACATTCTGCCACAACTGCGGGTCGCCGCCGTTGCCAGCGTCGAAGAAGCTCGTACCCGCGATCTTGTCGAGGATCAGCAGCGTCAGGCCGCCCGCGAGGAACGGAGTCGCCATCACCACGATGATCGCCGTTGCCAGCGTCGCCCAGCAGAACAGCGGCAGCTGCCACCAGCCCATCCCCGCCGGACGCATATTCTTAATCGTCACGATGAAGTTGATCGCGCCCAAAATCGAGGAAATACCCAGCAGGTGGATCGAAAGCGCCGCCAGTGTCTGACCGTCACCGCTGTACAGCGTGCTTAAGGGTGGATACTGTGTCCAGCCCGATTCCGGCGCGCCCACCAGCATACTGCCGATCAGCAAAATCCCCGCCGGCGGGATCAGCCAGAACGCGAAAGCGTTCAGCCACGGGAACGCCATGTCCTTCGCCCCCAGTTGCAGCGGCACCAGATAATTGCCGAACCCGGCCATCATCGGGATGATCCACAGGAAGATCATCACCAGCCCGTGTACACTGAACAGGGTGTTGTACTGTGTCCCCGTCTGCACCACATCAAGGTTGGGGGTCAGCAGTTCCCAGCGGATCAACATCGCCAGCGTGCCGCCCACGATGAAGAAGAACAGCGCCACCGCCATATACTGCACGCCGATGATCTTATGATCAACGCTCCAGCGCAGGAAATCGCTCACCCGCAGCTTGGGAGCTTCCGCTGCTCCGCTCTGCGTACCACCACCGACTGGTAGGGTTATGCTTGCCATGTTGCTACCTTTCCCAACTTCCTTCGTCTCATCAATAATTCGGTGCTTAGGATGACACACTGCCGCCCACACATCGCAGGCAGCAGCTCAAATCGTCTATTTATGATCCCTCAGCCGTTGCCTCGGCAGTTGCTTCTGCCGGAACAACTTCAGTCTCCGCTGCGGCCTCAGCCGTCGCCTCGCCCGCTGGCGGAGGCTCGCTGCCGGGTGGGCCGCTCACCTGTGGGATACAAACGTCCGGTTGTACCACCTCAAACGGAGCCGAGCCGCTTGTGGATTGAGTCGCCAGATACGCCACCATCGCCCACACGTCGCATTCCGGTACGCCCAACTGCGGCATCAAATTGCCGTAGCCGGGAACCAGATACGCGCCCGGTTCGTGAATGGAAGTGTACAGATATTCAGCCGCTGTTTGGCTGGTCGCGTTTGCACGGCTGGTCGCGGCACGATCCGCCACGCCGTCCAGCGCCGGCCCAACGTTACCCACCCAATTCGCCGAGGACAGGTCAGACAGCACATGGCACGTATAGCACGGGTACACATTGCTTTCCAAAATCGCCCGTCCGCGTACCACCGGATCAGCCGGCGGGAACAGGCGGCTTTCCAGAATCGGCGTCAGCAGTTTGTTGTACTCGGCCTCGTTCTCCGCCACCACAATATCCGCCCGCATAATCCCATGATTCGCGCCGCACAATTCCGCGCACTGAATCCCGCTCGGATAGGTGTCTGCCACCGTCGGGGTGAAGCGCACAGTCGTCGTCCGCCCCGGAATGAGGTCTTGCTTCACACGGAACGCCGGAACCCAGAACGCGTGGATCACGTCCCGCGCGTCCATCGCCAGCGCCACCGGTTGATTGACATACGAGTACAGCGTCGCCGATGTGATGCTGACCGTGCCGTCGTCCGCCAGATCATCCTTCACATCCGGCGGCAGCAGCGTTTCGTCAACCTCATACCCCAGAATGCTCAGCGGCACGTTGTAGGTGAACGCCCAGTTGAAGCGCGCCCCTGCCACCACCACACTCGCCTCACCCGGCTTGGGAGCTTGCAAGCTGTTGAAGACCTGCCAGCTCAAGATCGTCAGCACGAACACGATCACCGCCGGAATCGCCGTCCACACAATTTCCAGCGTCGTATTCCCGTGAATCGGTTCGCCGTCGCCGGTCTCACCCTTGCGGGCGCGGAACCGCCACATCGAAAATACCAGCAGCCCCTGCACCAGCAGGAAGATCGCGCCGCCGATCACCAGCATAATGTGGAAAAGATTGTCAACCTGCGCTGCTTCTGCCGAAGCTTGCTGAGGGAAGAGCAGCGGAGTCGCCTGCCCTAAAATGATACCGCCCACAATCAGGAGGATACCCACCACCACGACCGCGATGATCGTTGTCGTCTGGAGGCCGCCGCTGCTGGGTTTAGAGGGTGTTGTCGAAGCCATAGATGTTTCCTGCTGCCCAAAATGAATGACAAATTATCCGAGAGACACGTTAACATTCTGCGAGTTAACGTTAGTTTATGTCAGTCTGTATCATCATTGTAGATGGAATTATGGTATTGTGAATGAAAGTGTGCCAAAAAGACAAGATAAACTTTGTTACATTTTACACAAGGTTTAGGCTTTTGCCAAAGAGTTCTCATAAACACCCGAACACACATTTTTACCATCAAACCTTTGCCTTCAGGACGGTATTCGTATGTTAACAGGTGATCAGAACCCGGAGTCTTTTGAGGCCGAAGAACGGGGAAGTTCGGCGCCAGCACGACATTTCTATATCGACATTGTAACACACAACGGCCTGCGCCAGCGACTCCCGCTGCCCGCCATGGATCTGGTCATCGGTCGCAGCCCCGGTCGCTGCCAATTGGTGCTGGACGACAACCACGTCTCCCGTGTCCATCTCCGCGTCAGCCGCTCGCCGGAAAAGGGCATCACCCTCACCGATCTCTACTCCGCCAACGGCACCCTTTTCGACGGTCACCGCCTGCAAGCCGGCGTCGCCATCGTCTGGCTCATCAATCAAGTCGTCATCATCGGGGACACCCGCCTCACCCTCCGTTATGGCAGCATGGATACCAAGCGCCTCTCCGAATGATCCGCCTCAGCTCGGCGGTGTCGCGGCCTCGTGGTCGTCCTCGTCCTTCGGCGCGTTATCCGTCCCCTCCGACGCAATCGGCACAATGCCGGTGATGCTGCTAGGGTCAGCAAATTCCGGCAGGCTGCGCGGCTGCGGCGGCTCATGATGCTGCGACGGCTCAAGATCCACCCGTGGGATCAAGCCGGTCTCCGTTCCGGTGCGGCGTTTGCGGTCAGGGTTATTCTGCTTCGGCATCAGCTCATTCCCCCCATCTGGTTACATAACGCAAATGATGACGTGGAAAGCGCTTTTATCATACTTTGAGATACCATAGACGCCAATCGTCTACATCGGAAAGAGAGTTTAGCGTGGTAGATTTTGCTGATATTCAAGCCGCCGCCCAACGCCTCGATGGGGTTGCCCACCGCACACCGGTCATCACCTCCCGCACCTTAAATGAAGCCGTCGGGGCGGAAGTCTTCCTCAAGTGCGAAAACCTTCAGCGCATGGGGGCCTTCAAGTTTCGTGGCGCTTACAACGCCATGAGCCAACTGTCCCCCGCCGAACGTCAGCGCGGTGTCATCTCCTATTCCTCCGGCAACCACGCGCAGGCCATCGCCCTCTGCGGTCAGTTGCTCGGCGTCCGCACCATCATCGTCATGCCC
>JAFLCH010000086.1:3922-14145 GCA_017303775.1 Anaerolineae bacterium | reverse complement strand
CGCCACGGACGGATACGCTGAAGTTGAATCTGGGGCGGTTGGAAGGGTTCAGCCGAGAGTTGATCTTCAGTGTGGGATGGCCGGAGGCGTGGTTGAAGGTGGAACAACTGCGGACGGCGCTGGGGGTCATCTTCCAGCGGAATCCGGCGATTGAGCGGGTCGAGTACAGCTACTTGGGGGCGAACAGCCTGTACGGATCGGTGGGGGCGCTGGCAGATGATCCAATCGAGGTGATCGTGCGCGTGATGTTCACGTCACAGGATCAGGACGCGCTCAGACAGGTGGTACGGCAGATTAATACGCTGGGGTTGAGCGGGCCTGCCGGTATGAGCGTGAGCGGCACCACGGTGGGGGGTGATGCGCGGGTGATTTTGGGGTTGTGGCCGACGCTGGTGCAGCGAGAACGGGTGCAGGCGCAGGTTGAGTACTGGGAGGTGTGAGGATGAGCAGGCGATTGTATGAACTGGCGTATGGGCGATCCGGCGATAAGGGAAATATCGCTAACATCAGCGTGATTGCCCGCAACAGCAGCGCTTATGCCGAGATCAAGGCCAAGCTGACGGCAGAACGCGTGAAGGCGCATCTGGGGGAGCTGGTACAGGGGGCGGTGGTGCGCTATGAGTTGGATAACATTGAGGCGTTGAACTTTGTGTGTTATCAAGCGCTAGACGGTGGGGCGACGCGCTCGCTGCGAATTGACCAATTGGGGAAGTCACTGGCGGGAGCGGTGCTGTATATGGAATGGGATTCGGATTGACCGATTAAACGAGGTTATGCAAGGATGCAAGGAACTGGCTGGAAACGTGTGGGGCAGATTTATCAGGCTGTGGCGATAGTGGTGTTGAATACGCTGATCGTGATTGTGCTGGGAATATTCGTGGTACACCTGCTGCTGCCGACGGGCGATGACCCCGGCACGTTGGAGCGATTGAACCAAGGCGAATTGGTGCCGGTGGGGGTGAATGTTACTTATTCCAACCGCTTTAACCGCAGCGCCTATTACCTGAGTTCGGCGGAGGCGGTGGAGGCGATGCTGCAAGAATATGACGCGATGTCGCGGGCGGGACACTGGATGGTGCATCCGTGGACGGGGTTGACGATGCGACCGTTTGAGGGGGTGTACCTCAATATTGACGAGAATGGGCTGCGGGTTGGGACAGCGCCCGTTGGGGATGATGACGGCAAAACGCCGCTGGTGGTATGGGCGTTCGGCGGATCGACCCTGTTCGGGTGGGGGGTGGCGGATGGTTTCAGCATCCCTGCCCTGCTCCAGACGGAACTGCAACAACGACTGCCCGAACGGCAGGTGGAGGTGATCAACTTTGCGGTGCCGATCTATAACTCGTCGCAGGAGCTGGCACTGTTCGCCGCGAATTTACGCGCCGATAAACCGGATATGGCGTTCTTTTTCGATGGGGTGAATGACCTGTGGTATACGATGAACGCCAACACACAAACAGCGCTGGTTGATCCGCTAGCGAGTGTGTGGGAAGCGCATACCTACACGATCACACATCCGACCGAGGGGAATTGGGTGACGGTCAATCCTTCATTTCCGCCGCTCCAGTTGGCGCGAATGTTGGGACTCAATCTAGGGGGCAATTCGATACCTTCTGCTCCGCGCTATGCGATGCAGGGGGTGTATGCAGCGGATCGAGGGGCGCTGCTGCAAACGGCGGTTGATCACTACCGTCGCAACCGGCAGATGGCAAGCGCGTTGGGTGAGGCGATGGGGGTGGAAACATTTTTCTTCCTCCAACCGTACCTCAAAGACACGACAGACTTCCCATTATTCCGGGCAGCGCTTGAGGCTGATGAAGCTGAACAGTTCTATGACTTGAGCCGCATTTTTGATGCGATTGATATGGACGGGCGCGAAGCACTGATTGATGATTTTCATTACAGTGATTACGCGGCGCAGTTGATTGCTGAACAAATCGCCGATATTCTGCTGGACGGCCAACGGGAGTCGTAGGCTATCCGGAAAGATTTAGCAGAAAAGAGTTTATTTCCATGAATACTTTTACAACGCTGGCTGTACGAATTGAAACGCCATTCGCTTATGTGACACTGAACCGACCGGATGTTAAAAATGCCATGAACCAGCAGATGGTGAGCGACCTGCTGGCTTGTTTTGAAGGATTCAAGGATAACCGTGAGGTGCGCGCCATCATCCTGAGCGGAAGCGGTGGCACATTTTGCGCAGGCGGTGATATAAAGGAAATGGCACAGGCTATCCAAAGTGGCGAAAATGATTCATTCGGGCAGACGCTGGAAAAGCTGCTGCGCACCGTGAATGAAGCACCGCAGGTGGTGATCGCCAAGATCGAAGGGACAGCACTGGGAGGCGGCTTCGGTCTGGTATGCGTGAGTGATCTGGCAGTTGCCCGTTCGGACGCGACCTTTGGGCTGCCGGAAGTGCGATTAGGGTTGGTTCCGGCATTGATTTCGCCGTATGTGATTCAACGGGTGGGGTTAACACGGGCGCGAGAGCTGATGCTGACGGGGCGGCGATTCAAGGGAGATGCCGCGCAGCAGTACGGGCTGGTGCATGATGTCTGTTTGCCGAATGATCTGGATGACCATTTAGCGATTCTGCTCGAACAGATCAAGCAATGCAGCCCGAATGCACTGGCAGCGTGTAAACAGTTGATCTTTGCGGTAAAAGACCAGCCACTGGAAGCAAGTGTCGATTTCCGAGCCAAGCTGTTAAACGAACTACGCCGCAGCGAAGATGGGCAGGAAGGCATGATGGCCTTTGTGACCAAACGTTTGCCAAAATGGGCTGAGTAAGGATTCGTCTGTTTCCCGATAATAACCAACGGAAGAGATGATGCCAGCAATGATACGAAAAATTCTTATTGCAAATCGGGGTGAAGTGGTCTGTCGCATCATCCGAACGTGCCGCGAGATGGGGATCGCAACCACGGCGGTTTATTCAGAAGCGGATGCGCGGGCACTGCATGTGGAACGGGCAGACGAAGCCGTGTATCTGGGCGGGAGCGCGGCACAGGATAGTTACCTGAACATCCCCAAAATTATTGAAGCCGCCAAGCGGGTACAAGCAGACGCGATTCATCCCGGTTACGGGTTTCTGGCGGAGAACGCGGCGTTCGCACGAGCAGTGCAGGAAGCAGGGTTGGAATTCATCGGGCCGCCTGCCAGCGCTATCGAGGCGATGGGCAGTAAAAAAGGCGCAAAGCTGATGCTCAAAGGTGTTCCGGTCGTACCGGGATACACAGGCGATGACCAAACCGACAAAACATTCATCAAAGCAGCGACAAAAATTGGGTATCCGATTATGGTCAAGGCGTCGGCTGGTGGCGGGGGCAAAGGAATGCGGCAGGTGGGGACGGCGGAAGCGCTGCCGGAAGCGCTGGCTGCGGCACGGCGGGAAGCCAGCCAAGCATTCGGCGATGATACGCTCATCCTTGAGCGAGTCGTACACAATCCACGACATATTGAAGTGCAGATCTTTGGCGATAAATTAGGGAACGTGATCGCACTGGGCGAACGCGAGTGCACGATTCAGCGGCGGCACCAGAAGATTATCGAAGAAACGCCTTCGACAGTGATGACCCCGCAGCTCCGTTCGGCGATGTTCGATACAGCGGTGAGCATCGGCACTCAACTGGGTTATTACAGCGCGGGAACGGTCGAATTTCTGGTGGATGACGCGCTGAATTACTACTTCATGGAGATGAATACGCGGCTGCAAGTCGAACACCCGATCACCGAAGAGGCAACAGGGTTTGATCTGGTACGGTGGCAAATTATGGTGGCGGAAGGATTTCCGCTGCCGGACATGGATGTGTATCCAGCGGGTCACGCGATTGAGGTACGAATCTATGCCGAAGATCCAGCAAATGAGTTTCTGCCGGCGACGGGCGAAATTTTGCGCTGGAAGGAGCCGGAACAGGTGCGGGTTGATTCGGGCGTGCGGGACGGGGATGTGGTCAGTGTGCATTACGACCCGATGCTGGCGAAGGTGATTGCTTACGGCGAACATCGCGATGGTGCAATCCGGCGGCTAGACTACGCATTGAGCCAGCTTGAACTGCTGGGGGTGAAAAACAATATCTCCTTTTTGCGGCGAGTGCTGACACATCCGGATCATCTAGCGGGGGAATTTACTACGGGGTTCATTGAAACTCATCCTGAACTGCTGCGCGAGCCAACGGAAACTCCGGCGGCTGTATATATCGCCGCGGCAATCGGACGACGTTCCAGCACTTCAGCAACCGAAATGGCACCGAAAATTCACTGGCGCAATAATCCATTCCGACCGATCCGCGAGACATTCTCGCAGGGTAAGCAGCGAATTGAAGTGCTGCTCAAACCGACCAGTCTTGACCGGTATGAGGCTAGCATCGGCGAAAATACTTACACGGTTCAGGTCTACGGGTATGAGAAGGGCGAACTGCGGCTCGATGTGAACGGGCTGCGCCAAACAGTCACGGTGCTGCCGGGTAAGGGACAGGTATGGTGGGTTCAGATGGGCAGCAAAAGTTATGACCTAACATGGAACCCTGCCCTACCCGAAGCCAGCCAAACAGTGGCAAGCGAAGGCTCACTGCACGCGCCGATGCCGGGGCAAATTCGAGCTGTTCTGGTGGAAGTCGGGCAGCAGGTACAGGCTGGAGATGTGCTAATGGTGCTGGAAGCGATGAAGATGGAACACCGCATCAAAGCACCCTACGCGGGAGTTATTGGCGCGGTACATTTTAACGTGGGACAAACCGTTCAAGCTGACGCGGTGCTGTTAGAACTTCATACCCATCCTACATAAATGACCATCCAAAAACCCGGCAATGTTCATTTTACCCTTTACAAAGAACATTAGTTCTGTAAGATAATTCAATTAGCTGCATTTTAAGGAATAGTGTAACAAAAGCCGCGCAACGTTGTCTAAATATATGCAGCCTGACTTTTTCGATTGGATAGTAGATGGGAGTTATGATGCACCAGCTAAGTAAACGATCCGCGCGTCTGGTTATTCTGATTATCAGTATTTTCCTTATGAGTGGTATTTTTATTGGAGCACAGGCGCAGGGTGAGAATATTTTGCGGGTCGGGATCGTTGCACCACAGGTACTTGATCCGGCATTAGGGTCTAATGATGGCGAAGTTTTGTTCAACCGCAGTCTCTATGATTATTTGATTGATGTGCTGCCCGACCGCAGCATCGCCCCTAATCTGGCGACTGAGTGGAACGTGAGCGAAGATGGATTGGTGTATACGTTCGCGCTGCAAAGCGGTGTGACGTTCCATGATGGGTCCGATTTTTCATCGACAGACGTGGTCTTCACCTTCAACCGGTTGAAGGAGATTGAATCGGCGGCGTTGAATTTATTGGGTGACTTCGAAGTGAGCGCGCCGGACGCGCAGACCGTCGTCTTCAGACTCGCCGCCCCGAATGCTGATTTCTTGTACGGGGTTGGGGATCGCTTTGCGTTGATCCTGAAGGACGGGAACACAAGCCCTAACCAACTGAGCGAGGGGGATGCGCCATATGCGAACTTCAACGGCACCGGCCCATTCATCCTGACCGATTACAAAGAGGGCGAAAGCGCAACCCTGACGAAGAACGGCGCTTATTGGAAAGCCGGCGCGCCGCTGCTGGACGGTGTTGAATTCAAGTTCATCAATGATCCGGTGACACAGGTGAATGCACTGTTGAGCGGTGATGTGGATTTCATCTTCAAGATCAGCCCTGACCAGATCAGCGGGTTGGAAGGTGAAAGTGATGTGACCGTCATCACCGAGGCCACGAACCAGCATCCGGTGATCCGACTGCGGACTGATGTTGGTCCCGGACAGGATGTGCTGGTGCGACAGGCGTTCAAATACGCGACTGACCGTGAACAGTTGAATGATCTGGTGCTGGAAGGCCGAGGCATTATTGGCAACAATGATCCAATTGGCCCGGCGTATGGGGCATTCTATGACAGCAGTATCGAAAACCCGGGTTATGATCCGGAGCGGGCACGTGAATTGTTGGCGCAGGCCGGATACCCGGATGGGCTGAACATCACTATTCAGACGATCAATGTGCTGGGATATGACCAGTTGGCAACCGTCTTGCAGCAGCAGTGGGAACCTGCGGGAATCATTGCTGACATTCAGGTGAATGAAGAAGGTTTTTACTACAGCGACGATAACCCAGATAACTGGCTACAGGCGGAATTGGGAATCACCGGATGGGGTGATCGTCCTGTGCCGCAGGGGTATCTGGCGCAAGCTTATGCAACGGGTGCGATCTACAATGAGACGCACTGGTCTGACGCTGAACTGGATGCGCTGATTCAGCAGGCCAGCGTGACGAGCGATCAAGCAGCGCGGGCTGAAATCTACCACCAGATCAGTGTGATCTTCAACGAGCGCGGGCCGATCATCATCCCGTGGTTCGCACCGGTATTCGCTGCCGCCCGCACAAATGTAAACGGGTTGGAAGTTGCACCTTTCCCCGGCCTGACTGATCTACGCGGCGTTTCGGTCAGCTAAATCATCATTCGTTTGACTTCAGGAACAGGGTGTTCGGTTGAGCGCCCTGTTCACACCCTTCCCCAACTGAGGCTGTCATGCAGGCAGAACAAAAGCACACATACTCAAATACCTCTGTGGCGAGCCTGTTGAAACGCGTGTGGCACATAATGCGTTCGCTCGCTTCACGCCCGCTTTCACTGTTGGGATTGATTATCGTACTCGTATTTGGTTTCATCGCGTTTTTTGGGCCGATGGTGGCGCCTTATGAGTTCGATGAGTTAATTCGCGGGGCAGCAAGACAACCTCCCTCAAGCGAGTTTTTCTTCGGGACAGATCGGTTGGGACGAGATGTGTTCAGCCGTGTCTTGTGGGGAGCACGTGAGATTATCGGCATACCGGGGATCGCTACAGGTCTGAGTGTGTTGATTGGGACGACGCTGGGTTTGGCGCTGGGTTATTATGGCGGCTGGATTGACGAGGTCGTTTCAAGAGCGCTGGACAGCCTCCTCGCCATCCCGGCGCTGCTGCTGGCATTGGTAATGCTGGGGACAATTGGCCCATCACCCATCGGCATTATCATTGTGATTGTGCTGCTGTATGTGCCGATTGTAACGCGCGTGATCCGCAGTGCGACTCTGAATGTGCGAGGCAGCGGATTCATTGAAGCAGCCAAGCTGCGGGGAGAAGGCACACTTTACATCCTGTTCCGCGAAATTCTGCCGAATATTCTCCCCGCGCTAACGGTCGAAGCAGCGCTGCGGTTTTCGTATGCGATTTTTCTGACAGCATCATTGGGGTTTTTGGGGTTGGGTGTGCAGCCCCCTTCACCAGACTGGGGACGGATGGTGAACGAAGCGCGGGAAGGATATGCACGAACGCCATGGGCGCTATGGTATCCGGCAGGGGCGATTTCAGTGTTGGTGATCGGGGTTAATTTGCTGGCGGATGGGCTGCGGCGGTTGTTCCGCTATGAGGGGGGGATCTAGCCGAAAATGAAAGGACGGTCTGGATAGACCGCCCCTTCATTCAACTTAGATTGAGTTGATGGTGTTTGAAAATAGATTCCCGACAGCCGGGCCGACAAGCGCCAACACAACAATGACAATGACGGCAACTAAAACCAGTATCAGCGCGTACTCGACCAGGCCCTGCCCCGTTTGCTTGGGTAAGTATTTCATGGCCTGGTGATTAGCCAGATGCGGCCTGATAAAAAGGCCACAAACTGATTAAAGATTGACGACCAAGTTCGAGAAGATGTTACCGATGGCCGGGCCGAGCAGCGCCAGAATGACGATTACAACGACGGCAACCAGAACGAGAATAAGAGCGTATTCGACCAGACCCTGACCTTCTTCGCGAGGCATGTACAGCATGATAAGTTCTCCTGATAGATAAAGACACTGGATAAAATTAGATCATTAGATAAGCATGATCTTCCTTAACGATAAGCGCATATTATGTACGTGTCAACAAGGAAAATTAACTCTTCACAAATTTTTACGATTTCTCAATTCAAGTGAGCGCCCATGAATGCACAACCCGTCATTGAAATCGATCACGTGAGTATTGAATACCGGTTAGGGAAAAACTGGGTCAATGTGATTCATGATGTTTCGTTACAGATTGAGGCACACGAGATTCATGGTTTAGTGGGGGAAAGTGGCAGTGGCAAGACGACGCTGGCGATGGCCGTTATGCGTTATCTGGCAACGAATGCCCGCGTTCGCTCCGGTGATATTCGCTTCCAAGGCGAATCACTGCTGAGACGTTCAATGGGGGAAATGCGTGATATTTGGGGTAAACATATCAGCCTCGTTCCACAAGACCCGCTGGCAGCGTTAAACCCGTCATATACCGTCGGCGACCAGATCGCCGAAATCCATCAGCGGCATAACCGGGATACTCGTCGTGAGGCATGGCGCAGCGCGATCACGATGCTCGAAAAAGTACGGATTGCAGATGCTGAAGCTATCGCACACAAATACCCGCATCAATTGAGCGGAGGGATGCAGCAGCGCGTTACGATCGCGATGGCATTGAGTACCCGTCCCAAGCTGCTGATTTTGGATGAGCCGACGACAGCGCTTGATGTCACAACTGAAGCGACAATTCTCGATTTGTTTCGAGATCTCATCCGCGAAAATGAGGCCGCGGCACTGTATGTCTCGCACAGTCTGGGTGTGATTGCACAGATGTGTGACCGTATGACGGTACTTTATGGGGGCGAGGTGATGGCAAGCGGGCAAACCGTTGATTTGTTCAAGAAGCCGATTCATCCGTATACCAGTGGACTACTCGCCAGCATTCCGGGGCAGACTCCGGGGATAGAGACTCGACTACCCGTAATGGAAGGTACAGCCCCTACCCTCGCCAAGCGTTCAACGGGATGTGTGTTCGCCGAGCGCTGCCCGCTGGCAATCGCCCTTTGCCATGAACAAAAGCCTCCGCTGGATACGATTGAGCATGGAAGAGACGTGAAGTGTCACCGCTGGCGCGAGATTGTCGGCGGTGAGGTTGTAATGTATCCCAACCCACCGAGCAATGTGTCTTCAACGGGCGAGCCTAAGCCCACACAAGATTACGTCTTCAGTGCGGAGCGCATCAGCAAGCAGTTCGGGAGCCGAACGCTGCGAGACAGGCTTTTGAGGAAGCCGGGGAAAGCGGTGCGCGCTGTAGATGATGTCAGCCTGCGGGTACGAGAACGGGCGACATTAGGATTGGTAGGCGAGAGCGGCAGCGGCAAAACCACACTGGCACGCTGTATCGTCGGGCTGGAGACCGCACAGGGCGGCGACATGCAACTGCTTGATATACCCCTATCGCTCGAACTCGGCAAGCGAACCCAAGCGGTACGGCGTGAACTCCAAATGATTTTTCAGAATCCCAATGACACACTGAATCCCTATCAGACGATTGGGAGCGCGCTGGAGCGGGCAGTCAAACTGTTGAGTCCGTCTGCGCTCACCCCGGAGCAAATTCAGGAACGGGTTATTCATTTGCTTCAACTCGTACGACTGCCTGCGGATTACGTCCATCGCTATCCGGCAGAATTGAGCGGGGGCGAAAAACAGCGAGTGGCAATCGCGCGGGCTTTCGCCGGAAAACCGGCACTGGTGGTCGCGGATGAGCCAACATCAGCGCTTGATGTTTCGGTTCAGGCTGTGATCCTCAACCTGTTGAAGGATTTACGCGCCGAAGAAGGCGCATCATACCTGTTCATCTCACATGATTTACGAGCAGTCAGTTATCTGGCGGATTGGCTGATGGTGATGTATCTGGGTGAGATCATGGAAGAAGGCTCAACCGAACAGGTCTACGGAATCCCTTCGCATCCTTATACCGAGGCATTAATCTCCGCTATCCCCATAGCTGACCCGACCATCAAACAGATGCCCATCCGGTTGGATGGTGAAGTGCCAAGCGCATCCAATGTACCAACCAGCTGCCGCTTCCACAGCCGCTGTCCGCGCAAAATTGGCGCCATCTGTGAAGAAGAAGCTCCGCCATGGCGCGAAGCGGGCAATAACCACTTCATCCGCTGTCACATTCCGATTGACGAACTCACCGCGATGCAAACCCAAACACGGGAGCAAAGCCTAGCGGGAAGGAATGAGTGACATGATCCGATTTATTGCGCGGCGAATGATTTTATTAGTCGTGACGATGCTGATTACATCAGGCATTATCTTCGCCCTAACCCAGCTTGTGCCGGGAGACATCGCTAAGCTCATTTTGGG
>JAFLCH010000086.1:0-3822 GCA_017303775.1 Anaerolineae bacterium | reverse complement strand
TAAAGAAGGCTTACGTCCGAACGGCGGTGCTCAAGGGTCTCCCCCAACACACGGTCATCATTAAGCATGTGCTGCGCAACGCACTGCTGCCGACCATTACCGTAATCGCCATCAGCTTCGGCTGGTTGATCGGCGGGCTGGTGGTGATCGAGAGCGTCTACAATTATCCGGGACTCGGTGCGCTGCTAGTGGATGCGGTTAAGCAAAAGAACCTATTCCTGCTGCAAGCGATTGTGATGGTGACGATCTTCTTCTTCGCCCTCGCTAACCTGCTGGCGGATATTTTCTATGCCATCCTGAACCCGCGCATCAGATTAGAATAACGCTAATTGGCTGCACAGATGGCAGCGTATGGGTATACAATGCCATACAGAACCAAATGGTTTTCAAATGAGGGTCATGAGTCATGCCAATTTATGATTACCGTTGTGAAAGCTGCGGAAAACCATTCGCCGCACGTCACGGGTTTAATGATCCCGCGCCCGCCTGCCCGCATTGTGGCGAGGTCAGTGTCAAACGAATTATTGTGAGCGCCCCTGCTGTTGCCGGAGGGCTTCTGACCAACGCCGGTGACAGCCGCCGCGCGAGCAAAGAGCAGCTTCAGGACAAATGGGCGGAAGAAACCCCGAAACTGCGCAAGAAGCTGGTGGATAAACTGGGCGAGGATTTCGTCAACAAGAACGCGCCGACACTGAACACCAAGTTTGAATAGCGAATGGGGATGTACGCATGATGGCTCAATCTGTGGTATTTGACCGGGCAGCCGAATTCTATGACGAAACGCGCGGCTTTCCGGCTGGCATCGAGCAAGCTGTGGCGGAGATGATCGCCAAGACCGGAGGCCTAACGCCGAACAGTACGGTGCTGGAAATCGGCGTTGGGACGGGGCGCATCGCGCTGCCACTGGCACGTCATGTGCGGGCTTATCACGGGTTGGACCTCTCGCGAGCGATGATGATGCGGCTGAAGGCCAAGCAAACTGACGAACCGATCTCTGTCGTTCAAGGAGATGCCACACAGCTCCCATACGCCAGCCACTCACTAGACGCTGTGATCGCGGTGCATGTATTTCATCTAATCCCGAATTGGCGCGGTGTCATCAGCGAACTGGAACGGGTGTTGAAGCCGGGTGCGCCCGTGATTCACTGCTGGTCGGAGCACGATGATGTCTTCCGGCTGCTGTGGAACGGGTGGCGAAACGCTGTACCCAACAATGAAGCTACCGATGTCGGGCTGCGCTGGGAGCGGAATGAAGATTTCCTGACTGAGTTAGGTTGGACGCAGGGCACGAAACAGGTCTTCACATATCGTTATCATCGAGCACCTGCTGATTTCATCAACCAACTGCGAAACCGCATCTGGTCACACACATGGCATTTATCAGACGCCACGCTCTCAGCAGGCATTCAAGCCATTGAAGCCATAGCTGCTCAGCAGTTCAACGATCCCACGCAGCCGGTTGAGGTTGAAGCCCATTTGATTGCCAAGGCTTACATACCACCCAAGCAGACATAAGGAACTCCTGACATCCGGCTGATAGCTGTGTACCGCGCGGCGAATTATAATCATCTCCATGCGCACAATCATTCAACCGCTGCACATACGCGGCGCAACAGTCTGGAACGGGCACGAGGCAGTGGAGCAACCCTTGTTCACTGACGGCGAATTTATCTGTGCCCAACCACATCCCAAAGCGCTTGAGGTTGATCTCAGCGGCTGCGTTGTGTTTCCCGCTCTTGTGAACGCCCATGATCACCTTGAATTGAATCACTATCCCCGCAGCAAGTTCCGGGACAGGTATGCCAATGCGCATCAATGGGGCGAGGACATGAACAAGCGGCTAGGGGATGAACCATTCCGGTCGCTGCAAACCTTTCGGCTGGAAGATCGCTGTTTCATCGGCGGACTCAAAAATCTCTTGTGCGGTGCGACGATGGTAGCGCATCATAACCCACCGCATCACTGCCTGTTCCGGAAGGATTTTCCGGTGCGGGTGCTCCGGGATTACGGGTGGGCACATTCGCTGCACTTCGATACTCCCGCCCATTTGCAGCAGACTTACCGACAAACGCCCCGCTCAGCCCCGTGGTTCATTCATCTGGCAGAAGGTACGGATGAGAGCGCATCTCAGGAATATCCGCGCTTGCAAGAGATGGGCTGCGCGGCATCCAACACGGTTATCGTGCATGCCGTCGGGTTATCAGCCGATGATGCGGATGGGTGTGTGCATCACATCCGTGGGATCATTATCTGCCCGACCACCAACCAATACCTGCTCAATCAATATCCCACTGACAGCGATGTACTGGCTGCGGCGATCCAGCATCAAAACAAAATCGCCATTGGCAGCGACTCTCGTTTGACCGCTGACGGGGACTTGCTGGACGAAATGCGGTTTGCAGCGGGTCATGTATTTAGTCCAAATAAGATAGGTGAGCAGCATTGCAGCCCCGCTCATTGTGTCGTCCAACTGGCAACACAGGGCGGCGCGTCCATCATTGGCGCACAACAATCCGGCACATTGAGTCACGGCCACTTCGCCGATTGGATCGCCATCCGTCAGGGGGAAGAACCCCCGGAAAACACACTCTGTCAAGCACGGCGGGCGGATCTGGCGCTCGTCGTCAAAGGTGGTGTACCACAGATAGGTGATCCCGAATTCATGCGACAGTTTACAAAACTGCCACAAATCGAGGCGCAGTTGGATGCTCAGCCCAAACACATGCACAGCGAGCTGGCACAGCGCGTCCACAACTGCCGTTTAAAAGAACGAGGGCTTGAGGTCGAAGCCTTGCCCAAACGCACATTCCGTTTGTTCTCCATCCATTGAGAGGCACGATGTATATTACTATCCCGGACGATTATCAAGACGCAGTACGCCATCTGGACTGCTTTCACAAGTTGGACGGTCATCAAGTCAGGATTTATAACGACACCATCAAGGATATTGGCGCGCTGGCTGACCGGCTGCGCGAGACAGAAGCGCTGGTGCTCATCCGCGAACGCACCGCCATCACCGAAACCTTGTTGGAGCGGCTGCCCAAGCTGCGATTCATCAGCCAGACGGGGCGCGGGATTCCGCATATTGACCTAGCAGCCTGCACACGACGGGGTGTCGTGGTCTCCGGCGGCGGGGGCAGCCCTTACTCGACTGCCGAACTGACATGGGCGCTGACGTTGGCGGCTGCACGGCATCTGCCGCAAGAAATTGCTAACATGAAGGCGGGACGCTGGCAGCATACCCTAGGTATCGGCTTTCACGGGCGAACGCTGGGAATCTTTGGCTATGGCAAGATCGGCAGTCTGGTGGCGGAATATGGTCGCGCATTCGGCATGAAGATTCTCATCTGGGGGCGAGAACGTTCACTGGCAGAAGGTCGCGCGGCAGGGTTCGAAACGGCTGTTAGCCAGCGTGATTTATTTGAACGGTCAGACGTGTTGAGTTTGCACATCAAGCTGTCCAACGAGACGCGTGGTATTGTGACTCTCGCTGATCTTACGGCGATGAAGCCGACCTCGATTTTGGTCAATACCAGCCGTGCCGATCTCATCGAACGAGAGGCGCTGGTAACGGCTTTGCGCGCAGGCCGACCGGGATATGCGGCGGTGGATGTATATGAGAGCGAGCCAGTTTACGATCATCCGCTGCTGCACATGGATAATGCACTCTGCACACCACATCTCGGTTATGTGGAAAAAGATAGTTATGAACTGTACTTCGATGCGGTGTTCGAACAAATTCTAGCCTACGCAGCGGGTCATCCAATCAATATCCTGAACCCGGAAGCCTTGACGAGAGGGAGTTGAGAGGCAGCATATGGT
>JAFLCH010000085.1:9422-14441 GCA_017303775.1 Anaerolineae bacterium | reverse complement strand
TGTATGTTGCCGCGGCTTGTCGTGGTCAAGGCATCGGAGGTGATTTGATGCGTGCCTGTGTGGATTACGCGCGTTCGATTAATGCTCGATGCCTTTGGCTAGAGACCCAGAATATCAATTATCCGGCCATTCAGTTTTATCTGAAGCAGGGATTTGAATGGTGCGGGTTGGACACCGAGTTATATGATCCTGATCAAGTATTGGCGGGTGAGTGTGCTCTGTATTTTTCCCGACAGCTTGATTAGTTGGCGTTCATGCAGCAGAAGGAATGGTGAATATGACAGCGCAGATTCGGATTGCTCCCTCTATTCTTGCCGCGGATTTTGCTCGTCTGGGAGAGCAGATTAAAGCGGCTGATCAGGCAGGGGCAGATTTGATTCATGTTGATGTGATGGATGGACGATTTGTGCCTAATTTATCGTTCGGTGCTTTGGTGGTGGAGGCTGCACGACGATCAACGCAGCTTCCGCTTGATGTACATCTGATGATTCTTGAACCGGATCATCTCTTAAAGGATTTTGCGGATGCTGGAGCCAGTTCGATGACCGTGCACGTTGAAGCCTGCCCACATTTGCACCGCACGCTGCAGAATATACGGTCACTCGGATGCAAAGCTGGTGTGGCGCTGAACCCCCATACGCCCGCTTCTGCAATCAGCGAAGTGATCCATTTGCTGGATGAGATCATTGTGATGAGTGTTAACCCGGGATTTGGCGGACAGAGCTTTTTGCCGGAAGTGCTGCCCAAAACCGCGCAACTGCGGCAGATGATTACGGCAAGTGGTCGTGAGATTGCACTGGAGATTGATGGGGGTGTTCATACGGGCACTGCGCTTCAGTGTGTTGAGGCTGGCGCGGATGTCTTGATCGCCGGGAGCGCTGTGTTTAGCAGTAAGTTCAGTGTGGCGGAGGGCGTGAAGGCGCTCAGGGAGTCTGTGGCAAACAAAAAGCCGGTGTAAAAACCGGCTTATTTTGATCTGAATATGCGTGATCTCAATTAGACTTTGCTCAGTGCCTTGATGCACTTGGTGCACATCGTCTTGCGAACGTAGACGCCATTTTCTTCAACTTTGACATGCTGGAGATTCGGCTTAAACTTATGCCGGGTCGCACGCAAAGAATGGCTGCGGCGATTGCCGAACATGGGACCTTTACCGCACTTTTCACATTTCGCCATGATCTGCCTCTAAAGATGTTTATACTCACGGTTGGAATGTTAATCATGCTACCATACAGGCATAGTGGTTGCAAGGGTTATGCTCTGAAGCAAGTAACGCTGCCGGGTGCTAGGGGTTTTCATTTTTATTATTAAGGAACGAGTTTTATGATGGAAGAATCATCAAGCGTTTATTTTTGTGACGGAAACCTCCTCAAACAATGGATCTTAGCCGGACTCCAGTGGTTAGAAACGAATCAAGAAATTGTTAACCGGCTCAATGTGTTTCCGGTACCCGATGGCGATACCGGTACAAATATGTTCCTGACGATGAAAAAAGCATGTGATGCACTGGCGGATATGGATGAGCCTCACGTGGGAAAACTCAGCGAAATGATCGCAAACGGGGCGCTTTTTGGCGCGCGCGGCAATTCCGGCGTCATCTTATCGCAATGGTGGCGCGGATTTGCTGAGGCATTAGCCAGTCATGAATCTTTTGACGCCGTTTTGTTCGGACAGGCCTGTAAAAATGCCGTTGAACGCAGTTATAAGGCTGTGATGAAACCTATGGAAGGAACGATTCTGACCGTTACACGTCAGGCCATGGAAGCAGTTGTAGGGCAAGCTCATTCAGGGATGGATTTGTGCAGCTTGCTCACCGTGAAGACAGAGGCTGCATACGCAGCACTGAAGCAGACACCTGATTTGCTGCCGTTATTGAAAGAGGCGGGCGTTGTTGACTCTGGCGGACAGGGATTCACATTCATTATCGAGGGCATGCTGCGGCATATGCGCGGCGAGGTTGTGCGGATGGAAGTGGAAGAAACGACGACTGATCAATCCAGTTGGCAGGAAGCGCTGCGACCGGAAGATGAAGAGGGATACGGCTATGATGTTCAGTTCCTGATGCACGGGCGAGATATGGATGTTGATGCTGTCCGCGAGTCGATAGCAGCTATCGGTTGGTCTACGCTGGTGGTTGGAGATGCGAATCTCATCAAGGTTCATGTGCATGTTCATGACCCCGGTGTGCCTATCAGCTATGCGATCGCGCAGGGGGCATCATTGGATGATGTGGTTGTGGAAAATATGCAGCGTCAGTACGAGACCTACGTGATTGACCGCGCCAAACGCGATGGGCTTGATGCAAACCCGAACACACCAGTTGATGGTGCTGCGGTGATTGCTGTTGCGGCGGGAGAAGGATTTGAGCAGTTGTTCAGACGCGATTTGGGGGCTGCTCTGGTCATAACAGGGGGGCAGACGATGAACCCCAGCACCGAGAGTTTTATCAAGGCCATTCAAACGCTGCCGAATATGGACATTATCCTTTTGCCCAATAACCCGAATGTGCTCCTGACCGCCCGACAAGCTGCTTCGCTGGTCACGGATAAGGCGGTTCGGGTTGTGAACAGCCGATCCATCCCACAAGGAATCGCGGCTATGATTGAATACAATAACGTGCGTGATGATTTTGCGGTGAATGAATTAGCTGAGGCGATGAATCAGGCGCTGCCGCAGGTGGTGACATGTGAAATTACGACGGCGACTCGTAGTGTTGCGATTGAGGGTGTGCAGGTGCGAGAAGGGCAGTTTATTGGTCTCGTCAACGATGCTTTATCAGCAGCGGGGGATACCCTCGGTGAAACCGTGAAGGCAACTTTGAGGAAAGCGGATGCGGACAAACATGAGTTGATTACGCTATACTATGGTGATCTCGTTCAATATACTGAGGCGCAGTCGTTGGTCAATGAGCTGAGACAGGTATTCCCGGATCAGGAACTCCAGATCGTCAACGGTGGACAACCGTTGTATCCGTATATCATCAGTGTCGAATAAATGTCAAAAATTCTGATTGTAACCGACAGTTTTGCCCACTTCGCATCCCAGCAGTTTATTCACCAGAACCCAATGGTGACGGTTGTTCCCAACAAAATTAGTATCGCGGGTAAAAGTTATCGTGAAGGAATCGACCTTTTGCCTGAGGACGGGCTGCGATTGATGCAGCATCAACCGTATGCGCCGCTGCTCACACCGCCTTCGGAAATGGAATTTGCCGAAGTGTATGGTCGTTTGTCGCGCCAATGCGACGGGATCATTTCGATTCATGCTTCGCGCGAAATCTGTGCGAGTTACGACAATGCTCTGGCAGCCGCAAGGCAGTTCGCTGGAAACAGTCCGATTGCCGTCATCGATTCGCAGAATATATGCGCGGGGCAGGGGATGCTGGTAAAAGCGGCTCTCAAATCCATTCAGAAGCATGCGCGTATGGATGATATGGTGCGAGAGGTACGCGGCGCGATTGAACGGATATATTCTACCTATTACGTTGAATCGGTGGCCTATTTACAGCAGAACAAAATTATGTCCGCTTCTCACAGCAGCTTGAGTGCGCTGCTGGGGGTGAAGCCATTCTTAAGCGTTGAGCACGGACACTTGAATTTGACCGAAAAAGTGCGCACACGGGCACAGGCTATCGACCGTCTTGTCGAGTTTGTAACCGAGTTTTCTGATATTGAAGATGTTGTCATCCTGCAACATAAGACCTATATGAGCGAACAGACGCGAATGATTCAAGACCGTTTGGCGGTTGACTTCCCCAACCGTCACTTTCCGTACACGTTATACAGCGCATCTCTAGCATCTCTGATTGGCACGGACGCAACAGGGGTGGTCATTCTCGAAAAAGAAATGGAAGATTTCGACGATGAGTTTTAAAAATATTCGTTTTATTGCTGACAGCACCTGTGACATTCCACCCGATTTGCTTCGTAAGTGGAAGATCAGTCTCATACCCGCGTTCATCAATTATGGTGGGCGAAGTTATGCGGATGATGGGGTGGAACTGGACAGAAGTGTTTATTATGATCAGATGCCTACGTTATCTTCCCAGCCTACGACCTCTGCTCCGGCTTCTGCCTTAGCCGAACAGGTGATTATGAAGGTTGCGGAAGAAGCGGATCATATTGTGATGCTCACCGTTCCTGCATCTTTGAGCGGCATTTATAATACGTTCCGCTTAGGGGCGAGTAATTTGCCACCGGATCGCTATACCTTGATCGACAGCGGCACAACCACTATGTCGATGGGGTTTCAGGTATTAGCAGGGGCGGAAGTTGCTGCTGAAACCGGTAGTCTCGCAGAAACACTCGATGCTGTTGAACGGGCACGGCGTCATGTGAAGTTGTATGCGGTTCCAGAGTCGATGGAGTATCTACGGCGCAGTGGCCGGGTGGGGTGGGCAGCCGCTAGCGCCGCCGCACTTTTGCAGATTAAACCCATCGTGACCATGGAAGATGGTGTGGTAGAATCGGTAGCGCGTGTTCGTACATTCGGCAAGGCTATCGACAAAATCATTGAACTAGCACAATCCCAATTCCCACTCGAACGCTTAGCATTCCTTCACGCCAATAACCTTGAAGGGGCGGAGACGATTCGCCAGCGATTGGGGGAGGCTGTGCCGGCTCAGACTTATACCATCAATGTAACGCCGGTGTTAGGGACTCATGTGGGGCCGAAGGCGTTAGGTATCGTTACACTCAGTAAAGCTTGGAGACAGTAGAAAAACAATGCCATCCGCACTGGAAACACTGGTAAAGATTCTCAAGCTAGAACGAGAACAGGGTTGTAAGAATTCAGCGGTGATCGGCGGTCTGCGCGCGTTCAGTGAGAAATGGTCTCAGGACGCCCATGCTCAGGCACGTAGGCCAGAACATCATCTGCTGGTCGATGAATTGACGATCCTGCTCGGTAAGTATGAAGGGCTGGAAGGTAAGGGCGACCGTCTGAGCAATATCGCCTATATGATTGACCGCATCACGGGACGAGTTCCAGCGCCACCGGAGTTTCGACCTCCAGAAACAC
>JAFLCH010000085.1:0-9322 GCA_017303775.1 Anaerolineae bacterium | reverse complement strand
TTGGAAAAGCTTGGCATCGTCACAATTACAGATCTGCTGTGGCTGCTGCCGCGTCGTTACGACAATTACACCAGCTTGAAAACGATCGCGAATCTCACCCCCGATCCAACCCGTGCGATCACGGTTGTTGGAACGGTTGTCCATACTGAGATTAGAATTGGCCGGGGCAATCGCAAGGATTTTTATCTGGTTCTTGATGATGGAACTGCGCACATGAATGTCACCTTCTTTGGGCGGCATTTCATGATCCGGCAGGTTAAGAAAGGGCAGCAGTTGGTTCTGAGCGGGCCGGTGACTCTGTTTGGTCATCAGGCTCAAATGACCAATCCGGAATGGGAAACCCTTGATGTCGAAAACTTGCATACGGTGGGGATCGTCCCTGTTTATCCATTAACCGAAGGGTTGAGCGACCGTTCGCTGCGGAAGTTGATGAAGTCTGCGGTGGATTATTGGTCGGAAAATATCCCGGATTATATCCCCGAAGCGACACTTGAACGCACGGAACTCGCTGATCTGGGATGGGCGCTCAAACAGATTCATTTCCCGGACGGGTGGGATCATCTTCAGCATGCGCGCAATCGGTGGATATTCAATGACCTTTTATTGCTGCAATTAACCATGCTGGCGAATCGCCGTGAATGGCAATCCGTTCCAGCGCATCCGCTTGAGGTTAACGACGGTGATTTAGAGAACTTTGTCGCTGCTGTATTCCCGTACCCGCTGACGAACGCCCAGCAGCGTGCGATTCAGGACATCCGGCAGGATGCACGGCTTACCCGCCCCATGAACCGTTTGCTGCAAGGGGATGTTGGCTCCGGCAAGACAGCAGTAGCGACGGTGGCGCTTTTCCTTGCTCTGGCGAACGGAAAACAAGCTGCGTTAATGGTGCCGACCAGTATTCTGGCGGAACAACATTATCGGAGTATCGGCGCAGGGTTGGCGCAAATGCCCGGAGACCGAAAGCCGGTAGTTGCACTGTTGACAGGCTCACTTTCCAGCGCCGAGCGGCAGTCCATTTATCGGGGGGTTGCTGATGGTTCCATTGATGTGGTGATTGGAACTCATGCCCTGATACAAGATGGGGTGGAGTTCAAAGATTTGGGCATCGCCATCATTGATGAACAACACCGTTTTGGCGTGGAACAACGAAAGGCGCTGCGAGGCAAAGGGATGAACCCGCATTTGCTCGTGATGACGGCAACACCAATTCCCCGTACATTGGCATTGACTATTCATGCCGATTTGGATTTGTCGATCATCAACGAAATGCCCCCCGGACGTATACCCATCCAGACGAAAGTGGTGCAGCCAGTCGAGCGACAGCGGGTTTATAACTTCGTCGAGATGCAGCTGAATCAGGGGCGGCAGGCTTTTGTCGTTCATCCGTTGGTCGAAGCCTCCGACAAAATAGAAGCCCCGTCAGCAATGGAAGCATATGAGCGGCTGCAACAGGTATTCTTCCGTCATAAAGTGGGTTTGCTGCACGGGCGGATGAAACCGGCTGAAAAAGATGAGGTTATGGAGGCTTTCGCCAGCGGTCAGTATGATGTGCTGGTGACAACGTCGGTCGCTGAAGTTGGCGTGAATGTTCCTAATGCGTCGGTTATGGTTATCGAAGGCGCGAACCGTTTTGGTTTAGCACAACTGCATCAATTCCGGGGTCGGGTGGGGCGCGGTGAACATGCTTCTTACTGCTTACTCCTCTCTGATACCAATGATGACGATGCCCGTCAGCGCTTGCAGGCCATGGAAGACACAACTGACGGGTTCAAACTTGCAGAGATGGATTGGAAGCTGCGTGGGGCGGGTGATTTGATTGGAACGCGCCAGAGCGGTGGGAATAAGCTGCAACTTATACAGGAAATGACCCCGCAGCTCGTAGAGCTGGCGCAGCGGGAAGCCCGTACCATTTACGAAGAAGACCCGACCTTGAATCAGGAACAACACCGCTTACTGGCGCTGCGTGTTCAATCACTCCATAATGAGCGTAGTGATGTAAGTTAACAAACGACGAATCCTAGGAATAAGGTCAACTTGTTCCTGTATCAAGATATGGTACATTGACAACATTATGATAGACACGACTCGCAGAGCGGTTTATCCGGCTTCGCTCGATCCCATTCACTTTGGTCATATTGATGTGGCTGTTCGCGCGGCGCGGATTTTTGATGAGGTTATTGTCGCGATTTATGACAAACCCAAGAAGAATTTACTGTTCACCGTTGATGAACGAGTTGCATTGGCGCAGCGCGCATTTGAAAGTTATAGTAATATTCAAGTTGCGAAGTATTCAACATTAACAGTAAACTATGCTCAAGAGATCGGTGCAAAGGCATTGATCCGGGGACTGCGGGTATTTTCCGATTTCGAGTTTGAGTTCCGCATGGGACTTGCGAACCGAAAGCTCGCCCCGGAGATCGAGACAATCGCCATTATGACCGATGAAAAGCATCTTTATATCAGTTCCAGCACTATTCGTGAGATTGCGGAACTCGGTGGGGATGTTTCCGAGATGACTCCTTTGTTTGTCGTTGAGGCACTTCGGGAACGGTTTGATGAGTTAAACGCAAATCAGAGCAGCCCCGGTTATAACATTAGCATCCGGGATTAATGGTAATTGGAGGGCAGTGAAATGGATATTCAGCACCTAGTAGACAGATTGGAAGATCTCATCGATGAAGGGCGGCATATGCCCTTTAGCAAGTTTACGATGATCGACGAGGAACGTGCGCTGGAGATCATTGATCAGATGCGTATTTCAATTCCTGAGGAAATTGAAAAGGCATCGCGCGTTTTGGCGCAGCGGGATCGCATTCTGGCACAAGCCAATGAAGAAGCGGCTCGTTTGATCCAAGCTGCCCGTGAGCAAGGTGTTCAGTTGTTAGATCGCGAAGCCACTGTACAGGCCGCGCAGAGCCGCGCTGGAAATATTGTCGAGCAGGCCAAACAAGAAGCCGAGAATATCACTGCCGAAGCTGATAATTACGTCATGGAAACACTGGCCCGTTTGGAACAACAGCTTTCTAAAGCGCTGAATGTAGTACGAAACGGCATTAATGAGGTTAACACGTCAGGCGCTACTCAGCCGTTGCCGCCCGCGCAGTTTCCTGCTGCCGCTATGCGCTCGCAGATTGAATTAAACAACTCTCCGGAAGAAATACGCCGCGAAAATACAAAGTAGTTATAATTAGGTTAGGCTTTCATCTACAGGGTATCATAACGATACCCTTTTTGTTTTCTGGATCATTGTTAATTTATGCGTCTCATCAAGCTTATGATTGCTTGGGTAGCGGGTATAGTCGCTGCGTCGCTCTATCCGGGCTTCCTGTTTTACTGGCTTGGGCTGTTGATAACAGCGCTGCTTGTGAGCTGGCTGTTTCCCACGCCCCGATTGCGCTTCCTTGTGCCGATTCTGATCGCTTTTGCTGCTGGTGCTGCGCGTTATGACCTCGTTCCCCGGACAAGCGAGATTGCCCTTTACAACAATTTAGGCGGGCTGACTGTTGAAGGGGTGGTTGTAAGCGAGCCGGATGTTCGTGATGATCGCATCGATCTTCGGGTTGAAGTGAGTCAGGTGACGCGTATTGGTCAGACCGTCGCGACCAGTGGTTTAGTCCTTGTACAAGCCCCCCGATCCTCCAATGTCCACTATGGGGATCGTATTCTGGCTACCGGCATCTTAATCATTCCATCGGTTTCCGATACATTTTCCTATCGGGACTATCTCGCCCGCAGTGGCATTTTTAGCATCATGCAGGATGCGGCTGTAGAAGTGGTATCTTCTGAAGAAGGTTTCCCTTTTTTTCGCACCTTATTCAGTGTGAAATCAGTGGCACGTCAGTCGATCCAGAACAGTCTACCCGAACCCAGCGCGGGCTTGCTCACCGGTATTTTGTTGGGTGACGCACGTGGTCTGCCACCGGTTGTTTCGGATGCTTTCAGTGCGGTGGGTGCTTCACATATCATTGCCATTAGCGGTTTCAATATGGCGATTTTGAGCGGAGTTGTCATGCGCTTATTGGCGCGTGCAAGGGTTCGTCCTCTTTGGGCAGCTTCGCTGGGGATAGGTGTAATCCTCCTTTATACCTTATTCGTTGGTGCGAGTCCCGCTGTCGTGCGCGCGGCATTTATGAGCAGTATGCTTGTCGTGGCTGAACTGCTGCGCCGGAAAACCTATGTGCCAGCTTCATTGGCATTCGTCACGATTGTTTTGTCGCTGGTCAACCCCAGCGTAATCTGGGATGTTGGCTTTCAACTCAGTCTCTTTGCGACACTGGGTCTGGCCTTATTTGTTGATCCTTTAACGCAAAGTTTGAATACGCTTCTTCTGAGAACATTTAAGGATGATCACGCAGCGCGAGTACAGGGCTTTTTAGCCGAACCTTTGATTGTCAGCATTGCAGCACAAATCACTACGCTCCCACTGGTTCTGTTGTATTTTGAACGCCTATCGCTGGTCTCGCTCGTTGTCAATCTGCTGATTGTGCCGGTACAACCCTATTTATTAATTTTGGGGCTTCTCGCAACCCTTATAGCATTCTTCATTCCGGTGCTGGCGCAGGTTCTGTATTGGCTGGATATGATTTTTCTTGGCTGGTCACTGGGCGTCGTTCGGGCATTTGCACGCTTGTCGTTTGCCGATGTGGATTTGAAAGTCGATCCACGTCTGATAATGGCCTATTATTTTGCGATTGTAGGGGGAGCGCTCATGGTCGCTACGAAAACCACATGGCCGCAGCGCCTTGCGCATGTCGTTCAACAGCGTTTAATTGCCTCGTCTATTATTGCAGCCGGGTTAGGTATTGCTGCACTTCTATTCTTAGTGGGGTTCAGCAGACCGGATGGGATACTTCATGTATGGTGGTTGGATGTCGGACATAGCAATGCTGTGCTCGTGCAAACCCCTGATGGCGCACATATTTTAGTGGACGGAGGTCGTTTTCCGTCGCGTTTGTTAACTGCTATTGGAGATCGGCTGCCTTTTACAGACCGCACGATTGAGCTACTTATTATCTCTCAACCGGACCCATTTGATTACAGTGCCTTATCAGACGTTGTTGATCGCTATCAAATTGGTCGTGTTTTGACAAACGGACAGCCCAACCTAAGGCCAGATTACCTCGCTTTATTAGAGCGATTTGGGGACGATCAAATCGTTGCAGCAGTTGCCGGATATGTGGTTGAATTTGCCGATGGCGTTCGCTTGGAAGTACTTAGTCCCCAACAGCCTCCCGAATTAAGCGACTCGTTGAATAATTCGGCGCTTGTCGTGCGACTGCGCTATAAAGACCTCTCGTTTTTGTTGTCTTCCGACATCAGCCAAGAAGCGCAACGAGAGATGCTTAGGTGGGGGCAGTGGCCGTTAGCGACGGTGATGCAGCTTCCCAACCACGCAGGCATTCGTTCATTGAACCAACAATTTCTGGAGGCAGTTCAACCCCGGGCGATTGTTGTCCAAATTGATCCAACCAATCGCCTCGGAGATCCTGATGCAGATACATTGTCTTTGTTAGGTGATCTGCCCGTCTTTCGCACCGACCAATCAGGTACACTGCACTTCTGGACAAACGGGCAGCAGCTTTGGCATGTTGGTGATCGCTAGGCTAATTTTATCCGCGCTGCGAAAAGAACCAGTAAGCGAAGAAATAGACCCCTGCTATGACACCGCTAATGACGCCTAACGGAATAGTTTTCTTAGCTTTGGTAATGCCGACTACGATCAAAGGTAGCACGAACATGCCCGCGTTAATGACCAGTGATCCGAAATCTCGTGGAGGGAAAACTTGCAGCTTTGCTAGCACTGCCAATGCTGCCGCTCCACCTGCGAAGATGGTCGGAACAGTTTGTTTGTCGGATTGGGAAAACATCAGGATGAGATTGAGGAAGAAAACGATATAAAGCAGGATATCGTAAATCAAATCAACGCCGCCACGCGGCCCAAGTTTGGCAATGATGTCCTGAATATTCACATCCATAAGGCTTCAATCCTTTCAGCAGGTATATGACTTGTATTCATACTAGCATAGATTTATGGTTGCACTAGAGAGCTTTATGGCGTATCGAATGATGCCAACTTGGCAGATAACGTTTGCTGCAAGAGGGTAAACCCAGTATAACGAATGGCATGAATGCCAACAGCCTCCGCCCCCGCAATATTGGCTAGCATATCATCAATGAATATCGCATTTTTAGCTTGGTAACCCAGTTGAGTCAATACAGTCTGGTAGGCCAATGGATCGGGTTTCATCACACCGATGAATGCCGATATGACGAGTGGTTGGAAGAGATCGGCAATCTGAAGATGGTGCAGCTTTTCCAGTAGAGCAGGGCTATCATTACTCAGCAGCGCGATCGGGTAGCCTGCTGCTTTCAATTCACGTGTGTAGCCAACTAAGTTCTGATCCAGCACATCACCGCTGAAGAAATCATGGGCAAGCTGCTGTACTTCGGTTTGTGAGAGTTGCAACTGCTTTGCCACATCATCCCAATAGTCGTTGACGGAAAGAGTGCCTGTTTGTGCCTGTTTCCAACTTTCACTCCCATGCACAACTTGTTCGACTCGACCGTGTGGTAGCGTGAGGCGGTCATCCCATCGATGTCGGGGGGTATAATCCAGTGTCCGCATAAACACACCCCCAAAGTCAAAAATAATTGCAGGCTTTTGTGATTGGTTTGTTATCATATTGCACTTTAAAATAGGGATTGGGTTAAATATAGGGTCTTCAGCGCCTTGGTGAGGATATGATAACGTATGTTAGCCCTTTTGCAGCAGTGGTGGAAACGACAGGACAGCTCTACTCGCGAACTGATTGGCTATGTGCGTCAGGCCTTCGCGAACTTTTTCCATTCCGGCACCCGTCAGGCTGCGGCATTAGCTTACTACGCCATTTTTTCGGTTTTCCCCTTGAGTTTGCTCTTAGCCGTAATCGTGAGCCGTTTGCTTGGCCCGGTTGCTGCTCAGCAGCAAATCTTTAATGCTCTATCATTATTTGTCCCCGCGGAAACAGCCGGAGTATTGCAAGAAAATATCGCGGAAGCCATGAAGCAGAGTGATTCGTTTACGATTCTTGCGCTGGGTGGTTTGGTTTGGTCGGGGTTAGGTTTTTTCTCAAACATCACCTATTCGTTGGATGTAATTTTTGTTGTTCCCGCGCAGCGAAGTTTGTGGCGTCAGCGACTTGTCGCTTTAGTGATGACCTTAATCTTGGTCGTGTTGATCACCGCCTCGTTCGTCACATCCGCTATTCTCCGTTTAATTTCAGCCTCATTGTTAGGGCAGACTAGCAGTTGGCTGACAATTGGAACCATATTCCTGCCTTTGGGCTTGAATATGGTTATTTTTGCGCTGTTGTTTCGCTATGTTCCTGCACGTGAAGTGCACTGGGATGCTGTTTGGCCCGCTGCAATATTTGGCGCGGTTGGGTGGGAACTCGCCAAGAGTGGTTTTGTCTGGTATACGAGTACAGTTGCGAATGTACAATTCATCTATGGTGGTATTGCGACGGCCATCGTACTGTTGCTTTGGGCCTATCTTATCGCAGCAATCTTTCTCTTAGGCGCCGAGTTATGTGCGCAGCTCAATGCTTGGTTTATCGCTCGGAACGAGCGTGAAACACTTTCATATATTGTGGAAATTGAAGATTTACCCCCCAACGAATTCGACTGATCATCTGAATCATCTTCGGGCTAATCAGCCTTCCCATCCTTGAACGCGTATCGAAGTCTTTGGCTGTGATTCTGGTGCAATCGACCAGACTTTGTGTGTGATGGTTTTTATGAAGCGGAATGCAACACGCCATATCGTACTCGTCTGTTTGGTTGATCGAGACGCGATTGCTGCTAAACGATCTTGTTCCGCCTGCCGGTGTAGTTCTTGCTGGTGAACTTTGTTGATCAAGTACTGTTTGCTGCCCTCATTCATCGGTATTCCCCTTATTCGAACAATACAAAGTGTTTCCAAATAAAAAGCCGCAGGTGTGTGCCTGCGGCTCGCTATTCCGTCAGATCGACCAATCTGGCGGTATCAGAGTCGTTGAAGAAGCACACAAAATGTAATGGGCTGCATGCCCGTAAGCGATAAACATCTGCACTGACGGCTTTTGTAGAACGAACATTGGCTGTGTACTCCTTTCTCTTGAAATATAAAAAGCCCGTTTTGGATCTTTATGACCCTTTGTGAAACACTATAGCATGATGTTTAAAGCCTGTCAAGCGGGTTGTGCATAGTCAAAGAAGCACATCTGATGTACACTCATATGCTGTTATCGAATGGAAATGGTATGGTGTGATTTTGACTGAATTACCGGATTTCAATGCTGAAGACGCCGAAGTCGAAGTGATTGAGCATCCCGAAGCTTCTACCGAACGGAGCGCGGGACGGCGAATGGCTCTGCAAGTCTTATATGAGTTGGATTGTACCGAACATTCTCTTGCGGATGTCATTGAAAGCAGACTAAAAGAACATGAACTTCCTCGCAAGGCAGAGAAGTATGTCCGACTACTGGTAGAAGGTGTTGTGGTCAACCGCGATCAATTAGACGTCTTCATCCAGCGTTATGCTTCTGAATTCCCACTCGATCAGGTTGCTATCATTGATCGGAACATCTTGCGTATGGCCGTTTATGAACTGGCGGCGCAGCAGAACATATCGATTGGCGTTATTATTACCGAAGCGATGGAACTCGCGATCGTATATGGGGCTGAAGGTTCATTGCGCTTTGTAAATGGCGTTTTAGGGGCAATCGCGGGGGATGATGCCGACACGCCTCCTACGATTGTCGCGGAAGAGAATGGAGAGTGAGTGATGATGAAGCTGCGACCCGGTTCCGGTAAAACCACGCCGCCCGCACCCCCGGAAGCAGATGAGCAGCTCGCCATCCCTGAAGATGGTGAAGGCGCTCGTATGGGCTTCTTCGATCATCTCGATGAATTGCGCCAACGCCTGTTTAAAGCAGTTATTGCTCTTGTAATTGGTACATTAGTGGGTGTGGCGGTAGCTGCCCCGGTACTAGAGTTTCTTAACCAACCCTATGGCCGGCCCTTTATAGTTCTAGATCCAACTGGCAGCGTTGTACAGTATTTTCGGGTTGCTTTATTGGTCGGTGCGATCCTCTCGATTCCGGTTAGCACCTATCAAGTATTAATGTTCATTGTCCCCGGTTTGACCAGTAAAGAAAAACGTATCCTCCTATATTGCATCCCACCTGTGACGCTGCTGTTTTTGGTAGGGGTGGCGTTCGCTTGGTTTATTCTCATTCCACCTGCGCTCAACTTCTTAGAAGGCTTTCAAGAGCAGTTGTTCCGTGCAGAATGGTCAGCAGAC
>JAFLCH010000084.1 GCA_017303775.1 Anaerolineae bacterium | reverse complement strand
TTGAAGGCGTCAATTCGGATGCGGGTTTTGCAGCAGCAGCTAGCGCGGCGCAGGGAACGGGTTCGGCGCAAATCATTACAAGGTCGGGCGGAAGATTACGAGCCGAATGGGGTTGGCGGCGGCGGCAGCGGCGGCGTGGCGGTGAAATGCGGCGGGAATACGGGAGGGCTGCGCGGGGTGGTGGCGATTGCGGCCATTTGGTGAGGGGGAAATGGCCTGATTGGCGGCATTGGCGGCAGTGACATTGGCCGTATAGTGACAATTTGGAGTCATCAGTTACAAGTGACAAGTTACAAGAGGGGAGGTTTAACGAGGCCAAGTCCCGACCGATGTTCGAGGGGATTTGCAGCAGCAGCGGCAGCGGCGTGGTGATCAAAGACGGCGGGAAAGCGCCGAGATTGCCGCCGAGGGGGTGTGTTTGTCGTCGTCGTCGGGAGCGCCGACAATCAAGGCGGCGGGAATGAGAGAGCGTGGCGCAGACAACGATTTTCTCCGCTGGGAAGGGTGTGGACAGGCTGCGGGTGTGTCGCCGGTATGCGGTTGTTAAGGTGCGCACGTCATGCTGATGGAACAGACGCTGAACACAGTGTAGCAGAGTTAGGGGACGTTAGGGTGACCATTTGGAAGAACATTTGGTAACTCTTTTGGGCTTGAGTCACTAACCAAATTGAGGGAAGCGGAATGTTAAGACGGTTGGAGGATGGTTAGAAAATGGTTTGTGGACAAACCTGAATTAAACTTTTTGCATAAGAAATGGGAATGCGGTTTATGTTGAAGGGGCTGTGAGCTGCATGATGACTTCTTCGATTTCCATTCCACGGGCTTCGGCAAAAGCCATGGACGTGCCGATGCGGGTGAAGCCACATTTTTCCAACACACGAATGGAGGCGTGGTTGTCGCTGGCGGCACGCGCATAAAGCGGGCGGGTGGTTAATTGGTGGAGAAAAGCGGTTAAGGCAGCAGTCGCGACTCCCCTGCCCCAGAATTCGCGCCCCAGCCAATAACCGACCTCGCGTTCGCCCAGCGTGACAAAGCTGACCATATTACCGGCCACGTGATTATCCGCCAGAATGGTGCGCGTTATCACCGTGGGGTCATTCATGATGGACTGCCAGTGGGCATTGAAGGCGGATAAATCGGCAGGATTGGGGGCGGTGAAGGCGGCCATGTAATTCGCCTGCGAATCCTGCTGGTGCTGAAAGAAGACGGGCAAATCCGACAGCAGCACGGAACGAATGGTTACGAGCGGTTTGAGCGACATGGGCGGATTATTCGACCGCGCAGGGGATGGGTTGGAGGGTGAGGGAATGGAGATCTCCTTTGCGGGCGAGCTTGATGAGGATGAGGTTATCTTCGAGCGAGATTAAGTCGGTGACATCTGCCGTGAGCGCCTGCCCGTGCTGGACTGTGCCGATGTGCCAGCCGTTGATGAAAAGCTGTGTGCCGGAGGGGGCGACCTGCAAATTGAGGTGAAAGCGGAGACAGACATCACCGATGGGCGGGACATCAAAGGTGCGGCGAAGTTGAAGTTCGTGGTAGAAGCTGAAGATGTCGCGGGGGTAATCCACAAGCTGCGGGAGAACACCCCACGAAGATTCATCGAGTTGAGAGACACCGTAGGCGGAGTCCATGTCTTCGACAGGGAAATAGCGCCAAGCGGAGTCGAGGTGTATGGCGGGAAAGGTGACCATAGCGGTGATTATACCACCTACGAGCAGGGAAGCGATTGGAGGGCGATGCCTTCGAATTGACCAACCGAACGGGATTCGACACGGAAGGCGAGCTGGTTGAGGCCGGTACGAACACGGGCTGATATGTCCAACTCGAAAGGTGGTTCGTCGGGGTGAGGCGCGTGATATTCACCGATGTAGCGGTGGTTGAAGTAGATGCGGGCGGGAGATGGGGCGGAGTCGATGTAGAGCAGCCAACACAAAGCGGGATGGGTGGTGAGGGGGAAGTCACAATAGAGATAGGCGGCCCAACCGTGGAGGCGGCGACGATCAAACGTCCATGAAGGGAGCACGGGGACGGATTCGGGCTTCATGAATTCGTAGAGGTCGGGCTGCAACTCCAGCCATTCGCAGTGCCAACCGGAAGTTAAGGTGATGAGGGATGCAGCGTTCATCAAACAGACCCTATCAGACTCTTACATTAGGTGATGTGAATGATTTAGATGATAGCGGGATGAGATGAGAAGCGGCTGAAATTTTGATAGCAAATTGGGCAGGAGAGGGGGCGCGGGTGAGTTGCGTGCGCGGGGTATATCGGTCAGAATAAACACAACGCGCGTTCCGATTGGGAAGCATTGGGGAATCATTATGCGGCATACGGTTTTGTTTTATAACCCGGTCAGCACGAGTAAAGGCAAGCAGCGATTACCACTGTCGCTGCTGGCGGTGTCGGCGGTGATCGCGGCTGATTATGATGTGGAGTTCATCGACGGGAATCTGGTGGATGATCCGGCGACGGCGATCATCGAACGGGCACGGGCAACACGGGCGAAACTGCTGGCGGTGACGACGATGCCGGGGCCGCAGGTGCGGCAGGCTGTACCGGTGTGCAAGCAGGTGAAGGCGGCACTGCCGGAGTTGACGATTCTGTGGGGGGGATACTTCCCGACACAGCATCACGAGGTGATCCTGAAAAGCGGGTTTGTGGATTATGTGATTCAGGGACAAGGCGAGGCTCCGTTCCGGCAGTTTGTTGACCGGCTGCATCACGGGGGTGCGCTGGACGAGGTGCTGTCATTGGCGTATTTGAAAGATGGCGAGGTGTGCGTGAACCAACGCGCGCCGAATGTGCCGATGGATCAACTCCCGCTGTTCCCGTATGACCAAATTGATGTGAGCCGGTATGTGGGACGGAGTTATCTGGGGACGCGGGTGCTGAACCACAACACGAGCTTCGGCTGTCCGTTCGCGTGCAATTTTTGCGCGGTGGTGGCGCTGGCAAACCGGCGGTGGCTGCCGGAGAGCGCGGAACGGGTGGCGAACATTGTGACGGAATTGCAGCGACGGTGGCAGATTAACGGGTTGGAATTCCACGACATGGATTTCTTCGTGCGGGAAGACCGGACGGCAGAATTTTCGGAACGGATGGCGGGTAAGGGGATTAGCTGGTGGGGATTGGGGCGCGTTGATACGCTGATGAGTTACAGCGATGATACGTGGGAGAAGATGAAGCGCAGCGGCGCGAAGATGATCTTCATGGGGGCGGAAAGCGGGGATGATGAGACGCTGAAGCGGATGAATAAGGGTGGAAAATCCGGCACGGCGCAAACGCTGGCGCTGGTGGAGCGGATGAAATATTACGGGATTGTGCCGGAATTGTCGTTCGTGATGGGCAACCCACCTGACCCGCGCGCGGATATTGAGTCGACGATTCAGTTCATCCGGAAGATCAAGCAGATTAACCCGGCGACGGAACTGGTGCTTTACATTTATACGCCTGTGCCACAGGAGGGGAGCATCCTGCTGGACGAGGCGACGAAGCTGGGCTTCCGCTTCCCGACGACGCTGGATGAGTGGGCCAGCCCGGAATGGGCGAAGTTTTCGATGCGGCGTGACCCGAATACGCCGTGGTTCAAGGATACGACACGGCGGCGGGTGCGGAACTTCGAGTCGGTGATTAATGCATACTATCCGACGGTGACGGATATGCGCTTGCAGGGATCGTGGCGAGCGGCACTGCGGGCGTTGAGCGGGTGGCGGTATAAGCTGGGCTATTATGAATGGCCGTATGAGTTGAAGGCGCTGCAACGGCTGGTGCATTACCGGCGACCAGAGACGACCGGATTCTAAGGCTGCGGGCGATTCTTGTGCGGGAAGATGGCGCGATTATTTATGAGCATCGGCAGGGTGTGTTCTGAGGATTATCACATTGCGACGGTGTGGGAGAGCATGATATACTGAGCGCAATTTGTTCTTTTCCTCACAAATAAACTATTCGAGGTTGTGCGATGAAAATGTTGATTCGATTAGGGCTGGCTATCACCGGACTGATGCTGGCAGCATGTGGGACGGTAGCGACCCCAGTATGGTCTGAACAGGCGCAGGAAACACAGGTGGCGCTGGCGGCAACGAGTGAGCAGCTGACGGCGATTGCTCCGACGGTAACCCCTGCCCCACCCACCAATACGCCGCTGCCTGAACCGACGGCGACGACTGTTCCGCCGACAGCGACTCCAGTGCCGCCGACAGAGGTTCCGACGGAAACGCCGATCCCACCGACGGCCACCACCGAAGCGGCAGCACAGACTGTGAGCGGTGATGCGGCAAAAGGGGAAGCGCTGTTCAATGAAATGCGGGCTGAGGTGAACTTCGCCTGCGTGACATGCCACTACCCGAACCAAGAGGCGCAGTTGATCGGCCCCGGCTTGCTGAACATCGCAACACGGGCGGAGACGCGGGTGGCAGGTGAAACTGCTTACGAGTATCTACACCAGTCGATTGTTGATCCGGGCGCGTATGTGGTGGAAGGCTTCCCGGATGGGTTGATGCCACGGACTTACGCCGAGGTGTTCAGTGAAGAACAGATCAATGACCTCATTGCGTATCTGTTCACGCTGAAATAAGCAGCACGATATGATCATCAAAAAACGCGATCGGGCGAACCTGATCGCGTTTTTTATTGCGTGGTCAACGCGATTTGGAGAGGCGAACGGTTTCCCCTTCGAGATCGACATCAGAGGCGAGGTAGGGGATTTCGTAGCTGACGGAGGCGGTGAGCGGTAAGGCGAAGTAAACGGCAGTACCGACCCCTAAGCGGCTCTTGATCTGGATGAGGCCGCCGTGCGATTCGATGATCTGGCGGGCGACAAATAAGCCCTGCCCTGTCCCCGGCACATGCCACACTTGACCATCGGCAAGGCGCGGGGTGCCGCGATAGTAGCGGGTGAAAATGTGCGGCAGTTCTTCGGGTGCGATGGCGAGGCCATTATCCCGCACGCGCAACAGCGCCCTCCCACCTGACTCGCCGTTGATTTCGAGGGTGAGCTTGCCGCCGGGAGGGGTGTATTTGATGGCGTTGTCGATGATGTTGCCGATGGCCCAGCGGAGGCGGCGTTCATCACCGAGAATGTAGAGGTTGTGCTTTTCGATGACGACTTCGAGGGTGAGGCTGGCGGCAGAGGCGACCTGACCCCATTCGTTGGCGATGACCCAGATGAGGGTGTCGAGGTAGAGGGGTTTGTGGACTTCGGCGGTGTCGATTAGCTGCGGGAGGGTGATTTCGCGCATTTCGACGATGAGCTTCTGGAGGGCGGCGGCGTGACGCGATAACCCGCGCGCGATGTCGGTAACCGAGGCGTCGGATGCTGCGGCGCGGGACAAGGTGAGGAGCGGGCTTTGAACGTCATCCGAAAGACGCTGGAGGAGCTTGTCCTGCATCTGTTCGTAGTGAACTTCGCGGGTAATGTCGCGGAGGATGACGACGGTGCCGACACGTTGATCGAACATGTTGAGCATGGCGGCTGCCTGCGCGCTGAGAATTTTATCCTCCTGCTGCAAGCGAAGCGGATCACCGAGGGAGTAGAGGCCGGGAGCGATGGCTTTGCCCAAGCGGTTCGTGACCACTGTGTTCAAGTCCCTGAGGCCTGCTTGAATATTTTGAGAGCCAAGCAAGCTGCGCGCCTGTTCGTTCATGACGATGATCTGACCGTCTTGATCCTGAACGATGACACCATCAGGGATTGATTCGAGAACGGAGAGCAAGAACTCGGCTTCGCGGCGCTGGCGACGGAGGGTGACATGGAGGGCATCGTGACGCTGCTGGACATGATCGGCGTAACGGTCAAGGGCATGACCGACCGCGCGAATCTCGTCGGTGGGGCGCATACGGGTGCGAGCCGACAGATCCCCGGTGGTGAGGGCGCTGGCAACGGCGGCGACCCGACGAGACTGGGCGATAACGGAGCGGTTGGTGATGAGAAAGAGGCCGATGATGACAAAGGCGGCTATGGCGGCGAGGGATAGGCCGGCGATCTGCCGTCCGGTTTGCTGAATCAGGGCGGTGTTATCCGGCAGGAATACGGCGAGGACGCCTAAACGAGATGGGCCGTAGATGAAGGGCGAGTAGGCGGCTTGATAGACTGCGCCCGCGAATGAGCGGCTGGCAATCTGCACAGTATCCTGCGCCGAAAGGGCCGCCCTGAACATTTCCGGCGTCAGGGTTAAGCCCTGTGGTGAGGCATCATCTACAAGGGTGGATTGGAGCAAAGCGCCTTCATCACCGTAGAGCGCGTAATCGGAACGGGTGGCTGTTTGCAGGCGGGTCAGCAGATTGTTCATGCTGCGCCCGACAATGACCGCCCCTAGCAGCGTTTCTCCATCATAGACGGGGACAGCGGTGTATAGGAGCATGCCCTGCGGGGTGCGGGCTAAACCTGCTGCCCCCACGTAGGCTTCATCGAAGACAGCGCGAACTACTGATTCCTGCCGAAGATCGGTGCCGGTGCTGAGGGCATAGGAAGGCTGTGACTGTGACTGGCTTATCCTGAGCAAGCCAATCAGTTCTAGCCCTTGCGTATCCACAATGATGACACTGTCGAGTTCGACAAGCGATGCAAGCCCTTCGAGGATGGGTTGTAAGGTTTGGGCATCACGGGAGCGAACGGCATCGGATACGCCACGGGTGAAGGCGATGCGCTGGGCTTCCAAGCGCGATTGCTCATACTGTTCGGCGACGGATTGATTGGCAACCTGACTGGTTTGTAACAACCAATTGGATTGTGAGGATTCGACGGCGTTGTTGAAGCTGCGCCCGACGGCATAGGCGGCGAGCATGGAAACAACCAAAACCAAGAGCAATACGGGCAGCGTTAAACGCCAACGCAGCGAGATAAAACCCGGTCGTGAAGAAGCGTTGGACATTAGGGGCGACTCCTGTGGGATGGCAGGCGGGGATTGACCCCGATTAAATGACGTCATATTTATGAGGTCTATTATAGGCTGATTCGGTCATAAGAAAATTGCAGCGGTCAGCAGACGGTGAAATCACGCGCTTCAAAGGTGAGCGGGTCTACGGGGACATCATCAATACGGGTCTCGTAGTGGACATGAGGGCCGCTGCTGAAGCCGGTACTGCCACTGAAGGCGACTATCGTCCCACGCAAGACGAAATCTCCTTTACGGACATTGAGGGTGTTGTTATGGGCGTAGTAGGTAATAAAACGACCACTGCGAATGATCACGAGATTCCCGTATCCATAGAGACTCCAGCCTGCCCAATCGACAATGCCGCTCTGGGTGGTGCGAACGGGGGTATTGGGGGCGGCACTGATGTCGATGCCTGAATGGACACCCACGAAACGCTGCGTGAGGCGACCGGAAACCGGAAGGCCACCGGGAGCACATTCGGTATTTCTATCGGGCGGTGATTCGGGCGAGACTGTGACCACAAAGGCTAGGACTGTGACGACCAATTCGCTGGTGGGAGTGGGAACGAGCGAGGGATCAGGCGTCAAGGTGGGCGGCGGGGTGTAGGGGGTACGGGTGGGGATGGGGGTCGAGGTAGGCTGAAAGACCGGAATGAGGGTGGTAGTGGGCGGCGGCGTGGGAGAGATGGGGGTTGGCGATATGAGGTCGAAGCGCGTGTTGCCGGTCAACGGCAGATAGGCTCCTACCGGAGGCACATCGGCACCCAAGACTTCGAAGGGGATGACGCGGTAATCCGGCTGACCATATTGAAGATAGGCGATGATGGCAGGGTCGAGCTGGGCATAGGGTTCGATGGGCGTTGATTGAGGGCGGGGCGTTGGAAATGGGGAGACAAAGGCCTGCGGTTGGGCTTGGGAGGAAGGAGTCGTTACGAGGTAGGCTAAGAGACCTGCCGATAGAACACACAAGGCAATGATTAGAAGAGTCCGTAGACGCGCTACAAATGAGTCGGGACGCATGAAGATTATTTTACTGCAAGACGGGAAAGTGCGGCACTGTGGTTAACGAAAAAGCGATGATTATTCACGGGATGTTATGGGCGGCTTAGCGTGTTCTGAACAGGCGGCGCTTATGATAAGCCTTAGCGTGATTATGGGGGGCATGAATATGGATGTATTGATGGGGCGGGCAGACCTACACATGCATACGTGCGCAAGTGACGGAATCCCCAGTGCAAAGCAAATCTTAGAGTATGTCGAGCGGCAGGGTGTGTTGGATGTGATCGCGATTACCGATCATGACCGATTGGATGAGAGCTTATGGGCATACAGCCAACGGGATCGGTATGCATTCGACATCATACCGGGCGTGGAAATCAGCGCCGTGCGGGGGCACGTGATCGGGTTGTGGGTCAGCGAGTTGATTCCCGCGGGACTTTCGATCCCTGAAACAGTGGCGGCGATTCATGAGCAAGGTGGAATCGCGATTCTGGCACATCCGGGCGAGGTACTGATTAACGGGGGGCATGTGCTGCGTTACCTGCGTACTCCCTCGGTGTTAGTACAATGGGAGATAGATGCTGTAGAAGTGTTCAACGCGGGGACAATGACACCGGGAAATAATGTGGTGGCACGGCGGATTATGCGGGACTTGCCGCTGCCGGTGGTGGGAAATAGTGATGCGCACACTCTGAGCGCGATTGGCCGTGGATGGACACGATTTGCGGGACGAACGGGTGCTGATTTGCGTACAGCATTATTAGAAGGGCACACCGCAGCGGAAGGTCAGCGATGGTCGATAACCGATTACTTAAAGCTCTCGCTCAATTCGACACCGATAAAGCGGATCAGATCTTCGGTTCCGAGTTCGCTCATGACACCCCATGTCGCGACAACGGATTAGCGCCGGTCAAGCGGGTAGCGATCTTCGCGGAGTCGTTCCTGCCGAAGGTGGACGGGGTTTCAAAGACAGCATATCTGACTACGCGATATTTACAGGAAAGCGGACGCGAGGTATTGATCTTCGCGCCGGATATTGCCCCGACGCAGATTGGCCCTTCGAAGGTCGTGCCGATGCCGTCGCTGGGATTCCGGATCGCGCCGGAGACGCGGATCGCGCTGCCAAACCCGGCGATTAACCAGCACCTTGATTCCTTCAACCCCGACTTGATTCATTTGTTCAGCCCTGCCCTGTTATCGTTCAGCGGGGTGATGGCGGGATGGCGGCGACGTATTCCGGTGATCGCCAACTACCAGACGGACATCCCTACTTATGCGCAGCATTATGGGCTGCCGCTGCTGGCGTGGCCAAGCCGCATATGGCTGAAATTCGTACACAACTCGTGCCACCTCACGCTCGTACCTTCGACTTATACACTGGAGCAACTGAAGTCGTGGGGATACAAGCGACTGCGGCGATGGGGACGCGGCGTGAACGGGACGCACTTCAACCCCGAACACAGAAGCGCTGAATGGCGCAACCGACTGCTGAACGGGCGCGACCCGAACTCGATGGTGGTCATTTATGTGGGGCGATTGGCGAATGAAAAGCGAGTTGACCTGTTACTTGAGGCGGCGCGAACGCCGGGGGTGGCGCTGACGATCATCGGGGATGGTGTGCTGCGGGAAACGCTTGAGGCACAGTTCGCGGGGACGGGAACGCACTTTATGGGTTACCTGTTCGGTAAGGAACTGGCACAGGCTTACGCCAGCGCAGATGTATTCATGTTCCCCGGCATGTGCGAGACATTCGGGCAGGTGATTCAAGAGGCGATGGCATCGGGGTTGCCGGCGGTGGTGGTGAATCAAGGTGGAGTGACTGATCTGGTTAAAGATGGGAAAACAGGGTACATTTGTGAACCAGATGCAGCAGCTTTTGCTCAGGCAGCTATTCGACTGCGAGATGGTGTGAGCAACCGTAAGCGGATGGCTGGTGAGGCACGTCTTTTCGCTGAATCGCGCCCATGGAGCACGATTATGGCGGAATTAGAAGGCTATTACCGTGAAGCGGTGCGGATCAACCGGAGCAGCGGCAAGGGCATCGGGCTGCGACAGGGACTTTCCCTGCCGGAGTTCTTTCATTCCAATCCGTAAGCAAAAGAGATGGTATGGCTGATAACCCCAAAACGCTGGCTTTGATCGCACACGATGGCAAGAAAGCTGATATGGTGGCATTCGCACTTTCCAACAAGGAAGTGCTACAACGGTATGAGTTGGTGGCCACACGAACGACAGGACAACTACTGCGGGATAAGTGTGGGTTGAGTGTTCATCAGATGCTTTCGGGGCCGCTGGGCGGTGATGCACAGATCGCGGCGCAAGTGGCAGAAGGCAAAATTGAAGCGGTGTTCTTCTTCGTCGATCCGCTGACGGCCAACCCGCATGACCCAGATATTCAGGGACTGCTGCGGATTTGCAATGTGCATAATGTGCCACTGGCGACGAACGCAGCAACGGCCAAGTTCATCATTTCGACACAAGCCCTCTAGAGACAATCCCCTCCGTGTCTTTCGACCGGGAGGGGATGATGTTATTTAGCACTTCAACGAGCTAACAAGGTTAAATTAAATTCGCGGAGAGAGTCGCGCAGCATGTCCGCGCCTGTTACAGAACTGGTGGGCGAACTGACGACGGCGAGATCTACGGGCAGGCGATCATTCAGGTCGCGACCTGTGACTTCCTGCGCAAGCGAGAGGGCGGTGGCAGCGCAGGCGATGGCATAACGCGGTTGGCGACCATCGATCTGGTTGTCGGTAAAGGTATAGCTGTTGTACATGCGCTGCGTGAGACGCTGTGCCTGTAAGAGCACTTTGAGCTGCTGACGATGCTGTTCGGTGATGGTGGGAATGCGCTCGGCGATATAGTCGTCGGGGGTATCACCACTAAAAATGGCGGGGAGATAACCGTCACGAAGCGCCCACGGATCGATGTTATAGTGCGACAATAGGTCTTCGTAGACACGGTCTAGATCACTGGCGGCATTATCCAGCGCACGACGAAGCGCGCCCTTCCATGTTGTATCTTTACCGGACTCGACCGCGCCGGTGAACCACTGGGTTAAGCCGGGTTGGTCGCCCCAACTGCTGCGTTCGACAATCTGGATGGTACGAGTGGGCGGGTGGGCGAGGAAATATTGATCCAGCGAAACGAGTTCATAGCCGACATTCTTGGCTTCGTGATGCACCAACCAGTAGAGGAATTGATCTTCGCCAGCGAAGTGATGACCGAAAGTTTCACCGGCAGTCGCCAGCAGAAGCAAGGGGCCATGCGACTTGCGGGCTGGCCCTAGAATATTGTGACTCCAATGCCCTGCCCCACCTAAGCTGTGGACTTTGAAAGACAATTCGGCTGATAGGGGGTCGTCGCGGACAAAGGCAGCGATGGACTTACCATCGGGCAGTTCGATGCGATAGGGACCTGCGCCACCATCGGGAGGCAGATTTATGACCTGTTTGGCGGAGAGTAGGGTGTAACCGATGCCAGCATCAGCCAAGAACTGGAGTGTTTCGGTATCAACAGCCATTTCGGGCAGCCAAAACCCGATGGGCTTACGACCAAAGTGTCGCTGAAAAGCGGCGATTCCCCAGATGATCTGGGTGCGTTTGTCGCGTTTACGGGAGAGGGGCAAGATCACATGATTGTGAGCGGTTGCGAGCGCATTACCCGCAGGTGAATGGCGCGTGACGGAGACCTTATCGGCATCGACAATACGCGCATAGGTTTCGGGCGCATCCTGTTCCAACCACTTCATCAAGCCTTCGCTGAAACTATAGCTAATGTATTCAAAATTGCCTGCTTCGGCATTGGGCCAATAGGAAGTCTGATTGATGCGCTCGTTCCAGTTTGCCTGTGGAGAAGCTTCCTGTTCGATCCCGATCTCGCCCGTAAGTGGATTACCGCGAGGGGGCTGACTGAAATGTCCATACACACATAGCGCGGTACGCTCGATTTTAGACACAATAAAACTCCTCAATATTTAACCGACGACAGCACAGCAACTCCCATGAACAAAGCCTCTATTAAAAACAACCGCCTGCGATGCATTCATGAACCGGCAGCGCTACCCGGCAACGTTAAAGCAAAACGAGCAGGGCGCGATGATGCGCCCTGTGCATTTTATTTTTTCTTGTAGCCGATCTGCGTTCCATTGGGAACCGATTTATTGGGGAAGGAGGCAAAGTCTTCCAAGCGTAAATCCGTACCCAAGATGCAACTGTGACCGACGCTGTAACCCGCGGGAACATGGGTGTTCTTGCCAACACAGGTGATGCCTAATTCACCCATATCCTGAATTTTACCAACGCGGGCATTGTGACCGACGACGACGACTTTATCGAGAATGCAGCGTTCAACGACTGCGCCGGCTTCGATGTAGGTATCGGTGAGCACAATCGATTCGCGGACGACTGCATTGGGGCCAACATAGACACCGGGAGAGAGAATGGAATTTTCGACAATCGCGCCTTCCGACACCACTGAACCGTCGGTGATAAGGCTATTTTTGACGGTTGCGCCGGCCTGAATGTGGACAGGAGGCCGTTCTTCGCTGAGGGTGTGGATGACCCATGTGCGGTCATTCAGGTTGAGGGATGGGGGTGAGCCGATGAGATCCATATGGGCTTCCCAATAGGCGTCAATCGTCCCAACGTCGATCCAATAGCCACCATAGGGATAGGCATAGACGCGCATGCCTTCCATCACCATGCGAGGAAGAATATCTTTACCGAAATCGTGGTTGGATGCCTTGCGCTTTTGATCGTCCTGCAAAAGCTGTTCCATGACGGCATAGCTGAAAATATAGACGCCCATACTGGCGAGATTACCGGGAGGGTTGGCCGGTTTTTCCACAAATTCGCGGACGCGGTAATCATCATCTACGTCGAGGATGCCGTAGCGACTGGCTTCGTCCATGGGGACACGGATGGTGCAGACAGTGGCATCCGCTTTTTTGTCACGGTGGAACTGAAGGAGGACATCGTAATCCATCTCGTAGATGTGATCGCCAGAGAGGATGAGCACATAATCCGGACGACCACGACGCACAAAACTCAGGTTCTGGGCGACGGCGTCGGCTGTACCAGCGTACCAATCGGTGTCGGCGCGTCCTTTGTAGGGTTGTAGAATCTGAACGCCACCGGTGAAGGAACGGTCTAGATCCCACGGGCGACCACGCCCGATGTGATCGTTCAAGCTATGGGGGCGATACTGGGTCAGAACAAGGACATCAAAAATATTAGAGTTGACACAATTGCTCAAAGTAAAGTCAATAATTCGGTATTTTCCAGCAAACGGCACGGCGGGCTTCGCGCGCTTAGCCGTTAGAGTAGCCAGACGAGTTCCTTCACCACCAGCGAGGATGACAGCTTTAATTTTCACGATACAACCTACCTCCTGCGTTTAGATATGGCATTCTGATAAAGATCGATGTACTGACGAGCGCTTTTTTCCCAACTCAATTCCATTGACATGGCGCGAGACTGCATACGACGCCACGCATCCGGTTTGTGATGGTAGGTATCCAACGCCCAACGGATGGTATTCAAGACAGCTTCGGGCTGCTCCCAACTAAAGACAAAGCCCGTACCCCGATCAGCAGGGCCGTTATCATAATTTTCGACCGTGTCGGCAAGACCACCGGTCTCCCGGACAAGGGGCAACGAGCCGTAGCGCATGGCTATCATCTGGCCGATACCACACGGTTCGAAGTGGCTGGGCATGAGGAAGATATCCGAACCGGCGTAGATGCGCTGTGCTAGAGCAGCGTTGTAGCCTTGATATATTCTTGAGCGGGTGGGGAAGTCTTTGCCGAGACGCCAGAAGTGATAATCGAGTTCAGGGTCACCCGCGCCCAGTAAAATGAACTGCACCTCGGTATCCGAAAGAAGCTGGCGCAAAGCGGGGAGCGCCATATCAAAGCCTTTTTGGGCAACCAAGCGGCTCACGACGCCTATTACGGGAATGTCGTCACGTACTTGAAGGCCGGCGTCCTGCTGTAACTGGCGCTTATTGGGAAGCCGCTTTTCGGTAAAGTTACTGGCATTGTAATTGGAAACCAAGAGTTTATCAGTTTCAGGATTCCAGTAGTCAACATCGAGACCATTGAGGATGCCGATCATATCACTGGCACGCGAACGAACCAAGCCATCAAGGCCATATCCCATGTAGGGGTACTGTATTTCGGTTGCGTAACGGGGACTGACAGTTGAAACCGTGTCGGAATAGGCAATGGCGATGGCGAGGAGATTATCTGACAAACCCCGCCAGAGCAATTCCGGATGATTGCGACCGGGAATGCCAAGCTGCCAGAGCCAACCGCCCACATGCTCGCCCTGATAAGCCATATTATGAATGCTCAGGACAGAAGCGGCCTGTGACCATACCGGATCGGGTGAATTGTAATTGAGGAGAAAGGGTATAAGACCGGTATGCCAGTCATTGACGTGAAAGACATCCGGGAACCAGCCTTCACGCTGACGCAATTCCCAAGCAACAGCCAAGGCTACTTGATTGAAAAACAGGAAGCGGGGGACATCGTTATTCCAATCCGAATATACCGCACTTTCGCCCCCGAAAAACGGCCAGCCCTTTACGAAATAGACAGGGACGCCATCCTGTACAGCCCGATAGACGGTGACATCAGTAGTTCCCGTCGTACGGGGAAATTCAAATTGAAACAACGGGGTGATCTGAAATTTGTCGTCATTGATGAATCCATAGTGGGGAATGATGACGCGGGCATCGACCCCCAATTTACGAAGGGCGGCGGGCAATGAGCCAACAACATCGGCCATCCCTCCAACTTTGGCAAAAGGTGCTGCTTCCGCACTGA
>JAFLCH010000083.1 GCA_017303775.1 Anaerolineae bacterium | reverse complement strand
CGAATGTTGGGGAGCTACTCGCCGATCATCCACCTCCAGCAAACGGACGGTAACGCATCGGCGCACCGTCCCTTCAACGCACAGCAAAATCAAAGCGGAATCGTCACGGGTGATGCGGTTTTACAGGCGCTATATGACAGTTACCAGCAGCCTGCCCATGACGGGTATCCGCCCCGCTGCACTGACCTTTACCTGACGCTGGAATTGTTCAGCGGCACGGCAGAACATCCGGCACAGATTATCCGCAGCATTCAGGACTCGGTAGCCTATTGGCGGCGCTTCATCCCGCAGGACGGCCTGCCGCTGGATCAACTCATCGACCGGCTGCCCGCTTCGCACCCCGCAGCAAAATAGGAGAAACGGATCGTAATGTCACCCTGCATCATCAACACTCTGACCCCGAACGGACTACACGCGGTTGATTACACGGCGGAATCGCTGGCGGACGCGGTGCGCTACGAACCGCAGGACGGCGTCTACACCTTAGCGAACACCTTCAACCGTACACAGGTTCTCAAGCTGGATGCACATCTTGACCGTTTGGAGGATTCGGCGCGCCGGGAAGCGATTGCGCTGCGCTTGGATCGCCCTGCCCTGCGGCGCGGGCTGCGGCAGTTGATCGAGCAGTCCGGTTACAGTGATGTGCGCTTCCGCATCAGCGTCCCGCGTGAAGCGCCTGACCGGATCATCTTGTCGATTGAACCCTTTGCCGGACATCCGGCCCACATCTATACACAGGGGTTGAAAGCCGTCACACTGTCGCAAGTCGCCCGCGTGAATCCGATCGCCAAGACCACCGGTTGGATGCACAACCGTGATGCAGTGCAGCTGCCACCGGGAATTGAGGTCGGGCTGCTGGTGGATGCAGACGGTTACATGCTGGAAGGCACGAGCAGCAACTTTTATGCGATATTGGATGGCACGCTGCGCACTGCAGGCAGCGGCATTCTCCCCGGCATCGCGCAGCAGATCATCTTTGAAGTCGCACCTGCCCTGCTGCCACTGAAGCGCGAGGCGGTTCATGTAGATGACATCCCCCGCTTCAGCGAGGCATTCATCAGCGGCAGCAGCCGGGGAATTGTGCCGCTGGTGGAAATCAACGGCGTTCCCATCAGCGGCGGTCAACCGGGGGCGACTACACAGGCGCTGCGCACAGCGTATCAAGCATGGCTCAGCACTCATCTGGAAGAGCTTTAGCCGCTTGCAGTTAATCAGTTAACAATGGCACTACATGGATACAACGACCTTTAGTATGCTTCCATAAGAGAAGTAGTCATCATAGGTCGTGTTTGTTATGTATGCCTTTCGTCGTTTGCTCCCCTTTCTGAAGCGTTACCGCTGGCATATGCTGGTGGTCACCATCGCCTCTGGCGGCATCACCGCCATGAACCTTGTTAATCCGTGGTTGGTGCGCGAACTCGTTCAGACGATCCGCGTCGAGACCGGAGAAACAGCCCTCAACCGCGTCTTCTCGTTAGCGCTGGTGCTGCTGGTCGTGTTCATGGCGCGGGCGATTTTCCGTTTCCTCTACTCCTACATCGCGCATTTGATGGCTTACAGTTTCGTCGGTGATTTGCGGGTGGCTGTATATGACCACTTGCAGCGGCTATCGGCGCGTTTCTTCGCCGACCGGCAGACCGGCGAACTGCTCAAGCGCATCATCAACGACACCCGCGACATTGAACCGCTCATCGCCCATTACATTCCGGATATGACCGTGAATGTGCTGCTGCTGATCGGGGTGGGAATCATTCTATTCAACCTGAACGCGACGCTGGCGCTGCTGACGCTGCTGCCCATGCCTATTTTGCTGTTTAGCAATTTATTCTTCGGCAAGCGCATGCAAAACGCCATCAAGGATGCCTCGCGCCGCTTGGGGATTCTCACCGGCATCGTGCAGGACAACCTCGTCGGCATCAAAGAGATCCAGCTTTTCACGCAGGAACGGCGCGAACACCAACGCATCAATGAATATTCCAGCGACGCGACCCGCACGCTGCTTTACGGCCTGAAGATGCAGGCCATCCTCTCGCCTTCCATCGAGTTTCTCACAGCGCTCGGTCTGGTGATCGTGGTGCTGTTCGGGGGTCAGGCCACGCTCAACGGCAGCATGAATGTCGAAGATTTGGTCGCCTTCTTTCTCTACCTGAACATCTTCTACCAACCCATCACCCTCATGGCACAGATGAACGAAATGCTGCATGTCGCAGTCACCGGCGCGCATCATGTGGTGGAGGTTTTGGATATTCAACCGGATGTGGATGACGCGCCGGACGCGGTTGATCCGGGGCGGTTGAACGGTGAAGTGGAATTTCGGCAGGTGTGCTTCGAATACAACGATCATGTGCCCACCCTCAACGACATCTCGTTCCGCGTGCTCCCCGGTCAGACGCTGGCGCTGGTCGGGCCGACTGGCGCAGGCAAAACCACCATTGCCAGTCTGCTCCCACGTTTTTATGATGTCGCGTCCGGCAGCATCACCATCGACGGCCTCGACATTCGCACGATGCCCGTGCGAGCGCTGCGTTCAAACATCAGCATGGTGCTGCAAGATGTCTTCCTTTTCAACGGTACCATCCGCGAGAACATCCACTACAGTAACCTTGCCGCCAACGATGAGGACATCATCCGCGCCGCCCAAGCTGCCCGCGCCCACGACTTCATCATGTCGCTGCCTGATGGTTATGACACGCAAATCGGAGAACGCGGACTCAAGCTCTCCGGCGGGCAAAAACAGCGCTTGGCGATTGCCCGTGCCGTGCTCAAGAACGCGCCTATCCTCATCTTGGACGAGGCTACCTCGGCTGTTGATATGGAAACCGAAGCCGAGATTCAAGAGGCGCTCAACGAACTCATGAAAGGGCGCACCTCCATCGTCATCGCCCACCGCCTCTCGACCATCAAGAATGCCCACCAGATCATCGTGCTGGAACAGGGGCGTGTCGTGGAACGCGGGCGGCATCAAGATCTCATCTTCGGGCAAGGGCGCTACCAGCGGCTGCATGAAGCCAACACCCGGATGAATTAAGTTCCGGGTGATGCTGACGAATTCGGAACGAGAATCGCAACTTGATTTCAATTTTTAGGCGTGATATAGTTCCTTACAATTCAATAGCTTGAAACAGTGCTTATCCAAGCATTCATCAAGAGCGACGGAGGGAAACGGCCCTGTGAAGTCGCGGCAACCCCCAAAGCGTTGGGAAGGTGCCAAATCCGTCAGAGTTTTTTACTCTGGAAGATGAGCCAGTACGATCTCGGTCTTACACGCCTCTTCTGTTCCAGAGAGGCGTTTTTTGTTGCGGAGGAACGTATATGACAACAAAGGAACAACCACAGGTGAGCAGCACCACATTCATGACCTCGCCCCATTATTTCTTCACATCCGAATCGGTGTCCGAAGGGCATCCCGATAAGATGTGTGACCAGATTTCAGATGCGGTGCTAGACGCCATTCTGGAACAAGACCCGAACGCTCGCGTCGCCTGTGAATGTGCCACCACCACCGGTCTGGTGATTGTGATGGGCGAAATCACCACCAGCGCCTACGTCGATATTGAGAAGCTGGTGCGCCAGACCGTGACCGACATCGGTTACACCCGTGGCAAGTTCGGCTTTGACGCCGACACCTGCGCCGTGATCGTCTCCATCAAGGAACAATCCTCGGATATTGCGCAGGGTGTAGATAAGGCCTTGGAAGCGCGCGAAGGCCGCATGTCGGAAGCGGAAATCGCCGCCACCGGTGCCGGTGATCAGGGTATGATGATCGGTTTTGCCTGCGATGAAACCGAGGAGCTGATGCCCCTCACCATTTCGCTGTCGCACAAGCTCACCCGCCGCCTTTCCGAAGCGCGCAAGAAGGGGCAGTTAACATGGCTGCGTCCGGATGCCAAGAGTCAGGTCACGGTTGAATACGCTTACGGCAAGCCCAAGCGCGTTGATACGGTCGTCATCTCGACTCAACACGCCCCCGAAATCAGTCAGGAAGAAATCCGCGCAGCCGTCATCGAGCACATCATCAAGCCCGTTGTGCCTTCCGAACTGTTGGACGACAAAACCCGCATTTTCGTCAACCCCACCGGTCGCTTCGTCACGGGTGGTCCGTTGGGTGACGCTGGCCTGACCGGACGCAAGATTATCGTCGATACATACGGCGGCGTTGCCCGTCATGGCGGTGGCGCGTTCTCCGGCAAAGATCCGACGAAGGTTGACCGCAGCGCGGCCTACATGGCGCGTTATGTCGCCAAGAACGTGGTGGCGGCTGGTTTGGCGACTCGCTTCGAGGTACAGGTGTCCTACGCTATCGGTGTGGCCGAACCAACCTCACTGGCTGTCGAAACCTATGGCACAGGCGTGATTCCGGATGAACAGATTGAAGCGCTCATCCGCAAGAATTTCGACCTGCGTCCTGCTGCCATCATCCGTGATCTCAATTTGCGCCGTCCCATCTACAAGCAGGTGGCGGCTTACGGTCACTTCGGGCGCAATGATCTCGACGTACCGTGGGAAAGCACCGACAAAGCCGATGCGCTGCGTCAGGGTGCTGGCCTCTAAGCGCGGCCAAGAAACCAAAAATAAAAATCCCCGTCAGCCTGATGGGGATTTTTTGATTCAACGGTGAAGAAGTGACGGCGTTTAATGGATGAACTGATCCATCAGATAGGCATAACCACCAACCAGCACAAACCCGGCGTAAGCCAGCGCCAGCACCAGTGATACCCGTACCAGTGTCTCCGAACGCGGCGCGTCCGCCCCACGCCAGAAACGATGCAGCAGCACCGGCAGGAACGCCAACCCGAAAGGAACCAGATAGGATGGAATCACACCCAGCAGCACCTGCCCCGCAAAATTGATGAACAACAGCGCTGATGCAGCTTTGAGCAGGCGGCTGCTGGTCTGCAAACCATACACGGTGGTGAAGTTTTGTTCGGTGCGCGCGTCCACTTCATAATCCCGCACCTGCTGCTCAAGCTGCGCGGAAAATGAGGCCAGCGCGAACACCGAAAACAGCGCCATATCGACCCCGCTCCACGACAGCCCCAGTAGATACACACTCACGCTGTACGGGAAAGTCTGCACGAAAAAGACGTGCATCAACAAGTCGAACACCGGACGGCTCTTGAGGCGGAAAGGCGGCGCAGAATACAACCACATCGCCAAACAACCAGTCACCATCACAATGATGCTGCGTTCGCCATAACGCGCGAAGACAGCCAGCAGCGCCAACACAACCAACGCCAATCCCACTGCCGCCACCGGACGCGAAACCGGGCTGACGACGAAGAAATTACGCCGCCCTTTCTGCTCATCCTGTGCGTCAAACGGCGCGTCAAAATAATCATTAAGCGCGAAGCCCAGCCAGTAGCAGCTCGCCACCACCAGCGGCAAAATGAGGTTCTCTGGCGTCAGCGCGTCATGCACAAGCAGCGCCACCGAACTGATGATGAACGTCACGCCCCATGCGTCAGCGTGATTGAGAAATAGTTTAGGCAAAGATTGAATAGACATACGCTTCTATACGTCAAACAGCAGTCAACAGTCGCACTATGATGAGACAAGCGCCGATAAATGTCCAGTGAGGTTTTTCCGCCGCCCCATATCACACTCCTGTAACCTCGCGCGGCGCACGCTCAGAACCATTTGCTCGCAACCGCAGGCGCGTTGTATAGTGTGAATGTCCTGCACACACACTCGCTCTAAGGAGTCCGCTCATGCGCGCGTTAAAAGCCGTCGGCAAATATTTCTGGCGCTTTATGGTCATCTTTTCCTTCATCGTCAACATCATTCTGGTGGGGGTGTTGATCGTTCTAGGCTTGACCATTTTTGACATCAAAAAGAACATCGCCCAACCGTTGATCGAAGGGCTGCACAGCAGTTTCGTCGGCTTGAATGACGCCACCATCGACTGGACGATTCCCGTGCGCACCAGCATCCCGCTCAACACATCCATCCCGCTCAACACCAGTATTCCTCTCCAGACCAACACGCTGGTCACGCTCACCGAAGCGGTACCGCTCGCCGTTGGAGCCAGCATCACCCTCAACGGCCAACCGCTGCCCGTCACCGTCGTCCTCAGCCTGCCGGAAGGCTTGCAACTGCCCGTGTCGCTCGACCTCAGCGTGCCCGTCAACATCGATGTGCCCGTTGATCTGGATGTACCCGTATCGCTAGATGTGCGCGCCGTCATTCCACTCAGTGAAACCCAACTCCACGATCCGGTCGACAATCTCCGCCTGCTCTTTGAACCCATCGTCCGCGTCCTCGGCAATCTGCCGGATGACTTCGGTGGCATCGGGCCGTTCATCGGGCAGGTTCTGAGTGGCAGCCCGCCCGATCTGCTGGCGGAAACCCCCTACAGCCAGAACCCGTGGCCGGGTTATTCCATCACCGCTGGCGAAAACTATGGTGACCTTTCCAGCCAGCCGATCCCACCCGGCAACGTACCCACCATCACCGGCATCGTGCCCATCGGCGGCATCCCCGGCCTCGACCAACCCCTGCGCCCCGAACTCTATGCCAACGGATCGAGTCCCGCGGCCATCAATGCACAGGCCGAAGCCAACTTGCAGGGCATCGGCATCATGCCCGCCTATTACGACGGCAACTACGCCCAAACCGCCATCAGCCCGCGTAAAGTAGCTGCTGGCGAGGCCCCGCCCGCGCCAATAGTCACCCCAGATCAACCACCGGTCACAGACGGCGGTGTGCAGCCCACGCCGATGGAATCCGGCGGCGATCTGGGGATCGTAGCCACACCCACACCCGGTGGTTAACCTCCATTCAGCCGGAAACACTCATCCACACAGGGCGCGTCACAGCGCCCTTTTTGTTTTCTCATCCGGACGGACTCAAAACCCGCGCTGCCTTCCTGTATAATGGATAAGGCACTCTACCTGCACTTGAAGATGATGAGGAACGTATGTCAAAGCCTGAACCCCGCCCCCCCATCTGTGATTACGAAGGCTCGAATTACCGCACGGAGTTCTGGGAAGGCAAAGGGCGGGACTACGAAGATCAGGTCGAACGCATCGCCCTGCGCCGGCTGCTCCCGGCCAGAGGACGCCGGCTCTTGGAACTGGGCGCGGGTTTCGGGCGCTTGACCAGCGAATACGGCAATTATGATCAGGTGGTGCTGGTCGATTATTCCCTCTCACAGCTTCGCTACGCACAGGAAAAACTCGGCACCTCCGGTCGTTACATCTATGTCGCGGCGGATGCCTATCGCCTTCCCTTCCGTCCCGGCACATTCGACGGCGCGACCATCATCCGCGTCATCCATCACATGTCAGACGTTCCGGGGGTCTTAAAGCAGGTGCGTCGTGCCCTCGTCCCCGGCGCCACCCTCATCCTCGAATACGCCAACAAGCGCAACATCAAAGCCATGCTGCGCTTCGCACGCGGTCAGCAAAGCTGGAATCCCTACACGCTCGAGCCGGTCGAGTTCGTTGAACTCAATTTTGACTTTCACCCCGACTACATGCAGCAGCAGTTAGTGAACGCCGGCTTTCAGATGCAGCGCAGCATCCCCGTCTCATTCTTTCGCATCGGGGCGATCAAGAATCGCCTGCCGTCCACCCTGCTAGCCGGCATGGACGGCCTGCTGCAATTGACCGGGCTGCACTACACGCCCAGCATCTTCACCCGCAGCATTGCCGAAAATGCTTCGGTAGATAATCTCAACACCGGAAACTTATTTGTCTGTCCGGAGTGTGGCGCGGAACTGTTGCAGCAGGGGGACACCCTCACCTGTAGCGGCTGCGGGCAGCATTGGGCCATCCGTGATGGCATTTACGACTTCAAAGCCCCGCTGGATGAATACGCGTAAGAACCTTCCGGCTCAAGGTTTCCGAGTCAGGATATTTCAATGGAATACAATCAAGGAGTTTAGCGTGACCTCAACCCCCATCCGCATTGATGTGTGGTCAGATTTTGTATGCCCGTGGTGCTTCCTCGCCTCCACCAGTCTGGAACAACTACAACAGTCCCATCCCGTCGAAATCATCTGGCGCGCTTATGAACTGCGTCCGGAGGGGTCGCCCCCCATGCCGGAGCACTACCGCCAGCGAATCGAAGAATCCTTCCCCCAATTACAACAAATGGCGCGCGAACGCTTCGGGGTCGATATTCCCACCTTCCGCATCGGCACAGACAGCCGTCTGGCACACATCGGCTTCAAATTTGCTGAAGAGCACGGGCATGGTGAAGCCTATCATCGCGCCGTCTTCCGCGCTCACTGGCAGGAAAATAAAGACATCGACAAGGTGGAGGTGCTGGCGGATATCGCCGTCAGCGTCGGGCTGGATCGGGAAGCTTTCATCGCCGCCCTTCAGTCTGAAGATCATCTCCAAGCTGTCCTCGGTGACATCGAACAGGCTCAATTGATGGGCTTACAAGGGGTTCCGGCCATCATCTTCGCCACCAAGTATCTGGTCAGCGGCGCACAGCCCTACTCGGTTTTGGTGGGTGTCGCCGAAGAGGTTCAATCCCGCCTCGCGCAGGCCTGATGCTGTTTGTTCCCACATCAGAATAAAAAAGGCCGGATCAACTTCCGGCCTCTCTCATTCCAGTTCATTAGAGCTTTGATTACACCCCGAAGTTACCCGGCACACGTCCCAGATGCGACATGAACTCGTGACGGGTCGAGGTATTCTCGCGGAAAGCCCCGATCATCGCGCTCGTGGTCATGCTGGGGTCATGCTTTTCCACACCGCGCATCATGCCGCACATGTGCTTCCCATCCACCACCACCGCCACGCCGCGTGGATCGAGCACTTCATTGATGAAGTTAGCGATCTGCCGCGTCATCCGTTCCTGCACTTGCAGCCGCTTGGCGAACATATCCACAATGCGCGGAATCTTAGATAGGCCGATCACCTTGCCGCGTGGAATATAGGCCACATGCGCATGCCCCAAAAACGGCAGCATATGATGCTCGCACAGGCTGCTGAACTCAATATCGCGCACAATCACCATGTCGTCATACTCGACATCAAACAATGCGTTGTTAATCAGCTTGGCCGGATCAGTCCGGTAACCGCTGAGTAATTCTTCATACATTTTCGCCACACGATGCGGGGTGTTCAACAACCCATCGCGCTGAGGATCTTCCCCCACCGCCGTCAAAATTTCTGTGGTCGCGTGTTCAATTGCTTCATGGTCTACCGGCGGCAGTCCCAACTCAAAAATTTTCATGAAATCCGCTGATTGGAGCTTCATGTCCATTTCCGTCTGAGCGTCAGCCTCGTTGTGGAAGTGCAAATCCGTGCTATTCTTTGTATACATCTTGTTCACCTTTTGCCCAATTTTTGCGGACATTTTGCATTATAGGTGACTTTTGCTCCCTCCCGGTCAAATTTCACCAAATGCTAAACACCTTCCTATCAATCGCTTAATCTACTGCTCAACAGTTCTACTTAGTCCGGTTACAATGGGATCTGTTACATCAATTCACAATTCAGGAGCGGAAAGCGTGAGTAAGAATACGGATGTGATCGAAATCGACAACCTGCGCCTGCGCTGCATCATTGGCTTCAGCCCGCACGAACGCAAGGACAAACAGGATGTGGTCATCAGTCTGCGTATCAAAACCGATATGCGCCGCGCCGGAGAAAGCGATAATCCTGATGACACCTTTAATTATCGCACCGTGACCAAAGCTATTATTGGACATGTCGAGGAGTCCACATATTACCTTGTCGAAAAACTCGCCGCCGAAATTGCTCGCATCTGCGTCGTCGATCATCACGCTCCGTGGGTACAGGTTCGTGTACATAAACCCGGTGCGCTGCGCTTTTCGGATAGTGTCGGGGTAGTCATCGAACGGACGCCGGAAGACTATGCCTGACCTCAACACCGCCTTCATCTCGCTCGGCTCGAACATTCAGCCGGCTCACAACCTCGCGCGCGCCGTAAGCCTCCTCCGCCAGCAGGCTGATGTGCTCGCCGTCTCCCATGCCTATCGCACCCCGCCGCAGGGCTTTCACGATCAAGCCGACTTCCTCAACTGTGCCGTTCAGCTTCGCACGCCGCTCACCCCCTTCGCCCTCAAACATGAGGTGCTGGCTCAAATCGAACGTGAACTCAAGCGCGTGCGCGACCCGAACAACAAAAACGCGCCCCGTACCATCGACCTCGACATCTCGCTTTGGAACAATGACATCCTCGACTATGGCGAAAAGCCGTGGCATATCCCCGATCCGGATATTCTCCGTTTCGCCCACGTTGCCGTTCCGTTGGCCGAAATCGCGCCGGACTATCTGCATCCGCTCGACGGTCATACCCTCGCCCACATCGCCGCCCGTTTTGCAGACGCCTACTTCGAGAAAATACCCCTGCCGCTTACCTGACATCGCTGCCCAACCGTCAGGAACGCGCCCTTTAGGATATAGCAGGACGTGGTACAATCCCTCCGGGATAAGCAGCCTTCCGATGCCTGCGCGCGTCACTGGCTGCCCACCTGAACCAACTGAAGAGGGGTTTTGTACATGAACTTGATTGATTACGGGCGCATCATTGTTCGACGGGGCTGGATCATCGTACTGCTGGCTGTCATCGCTGCCGGAAGTGCCTACTTCCTCAGCACCCGCCAGACACCCGTCTACCGCGCCATCCAAAAAGTGCTCATCCAACCTTCACGCACCGATCTCAGTCTGACCGAATCCAGCCGGCAGTTGCTCAACAGCTACCGTTCCCTCATGGACAGCACCTTCGTCGCCGCCCGCGTCATCGACATCCTCAATCTCGACATGACCCCGCAGGATCTCAAGGCCAATGTGGAAGTCGCCGCCAGCACCATCGACCTCGGCATCGAAATTTCAGTCGACGCCAGCGACCCATCGCTCGCCAGCGACATCGCCCGCGTCTGGGGTGATCAGCTCGTCCAGTATCGCAACACCGAAAATCAAAAGGTACAGCGTACCGATCAAGTCAACGCCGCCCCGCAGGACAACCCATCCGTCGGCCTGCAAGCCCCCCGCCCCGCCATCAACGCGCTGGCCGGTGGCATCATCGGGCTGCTGCTGGGGGCGGTCATCGTCTTCGTGCTGGAATATCTGGAAAGCAGCGTCGTCCGCCGCCGTGAAGATCTGGAACGCAGCCTGAACCTCACCGTTCTCGCCACCATTCCCGAAAATTCCTGACTCAACCGGTCTAACCCGAAAACGAGAAGTGAACATGCCCAAAGCCAATCTCATCACCTTGACCGATCCGCGCTCGGCGGCTGCCGAAGCCTACCGCACCCTGCGAACCAACCTCATGTTCAGCAGCGTCGAAAACCCCATCCACACCCTGCTCGTCACCTCCACCGCCGAGAGCGACGACAAAAGCACGGTCCTCGCCAATCTCGCCGTCACCTTCGCCCAGAGTGGTAACAAAACCATCCTCGTCGACTGTGACCTGCGCCGTCCCTCCCAGCACGACATCTGGGGCATCAGCAACGAACGCGGCCTCTCCACCATGCTCATCGAAGACACCGCCATGTCCACCCCGCCGCTGGTCAGCACCGAGGTCGACAACCTCCAAGTCCTGCCCACCGGCATCTTGCCCCCCAATCCGGCGGATGTCCTCAGCAGCCAGCGCATGGCCGCCCTCATCGGCGTCCTCAAGGCACGCGCCAATTACATTCTCTTCGACGCGCCACCCGTCCTCGCCGCCACCGACGCGCCGCTCCTTGCCTCCAAACTGGATGCCACCCTGCTCGTCGTCCGTGCCGGTCACACCCGCCGCGACCACACCGCCCGCGCCCGTCAGGCGCTGGAACGCATCCATGTGCGCATCGTCGGTGCGGTGCTCAGCGACGCCCCCAAAGAAAGTACCGGGAGTTATTACGGGTAGCGCCATCATGCACACCCCGAACGATATTCGCGTCAATAGCTGGGCTGAACTAAACGAGGTTGCCTTTCAAGACTCGTGGGATGAAGACCTCGGTCGCTTTCGTACACCCTTTGCCTTTCGCGGCCTCTCCGACTCCAACTACGACCTCAAAACCAGCCTCATCCGCCTCGGCGGCCCATACGACCGGCTGGAAGGCGCGCTCCTTCGCAACTTCAAAAAATACGCCCACCGCGACACCAGCCCCGGCGACTCCATCTGGAATTGGCTCGCCGTCGCCCAGCATCATGGCCTGCCCACCCGCCTCCTCGACTGGACGAACTCGGCCTACGTCGCCATGCACTTCGCCACCATCAGCCTCGAAAAAATCACCACCGATGGCGTCATCTGGTGCATCGACGTCCGCAAAGCCCAACGCTGGATGCCCACCCGCGTCCGCGAAGTCCTGCGTGAACAATCCGCCAACTTCTTTCAGGTCGAAATGCTCAGCCGTGTCGCCAGCACCCTCGGTGAATTCGACAATCTCTCGCCGGAGCCGTTTGTCATCTTCTTCGACCCGCCCGCCCTCGACGAGCGCATCACCAACCAATTCGCCCTCTTCTCCATGATGTCCCGTCCCACCGCCGTCCTCGACCAATGGCTGGCGGATAAACCCGAACTCTATCATCGCATCATCATTCCCGCCGCCCTCAAATGGGAGGTGCGCGACAAGCTCGACCTGATCAATATCACCGAGCGCGTGTTGTTCCCCGGTCTGGACGGCCTGTGCGGCTGGCTCAAGCGCTACTACAGCCCCCGCCACCAGAACATCTTGCCCGATGCCGCCCAACAAACGGCAGATTGAAAGAACAGTGATGCTGATCTTTGGTATTCTGCAAGGCATTTTCGGTTACCATCATAGATAACGGCGAAGCACACCTTCGCCTTTTCGTGCGCCGGATTTCATATAACTTATAGAGGTGCCAATTCATGAAGGGTCTCATACTCAGCGGCGGCAAGGGAACACGACTGTATCCCCTGACCTATACCAATGCCAAACAATTGATTCCGGTTGCCAACAAACCCGTGCTAGTACGGGTCATCGAATCCATCCGCGATGCCGGTGTGGATGAGATCGGCATCGTCATTGGTCAAACCGGCCCCCAGATTCAAGAAGTCATCGGGGACGGCAGCAAATACGGCGTCAAGCTGACCTACATCCCACAGGAAAGCCCCGATGGTCTAGCCCACGCCGTCAAAATCTCCAAGCCGTTCCTCGGTGAAGATCGCTTCGTCATGTTCCTCGGCGACAACGTCATTCAAGGCGGCATCGGCCAGCTCATCAGTGATTTCGCCCACAGCGACTGGAACAGCCAGATCGTCCTCAAAGAAGTAGAAAATCCCCGTTCCTATGGCGTCGCCAAACTGCGCGGCGATGGCAGCATCGAACAGCTCATCGAAAAACCCAAAGACCCGCCCAGCAACCTCGCCCTCGTCGGCATCTACATGTTCGACCCCAACATCTGGCAGGCCGTCAGCAGCATCAAGCCCTCTGCCCGTGGCGAACTGGAAATCACCGATGCCATCCAGTGGCTCATCGACGCCGGTAAACAGGTCTATCCTCACGTCCACAAAGGCTGGTGGATCGACACCGGTAAGCCCACCGACATGCTCGAAGCCAACAGCCTCGTTCTCGAAGAACTCATTCCCAACATCGCGCCCGATGCCATCATCGAAAACTCGCAAATCGACCGCCGTGTCACCGTTGAGCACGGCGCGAAGATCATCAACAGCGTCGTCCGCGGTCCCACCATCATCGGTGAAGACACCGTCATCGAAAACAGTTACATCGGCCCCTTCACCAGCATCTATCACCACGTCACCGTCCAGAACTGCGAAATCGAGCGCAGTATCATCCTCGAACACAGCAGCCTGAGCGATCTCGGTGTGCGCATGCAAGACAGCCTCGTAGGCCGTCATGCCACCGTCCACCGCAACGACGAAAAACCCAGAGCCTTGAAGATGAACATCGGCGACCACAGCAATCTCTGGGTCGTCTGATCCGGTTCTGCCGCCGCCGGTCAGGACGCCCTGTCGTTCTGGCCGGTTCGGCATGCCCCTAACCAAACGTGAAGTCCGGCGCACTTTTCCGCGCCGCTAGCATAAAGTGAGCAACATGACGCAACCGATTACAACACAACAACCGATTAAACTCATCGCTGTCGATCTCGATGGTACGCTGCTGAACAGCCAGCACGAACTCTCCGACCGCAACGAAAAAGCGCTCAAGGATGCCATGGCGAAGGGCATCAAGGTCATCATTGCCACCGGCAAAACCTTTCCCTCCGCCGCCCACATCATCAAGCGCCTCGGCATCACCCTCCCCGGCGTATTTGTGCAAGGCACGACCATCTATAACGCCGACGGCACACTCCATAATCAGAAAACGCTCGACATCAACATCGCCCGTCAGGTCATCACCTTCGCCGAAGATCGCGGCTACCATATGGCCGTCTACAGTGGCAAGCGCATCCTCGTCCGCTACACCGGCAAGCGCGTCGAAGAACTCACCACCCACTTCGGTGAACCCCTTCCCGAAGCCGTCGGCCCGCTCCAGAACATCCTCGACACCATACCCGTCAACAAGGTGCTGGCCGTCGCCCCCGCTGATCCTCATCGCATCGCTGCCCTTCGCTGGCAGTTGAGCATGCAGCTCAACGGCACTGCCACCCTCCTCAACGCCGGCATCAGCGACATGCTCGAAGTCCTGCCCCCCGGCGCGTCTAAAGGCGGCATGGTCAAAGCCCTCATCAAGGAACTCGGCGTTCCCGCCAATCAGGTACTGGCCTGCGGTGATGCCGAAAATGATGTCGAAATGCTGGAACTCGCCGGCATCGGTGTCGCCATGGGCAACGCC
>JAFLCH010000082.1 GCA_017303775.1 Anaerolineae bacterium | reverse complement strand
GATGGGTCAAATGTACGAATGAGTTCTTTATCGACTGCCTTCTGGTAATCCATCAGGTTGGGGCCACGCGCTTCACGTTCCATAACCATGAGTGCTTCTTCGACCTGAGCACAGTCTTCGGCAACGGCACTCCCGCCGTATGATGCTTTGAGCTTGAAACCGTTATAGCGCGGAGGGTTATGACTGGCGGTGATGACTATTCCGGCGTTTGCACCTTTTGCCTTCACATTATAGCTAACGGCCGGTGTAGGTGAATCAGTACGGGTCAGCCATGCAACAATTCCGTTAGCTGCCATCACCCGTGCAGCCTCGGCGGCGAAGCGATCAGAAAGAAACCGGGTATCGTATCCAATCACTACTTCAGGGGCGGCAGAACCGGTATGATTTCGTTCGACCCAATCTGCAACCGCCTGTGCAATCAAACGTAAATTTTCAAAGGTGAAGGTATCGGCGATAACCGCACGCCACCCATCAGTGCCAAAACGAATCATCGTTTCTATTCCCTTAATTCACATGAATGAACGCTAATAAATCTATTCTACCTGATGTTTTCGCCAGCCAGAATAAAATAAAAGGGAACCGTTATCTGGTTCCCTAATCATCAACCGCAAATTTGACTTGAACTAACCATGAACATCTAATCCGGCTTTGTTCATGACTTCCGCAATTTTCTCGTCAGTGAGATTGATGTCGTTGAATATACTATAAGGTAGATTGTGTTGACGGACGTAATCCGGCATATTTTTCAAGGTAGCGCGGACATCCTCGGGTTTTAGCTGATCGAGGCGAATACCAGCGGATTCAATCGTATCGCGGATCGGCGCAATATCCTGACCATGCAAGGCTGCTGCGACGAGAATGCCGGGGCCAACCAAATCGGCATAAGGGACACCATAGCCACTAGCCGTCTTGCCTTCTATGGCATAAGCAAAATATTGTTCGCTACCTTCCTGAGGGCGGTTATGCCCCAACTGGTTGGTCAAAGCGACTTCGGTACACATCAAGTCAAGCAGGTTACGCAGCGACTCGATACGCCCCTGCCCCACCCCCTGCGCAATTTTGAAGGCTTGTTGGGCAATACCGGCAGCCAACTGTGCTGCCCAAGCCTGAAAGCGCGTATCGACCGTGGTACGGTTGCGTTCAGCCGCATAGCGCCAATCGAGCAAGCCCGTCACAATGCTCAACAGTTCACAAATACCTGTTCCCCGCAGATAGGCAGGCGCGTTGCGAATAATTTCCCAGTCAATGATCACTGTATCGGCTGAACCAGTTGTTACATAGTGTACAGTGCCATTTTCACGGACGGCTGCAATCGCTGTGAAAAAACCATCGACGCTAAGGGCAGTCGGAACCGTCACTACGGGCAGTTTATTAGCCCAACCAATGTACTTAGCGGCATCAGACGCCAGACCACCGCCTACCGCATAAATTACTTCAACCTGCGGAGGTAAATCGGCAGCCAAAGACTTAAAAAATTCCAAGTCGGCCTTATGGGGTTCGGCCTGTATGACCAACGGTAAATTTAATGATTTACCCGCGACTTCCCAAGCATGTGCTCCGGTCAAAAGTGCTGACGGGCGTGTTTCGGTCACCGTTTTTAGATCGCGAATTTCAATTCGCGGCAAATGCCAGATGGTTTCCATAAGGCGCTCCCTGCGGGAATAGATGTTTGGCACACAACAAGCATAACTATAGTCTGAAAGTGTTATTTTTCCAACTCTAGTCAGCTAAGAGACGGATAAGCGGTGAGGATGATCTCACCCTTCCCAATATTACTGATTGATGGGCTTTTCAATCACACAGAAAAGGAGCAGATTGGTCAGGGACTTGAAGAAGCATCACACTTCAGTCAAAATGGTGAGATCGAAACAAGCTCACCACCATTTACGGAGAATCCGGGAACATGGAAACGCCGCTTCCAACCAATCAGGAACTGCTGGAATACAGCGCCAGCATTCCCTGGCAGGAAATTGAGACTCAGAAGCGCAAGTTCAACCAAGCGCTAAAGGATATTGCAGCCTTTGATTACAATCAATCGCTGCCACTTGACCAGCTTTCCGAAACGGTTGGTGCTACTGTTTCCACTTATTATGATCCAACGGATACACGCGCCGCAAATGTTGTGCTGGCTGAAGTGAATGGGGTCAAACATGTGCTAGGGTCTGCTGTTAGCGCACGTTACCGGGGCAAGAAAACCTTCCCACAGTCTATCGTGCCATACAACTTCAACCCCAGCGTGAACCACACCAATCTGAACGAAACCGATGACCCTGTTACCAAAATGCGCTATCTGGGGGCAGAGATTGAATTGGGGTTGGTTCACAGCGATGGACACTACCCGACAGAAGAAGACATGCAACATTATATGCAGGTCTACCGTGGACATGCGCAAAAGCTAGGTTTTGCACCGCAAATCGACCGCGAAGCTGGACAATACCAAGTTGAAACGCACATTACCCCCGTGCTTGGCTACAACAAGACCCGTGCAGCGCTCGGTGGTATCCTCAAGGTATTAACAATGTCGAGTGAAGAAACCGGGTTATTGACTTCTATTCTGGCAGCCTACCCGGTTGAGTCGGACTTTAAGCTAACTGAAGATCCGAAGGTGCAAACGGCTGTTGACCTGATGCAAGAGGTGAACGGCTTCTTCCCTGAATATAAACAACGACTGCATGAGGCGCATCAGCGTTATCACGTCAACCCCGCTACCGACAATTATGTGCAGATGTTCCGGAATCAGGGATGCCACATTCATCTGGATTTGGCGGGTCGCTGCGAGGCGCTGGGATTGCTTGCGTTTTATACTATGCTGCGGAGCGCGAGCGCAGTGGCTAACGCGGCGGTCTTGAAGGGCGCGCCGTTCGTCAACGGCACCCTAGACCCTGAACTCCTGTGTACGCGCGAATATCTGCGGCGCGTCACGGTCACCGGACGTTATCTTGATCTGCCGACCAGCCCGCACCTGACTCACAATGGATTGGAGCGTTATTCGACTCTGCTGCGCTCGGAGCGTGTTAATTCACCGGCGCGGGCGATGCTGCTGGATGAAGGGCTTGGGCAACCGATTTCTGTGATGCACAACCCCATTGGAAGAATCCGTCCTGATCTTACGACGAGCAAACGCATCTGCACGCTGGAAAGCACAGGAATGCCCGCGAGCGTGAGCGCATCCCGGATGGCGGCTGTTCTGATTGATTTTGAATACAGCCACATCATTATTGAAGATTATTTCCGCAAGTATGGTTCTGATTTGGAGCCGATGTATAACAACAAACTGATGTGGGCGATACTAGGGCCATTGGACACGACCACATTCATCGCGTGCCAAGACGAATCTGACCGGTTGTGCACGGATGCTCTAGTGACAACGGCTACAGGAGAACGGATGACGCTGGCCGAGTTCTATGATATGAAACGACGTTTCATGCATAAGGCGTTGTTCGACATTGATGTTGTGATCCCTCCCCGCGAGATTGATGATGTTTACATCAGCCTTGAACGCATGCTAGAACCACCACACGGACACCACGCACAAACCATTGAGCAGTTCATCGCCAACCCGAAACTGAAAAGTACGGGTAATTGGGGGCAAATCTTGAAAAACGCTTTCATTGAACTTGGTGGTTCACCGGGTGAACATCGTCCTGATATTGTGCTGAAAATTGTTCACCAGATGCACGAGGCGCTGCGACTGCGCTATCTAGAAAGTTAAGCGGCGGTGTCTACTTATCCCATACCTTTCAACCGTCCCGGTTTAACCGGTCAAGAACTGAACTATATCGCCGATGCCATCCAACGCGGTCACATATCAGGGGATGGATATTACACGAAACAATGCCACAGGCTGCTCGAAGAGACACTGAGCATCCGGAAAGCGCTGCTGACAACGTCGTGTACACACGCGCTGGAAATGTCGGCCATTCTGCTGAACATTCAAGCCGGTGATGAGGTAATTTGCCCGGACTTCACATTCGTTTCGACGATTAACGCCTTTGTGCTGCGCGGGGCGAGACCTGTTTTTGTGGATGTGCGACCGGATACATTGAATCTGGATGAGACGTTGTTGGAAGCAGCAATCACCCCCCGTACCAAAGCGATTCTGGTGGTGCATTATGGTGGTGTGGCATGTGAGATGGATACGATCCTCGAAATCGCTAAGCGCTACGGGATACCAGTGATTGAAGATAACGCACATGGATTGTTCGCGCGGTACAAGGGGCGTTACCTCGGTACGATGGGTGTGATGGCGACACAAAGTTTTCATGAAACCAAGAATTTCCAGTGTGGCGAAGGCGGCGCGCTGCTGATCAACGCTGCGGAATATGCTGAACGGGCTGAGATCATCCGCGAGAAAGGCACGAACCGAAGCCGATTCTTCCGCGGGCAGGTTGATAAATATACGTGGGTGGATGTTGGCTCCAGTTATCTTCCATCGGATATGTTAGCCGCTCATCTGTATGCTCAGTTGGAAAACCGTGATGTGATACAAGGGAAACGACAGCGAATCTGGGACACCTATAACACTCAATTAGCCGGATGGGCTGATCAATACGATGTGCAACTGCCGACTGTGCCGACTGAGTGCGAACAGTCTTACCATGTTTTTTACATGGTGATGCCTTCACTGGCTAGCCGTCAGGCGCTGATTAACCATTTGAAGGCTGAAGGTATCTTGAGCGTGTTTCATTACCTGCCGCTTCACCTTTCGGATATGGGGGTGCAGTATGGTGGGAAGCCGATGGACTGCCCGGTTACAGAGCGGTTGGGGGACTGCTTGATCCGATTACCTTTGTTTAATGACCTTACCGAGCATGAACAAACGCGGGTTATCGAAACTATACAGCAGTTCAAAGGTTGGGAGTAACCGCCGTTATTGGCGGCGGGAACAGGCGTAGACGGCGCGCGTTTGTGGCATTTGTCGGCGGGAAGATGGGGGTTTGGCGCTTTTGGCTGCGGGAAGTCCGGTGTTGGCTGCCGCCATGCAGCAAAGGCAGCGGGAAGCAGGGAGACAGCCGCCGACAAACAACGGGTGTATGCGGGAAGATGGGGAACTGCCGCAGACAAACGCCGCCATATCCGCCAAATATTTCGTGTTATGGGAGTGAGTGGTCAGCGACATTGGCAAGCCTCATTAATAGTCAATCTCTATCACAGATTATAGAACAAAAGTTCATTACTGTCAAGATTTATGCTGCCCTGCCCAGCAATGAAGATTTTGCGTTTCGAGGGGGTAGCGAGCGCACGTCAATACCCTTGAAATACTATAAAATGAGGAGAGATATAACTGCGACTCACACCTTTATCAATTTGTGTGGTATACTGTTGAAAAATAAGCAGACAAATTACTACATTTATTACCAGACCTGTTTTAGTAACTATCGAGTCTATATCGTAAAAGACGAAGAGAAAGGAATAACCGAACACATACAGGTTGTGTTCGGTCACTTGTGCTTATGGCAAAAAACCCAAAATTGAGAATCATCCCCCTCGGCGGTCTGGGTGAAATCGGCAAAAACATGACGGTGTTCGAGTTGGGAGATGACGCGATCATCGTCGACACCGGCATTATGTTTCCGGCTAATGATATGTTCGGGGTCGATTACATCATCCCGGATTTCAAGTACCTGACCGAAAGAAAAGGCCTGAAAATACATGGCATCCTGTACACACATGGTCATGAAGACCATGTTGGAGCCACACAACACATCGTACAGACCTTCCCTAACGTACCGATTTATGCAACACCGCTGACGGCCGGGCTGATCGGCGTCAAGCTAGAAGAGGCGCGTTTAGAGAAAACAACAACTGTAAAGGTTTTCCAAGCGGGCGATATTTTGAAGGTCGGCCCATTCGTGGTGGAAAGTTATCATGTCTGCCACAGCATTCCGGATTGTGTCGGCTTCGGGATCAATACGCCGTATGGATTGGTCGTCCACAGCGGGGATTATAAATTTGATAACACGCCGGTAGACGGCAAGAAACCAGATTACGCCAAGCTGGCAGAATTTTCACGCCGGGGTGTTCTCATGCTGATGGCTGACAGCACGAACGCCGATCAGCCGGGATGGACGCCATCGGAAAGCGTTATTGACGGCGCATTTGACGCCGTTTTCCGGCAGGCAAGAGGCCGGATTATGGTGGCGACATTCGCATCGTTGATTTCACGGGTGCATCAGGTTGGAAAGGCAGCACAGGTTCATGGTCGCAAGATCGCCGTAGCCGGCCACAGCATGGCAAAGAATATCAAAATGGCGCGCGATCTGGGCATTTTGAATATTCCAGACGAGATGTTCATTGATTTGAACCGGATTAACCAAGTGCCGGATAACAAGGTCGTGATCCTCGTGACCGGCGCGCAGGGCGAGCCTTCAGCGGTACTGGGACGGTTGGCTACGGGACGGCATCGCCAACTTGATGTGCGTGAAGGCGATACGATTATCGTTTCTTCGCACACCATCCCCGGTAACGAGGAAATGGTCAACCGGACAATCAACCGCCTTTTCCAGAAAGGTGCTGATGTGATTTATGATCCGATTGCGGCAGTTCACGTTTCCGGCCATGCGCGACAAGAGGAAATGCGACTGCTGATCAACCTGACGAACCCGAAGTATTTCATGCCCGTACACGGTGAGCTGCGACATTTGCGCGCTCACGGTAAGCTGGCGATGCAAGCCGGTATTCCCGCGAACAACATTTTCATCGTTGAAAATGGGTTTGTGCTTGAGGCGGATAAGAACGGGGTGCGAGTGAGTGAACGCGTACCCGGCGGGTATGTATTTGTTGACGGCAGCGGCGTTGGTGACATCGGGCCGGCAGTCATCCGTGACCGAGAAACCCTCGCCCGCGATGGTTTCATGATGGTGGTGGCAAACGTTGACGCCAAGAGCGGCGAATTGTTGGATGATCCTGAGATTATCTCACGCGGGTTTGTATACCTACGAGACGCGACCGACTTGATGGCAACGGTTAAATCTACGATCAATGAAGTGCTTTCGAACTCCAACAGCCGTAACGGCAACCGACGCGACAAATTACAAGAGAGCCTTGGACGGGTGCTGTATAACGAAACGCGACGCCGTCCGATGATTTTTGCGGTGATCAACGAGCAGTAAGTCAAAATTAGTTCTGCGCTTTAGCCGGGTATGATGTGAGCACATCATGCCCGGTTTTTGTTAGGAGGCAGCGGTATGCTGTCTTTTTTATTTCCTACCCATTGGTTGAGTTTTGTCCTAATCGTAGGTGGAATGTGCTGGGAGAAGGAGTATGAGATGATAGGGTCGAAATTCAATTCAGGCTGCAATAAGCGCTGAGATTCAACCGAACAGGGAGGCAATGATGTCTGATATTCTACAAACATTATCTGATGCTATGGCAAGCGCCGTCGAAAAGGCGGGTAACAGCATCGTTCAGGTGGCGGCACGACGCCGAATGCCAGCGAGCGGTGTGGTATGGTCGGAGGATGGGATCATTGTGACCTCGCACCATGTTGTTGAGCACGAGGATCGGATCAAGATCGGGCTGCCTGACGGGAGTACCGTAGGCGCAACACTGGTAGGGCGCGATCCGAATACGGATACAGCAGTATTGAAGGCTGACACGAAGGGATTGACCGCCGCGACATGGCTGGGCGCAGAGCAGGTCAAGGTGGGGCATCTGGTGCTGGCGGTTGGACGTCCGGGTGATGACCTTCAGGCTACGTTGGGGGTTATCAGCGCTCTGATGCATAAGCGTGACGAGAACCGTTTCTTTGCTCAAACAGATGTGGTTATGTACCCCGGTTTTTCCGGCGGGCCACTGATCAATGCCAGTGGTGAGGTGATTGGGTTGAATTCGTCAGCGCTGATGCGGGGCGTGAGTTTGACGGTTCAAACCCCGACTATTCAATATGTGGTTGACCATCTGGTCAAGCATGGGAAAATGCGGCGAGGGTATCTGGGGGTCGGCGTACAACCCGCACGACTTCCGACTGGCATTGCGGAGTCGTTGGGACAGAAATCCGGCGCGCTGATCGTCTCGGTCGAACAGGACAGCCCTGCTGAAAAAGGTCAACTGTTCCTAGGCGATACGATTGTTAGCCTCGGCAGCCACAAGGTTGAAAATTTGGAGGGGCTGCTGGGAGCGCTGAGTGTAACACCGATTGGCTCCGACACTATGGTCAAGATTGTGCGCGGGGGTCAGATTCATGAACTGGCGATCACTATTGGCGAGCGAACTTAAGATCGCTTGATCGATTGTTCACACATCTCCTGATCGATTGGAAGCACGAGGTTTCAAATATCTGTTATGAACGATGGTAAAGCTGCCGCTGAGTTGGTCGCGGCACTTAACGAAGCTCTAGCTGAACGGATCACTTCGGTGTATCGCAGTCTCGTCCAGATCAACAATGGGCGTGGAACAGGCGCTGGAACGATCTGGCACGCAGACGGGTTGATCATCACGAATGCGCATGTGATTCATAGACAACAGAAACTGAATGTGACGCTACAGGAAGGGGAGAATTATGAGGCGACTGTGATCGCTTATGATGAACAGCGTGATCTGGCCGCGCTGGCGGTGGACGCCTACGACTTACCCACGATTGAGGTGGGCGACTCGAAGCATCTCAAGGCGGGTGAATGGGTTACGGCTATCGGCCATCCGTGGGGTGTTCAAGGGGCGATTACATCGGGCGTTATCATCGGAACTGGCAGCGAGTTACCTGAAATGAACCAGATGCAACCGGGGCGAGAGTGGATCGCACTCAGCCTGCATATGCGACCGGGTCATTCGGGTGGGCCGGTTGTTAATTCGAGCGGGCAGTTGGTGGGCATTAACACGATGATCACCGGCCCGGATGTGGGTTTCGCGATCCCTGCGCATGTTGTCAAAACGTTTTTGAAAGAAACACTCGGCACGGCTTCTTCGGCTATTGCATCATAATCAAACGCTGAGGGGAAATCCCCTCAGCGTTTTTTAGTGTTCAGTCCCCTTCTCTTGCGGAATGGTCTATTGAGCGGTTCTGCCTCATTCTGGTAAACTGGCCGTAGTTCATTCTGCTCAATCAGGCTAATTCACTCAGTATTGATTGATCTGCGCTGAACCTCATTTAGAGGCTAGTTACCAGCTTTTTGTAAGAAACCTGTCCGGTTAGCCATCGAAACAGCGCATGTAGTCCCTCGTCCAGCGTAAATTCATCGCAGCTTCATTTGCCCCGGAGGCAATTCAATGAATGGTTTTTTCAGGACATTTTTGGAAAGTTTTACACCGCTGCGCTTTCGTGACTTCCGGATTTATCTGGGCGGGCAAGCGGTTTCACTCATTGGGACATGGCTACAAGTTACTGCACAGGCCTGGTTGGTGTGGACGATTACCGGATCTGAGGCTGCGAGTGGAACCGTCGCGATGTTGAGTGCGCTGCCGATTCTGCTGTTCGGGCCATGGGCGGGTGTATGGGCAGAGCGGCTCGACCGGCGCAAGCTGTTGATAGGAACGCAAGTGGGAGCCATGCTGCTGGCGTTCATACTGGCATTCCTTGTGCAGACACAGACGGTGCAAATCTGGCATGTGTATATTCTGACCTTTCTGCTCGGTGTGATGACGACACTCGATTTGCCAGCACAACAAACATTCCTCGGCGATCTTTCGGGAATCAGCGAGGTGCGGAAGGCAGTGAACCTGAATGCGATGATCCTTCAGGTAAGCCGGATGATCGGGCCGGCGCTGGCTGGTCTGGTGGTGGCACGATTGGGCGTTGGGCCTGCATTCTGGCTGAACGGTATCAGTTTTCTGGCTGTGATTCTCAGCTTGGTCGTACTGCGGTCTCACCAAGTACGGAAAGAAATGGGTGAGGCAAAACCACTGCAAGAAATCCGGGAAGCGGTTCGGTTTTTGCGCACCCAGCCCCGCATGCAAGATTTATTCATCTTCACAACCATGGTGGTGCTGCTGGTGCTCTCGATTATTTTGAGTATGCTGCCAGCGGTTGCGGACAAATTGTTAGGGGGGGATGCTGAGACACTGGGCGCACTGCAAGCCGCTTCCGGGGCGGGGGCACTGGTGGCGGTGTTGTTCATCATTCCGCTGATCCAATCTTTCCGCCGAAGCGGGGTCGCTATCGCTATAATGGCAATTTGGATGGGAGTATGGTTCATCGTATTCGCACTCGCGCGCACGCTGCCCCTTTCTGCCCTAGCGCTGTTTATGGGGAGTATGGGCGCGCCTTCCGTGATTGCAACATCGCTGGGTATGATTCAAACGATGTCACCGGCAGATATGCGCGCGCGAATCATCAGTCTGTTCACTATGATTACCTTCGGATTACAGACCTTCGCAGTACTGATCGTGGGATATGTGGCAGAAACTCTCGGTGTGGCTACGGCGATTGAAATCAACGCTGTTTTACTGATTGCAGGCGCGGCATTGATGTTGATCTTCCGGACGGAATTACGGCGATGGGTTTTCGTACCGCCGCAACACTCTGCCGCACCAGTGACGGAATTGGCAGGGGATTAACCCCCGTTTTTGAGAGCAATATTATGCAGCACCGAGATCATGTCAACTTGCTCCGCGAAGGGGTGCAGGCACAGGGCGGTGTATGGGCTGATTTGGGGGCGGGAAGCGGCGCGTTTACTCTGGCGCTGGCGGATTTGATCGGAACAACGGGGGTTATACACGCCGTTGACCGGGATAACCACGCACTGCGGGAGAATGAGCGAGCTTGTAGGACTCGGTTCCCACGTACCGTCATCAAGTTTCATGCACAAGACTTCACTGAACCGATGCCTATACCCACGCTTGATGGCATTGTGATGGCAAATTCACTGCATTTTCATTCGGCTCAGTTAAAGGTATTGAAGCATATCCTGAAGTATTTGAAGCCCGGCGGCGTATTCTTGCTGGTGGAATACAACAGCGATACGGGCAATACATGGGTTCCGTATCCATTCTCTTTCAACCGCTGGAAGCAGTTGGCGAACGATGCGGGTCTTGTCAATACGAGGCAACTAGCGACGTATCCGAGCCGATTTCTGCATGAAATTTACAGCGCAGCAAGCGAATTACCTGCGCCAGCGCTAAATGGCTAAGCAGTGCGAGATGAATCAGAAGCAGGTCAGATTGTCTCAAGTTGTTTGTAAAGCAATCTCCGTTTATACTGAAAATATTCATGAATGAGATATTTTTATACAGGCTGATAAAGCAATGGATTTACCTTTTCATTTAAAGGCTCTTCCCCCCGAAGCACTGGATGTACTGCGTTATTTCGGTACGCTGGATGAACCGGTTAGTCATGCAGCAGTGATTAGTGACGAAGTGGGATTGAGCGAACGCACGTTTGGCAAGGTTATCCGCCGTCTGGTGACCAAAGGTTATTTGCAGATGGACGGTGACCAAGCATATCGATTGAGCGACAGCGGACAAGACGCGGTGGATGAACTGCTGGAATATGACGCTGCATTCCCCGGTGACAAATCCGTGCGGAAAGCGCCGGTACAAACAAACATCACACGGCGGATCGTTGTCGCCGTAGCCAATCCGTTGGTTGTAGGTCAAGCTACCCCACTCCATCTGGGGTTTTATCCCGCTTCAGCAGATCAATCGCTCGATCAATCTGCTGATGTGGTGGTTCGATTAACGCTCATCAACGCAGAACCGACCCGACCGTTGGAAGCTGTTTTCCAATTGGGGGACGAGGCAGAAACACAGTCGTTCAGCATCACGGCGGGACAATTTAAGCAAGTACGATTGAAGGCACAAGTCTTCCAACTGGGGCCGAACCCGGATGACATCAATGTGTGTGGTGGCATGTATGTCGATCTTGATGTAGTCTCTAGCAGTTCCAGCACGCCATCACTTTCGGCTTACGCTGCCGATATCACATTGACAAAAGAGGCTGATTAGCAATTCATGTCTTCACAATCTCATCTCCTCCGCTACCCACGCCGGGTGTTTTTGCGCGCCATTTTACGTTACGGCGGGCGATTATTGATGCGACTCCTGACCCGACCAACAATCAGCGGCATGGAGAACCTGCCAACAAAGGGGCCTGTTATTCTGGTCGGGAATCATGTGGCGATGCTCGAAGCAGCGATGATGGTGGTGTTCGCGCCGTATCAGGTCGAACTGGTCGGAACAGGTGAAATTCCACTTGATCCCCGCTACAAGTGGGCGGTGCAGTCTTACGGCTATATTCCGATCCAGCGAGGAGCGGTTGACCGAGACGCACTCTCGACCGCAGTAGATGTGTTGAAACAGGGCGGCGTGGTGGGCATCTTCCCTGAGGGGGGGATCTGGGAATCGGCAGCGAAAAAGGGAAAGAGCGGCGTGGCATGGTTGAGTTCCCAATCGGGAGCGCCGATTGTGCCTATCGGGTTTGGCGGGATTGACGGCGCGCTGGCAGCGGCATTCAAGCTGAAACGCCCAGCCGTTACGATGAATATCGGCACGTTGATCCCAGCAATCAACCCGGACACATCCGATAAACCACGAAAAACTGCTCTGGAAGACGCGGCCAGTTACATCATGGCACAAGTTGACGCACTGATCCCTGAAGCAGATAAGAAACGCTGGCGACGAATCCATGACGAACGATTTGAGCTTGAGGTGCAGGTCGAACAAGCTGATGGAAATGTCGTTGAAATCCCTGCTGAGCTGATGATTCAACGCCCGGATATGCTGGCAAAGTTTTTTCATCGACCCTTGATGCTGGATGTTTTCGCCCGAAATCTGAAGCTCCCCGTGCAAGCACTGCAAGCGCTGGATGCTGAAACTGATCCTAATCGGTTGGCTGACGCGGCTGAAGTCATCGTGACGTATTTGCAGCAGGTTAACCCACACTTCCTGACCTACCGTTTCGGGTACGATGAGGGCGGGGCGATGCAGGATGGAATCCGGCAACTACGGGATCTTGGACGATGGGCTGCATCTCAGAACTACCGAATCCAAATCAAGCCAATCCGGCGTTATCGCCTACGCGGGAAGGATACGGAATTCGTCGAGGATAAGCCGGGGGCAATCCCTGCAATTTAGATGCTATGTAAGCTGCTCTATTAGGCGCTCTGATTAAGGATGTTTTTATGTTCGAGCTGGTTTCGCAGGGCGTGAGCATCGCATTTGCGGCTGGTTCAATACCCGGCCCGTTCACCACCTTCCTGATCACCAAAACTCTATCGCAAGGTTGGCGAAAGACCATCGTCGCGATCTTTGCTCCACTGATCAGCGACATTCCGATTATTTTCCTGTCGGTGGTCGTGCTGCGACAGTTTCCGCCAGAGATTATCCGATTCATTCAATTTGCCGGCGGGGTATTCTTACTGTGGTTGGCATACGGCATCTGGAAACAATTCCGAGCCGGTGGAACGTTCCAGACGAACGACCCTAACCCGCGCAAAACCCTTTCGCAAGCACTCGTGATGAACTGGTTGAGTCCGGGGCCTTATATTTTCTGGGCAACGATCAACGGGCCGCTGTTGGTGCAAGGATTAAACCAGTCTGTGTGGGCGGGGGCAGCGTTTTTGGCGGCGTTTTACGGAACATTCCTCGGCATTCTGGGCGCTTATGTGATTATCTTCGACCGTTTGGGGCGGATTGACGCACGAATCACACGGGCGATCTTCATGGTAACACTGGTAATCATGGTCGTATTTGCGTTGAGATTAATCGGTGAGGCAACGGGTATTCTTGGAGCAAGTTGAAGTCCTCGCTGAAGTACAAAAATTAGGCTTGATGAGACGACCCATTGAAGCAATGAGGACTGCTTGACAAACCTCATTGAATTGTCATATGCTGTCAACGGTGTGTTTTGAATCTTACAGTAACGCGGTAAAAAATTACTTTTTACGATTGATGACCAAATAATAATGCAGGATCATTTACCATGATTGACCTACTCAAACATGTCTGGATTGAGAAACACACAGACGCAGCCGAACCTGATTCGTGTGATGTGATTGTTCAAACGGAAAGCAACCAGATTTACACCTCGGTTTTCATCACTATTCCATTTCTTCAGCGACAGATGCAACTCAGCTACACGGTGAGCACACAACTCCCTGATATTATTCCGGTACGGTATGCTGTGCTGGAAACGCCACATGTGGTGGTGGAGAATCTGGAACGCGATACGATTGAAGACACAATCGACAATTTGATCGCGCTGGATGTTTTTGAAAGTGTATTCACGCTGGTGACCGAAGATAACGAGATGGTCAACCGAACTACTACTAACGGCAAGCGTGCGACTACTGAGGTCGCGGCGGTTGTCATTTCTGATGTTCTGGTGGTAGATGGCTGAGCAGGTAAACACCTGACGAAGCTCCGCAAGCCGTTTATAATACGCCAGGCATCAAGACCTGGCGTTTTATTTTGCCTGATTACTTTGGATGACAGCACCCTGATGGTGCATACCGATGATTTGGAGAAATTATGTCCAAGCAAGATTACGTGAACAGCCAACTTTACCGAATTCGACACTCGACGGCACATATCATGGCGGAAGCGATGCTAGAACGATTCCCCGAAGCGCATATCGCGATTGGGCCGCCGATTGAAGACGGTTTTTATTATGACTTCGGGCTGCCGCGCCCGCCTACGGAAGAGGACTTGAAATGGGTTGAAAACCGGATGAAAGACATCATCCGAGGTGGGCATGAATTCAGCATGCGAGAGGTTACGCCTGAAGAAGCGCTGGCGTTCTTCAAGAATCAGCCTTACAAGAAAGAATTGATCAATGATCTGGTGAGCGGGCGGGTGGATGAGAACGGGAATGAAATCGCTTCACCGGCGAGCAAGATGACGTTTTATACGCAGGATACGTTCACGGATTTGTGCCGGGGGCCGCAC
>JAFLCH010000081.1 GCA_017303775.1 Anaerolineae bacterium | reverse complement strand
AACACGCTGGTGTTGGGGTCGGGGAAGTCGGGGTTCTGTGACCATTCGGCGATGTCATACGCGCCGGTGGCCGCTGGCCCGCCTTCACCATAGGTGTCGAAGAAGTTGTCGTAGTTGGAAATCTCGACGCCGATGCCAACTTCCGCCATCGCCTGCTGGACGACAGCCTGCACATCCTTGCGGATCTGGCGCTGGCTGGCGATGAAGCGCAGCACCAATTCCACGCCGTCCTTGTCGCGCGTGCCGTCACTGTTGCTATCCACCCAACCGGCGTCCGTCAGCAGTTGCTCGGCCATGGCCGGATCGTAAGGATAGGGCGCGGCGTCCGGGCGGGCATAGGGCGTGGCTTCCCAGTAGCTGCCGGGGACGGGCAGCAGGCCGAGCAGCAGATCATCGACGATCTTCTGCCGGTCGAAGGCCATCGCCAGCGCCTTGCGCACATTCAAGTCGAGCATGGCGGGGTGCGCCGTGGCCGGGTTGACGTTGAGGAACCAGCCTTCGTTATAACCGGACGGCGTAATATCAATCACCAAGCCCTGCTGTTCCAGCGCGTCCGCGTCGGCGGCGGTCAGGAACACACCGATGTCGGCGTCGCCCACTTCCAGCGCGGCGTTTTGTGACGTGCCATCATCCGCCACGATGCGGAAGAAGATTTCGTCGATCTTCGCCGTGCCGCCGAAGTAGCTGTCGCTGCGGACGACGGACAGGAAGCTGCCGGTTTCCCACTGGTTGAAGACGAACGGGCCGCTGCCGGGGTTGAGGGTGCGGTTCCATTCGGCGGTGTCCAGCGTGCCTTCTGCCTCAAACACCGGACGCAGCACATGCTCCGGCAGCGCCGGGTTCACGGTATAGAGCGTGGTCAGCCACGGGGCGAACGGTTCGTTGAAGGTGATCACGACGGTGGTTTCGTCCGGCGCTGCGACGCTGGTGACGTTGGTATCCCACGGGAAGCGCGAACTGACGGTATTCGAGTCCGCCATGATCATCTCGTAGGTGAACACGTAGTCCGCCGAGGTGATCGGTTCGCCGTCCGACCATGTGATGTCGTCGCGCAGCCTGAGGGTGAGCACCGTGCCGTCCGCGTTCAAGCCGCCGTTTTCCACGCTGGGAATCTCGGTGACCTGTAACGGCACGGCTTCGAGGTTGTTGTCGATCCACCACGGCGGCGTGAGCAGCAAATCGGTGATGTTGGAGGCGAACCACTGGGTGAGGTAAAGAGGGCTTAGGGTCAGCGGCTCCTGCGTATAGCTGACCGTGACAACCTTTCTGTCCTGCGCCAGCGAGGGGGCAGCTAACGAAAGCATCAACACCAGAGCAAGGACAAGAAACACAGCACGTTTCATTCTTCAGCTCCTCTTCTAAATTTTTTATTGTTCCATAACACAGTGTACGCAGCGAATCATACCGCCATCTTCCGATCAACACAAACGGCCTCATCCAGCGGGTTTGACGCTGCTTGTGCTAAATTACACGCGGCGTCCGGCGATTGTTCAATCGAGCCGGTATAGAGACAACCTGACACCTGCTGACCCTCACTTTACAACCTTCATACTTTATGTTATATTAGCCTCGTTCAGCGCAGAATTACGTTCCCAATCCACGCTTGAATTATGGAACGTTTCCCAGCACAGCCCTAAGCTGTGTTTTTGTATTTTATGGCCTAAACCATCGAAAGTATGAGGAGTTGGGTGCCATGAGCGATGTGCAATATCTAACACCCGAAGGCTTGATCGAACTCGAAGCCCGGTTAAAATTCCTGACGGAAACCAAGCGCGCCGAAGTGGCTGAACGCTTACGGTTGGCGTTGGAAGAAGGCGGCGACCTCAGCGAAAACGCCGAATACGAAGATGCGAAAAATGAGCAGGCGTTTATTGAAGGCGAAATCCTGCGCTTGGAAACCATCGTCAGCAACGCGCAGATTATTGAATCCAGCGGTAAAAAAGATAAGGTTGAACTCGGCTCGACCATCACCATGACCGAGAAGGGCAGCAAGGAAAAAGAAGTCTACCGGCTGGTCGGCTCGGCGGAAGCCAACCCGCGTGAAGGGAAGATTTCGGTGGAAAGCCCGCTGGGCAAGGCGCTCTTGGGCGCGAAGGTGGGCGAAGAAGTGAAGTACAACGCCCCCGATGGTCAGATGATCTTCGTCATCAAGTCGATTGGTTAATCGTCCAGCGCGGCTGTGATGGCCGGTACTGACGTGCTCAATTGAATATGGTAGACTGATAGAGGGGCGGGTCCTTGACCTGCCCCTCTGTGTTTGCAGCAAATTTTCCCATACAAAACTCAGGTTAAGAACGCATGTGGCAGCCGAATAAAATCGAACAGGAACGTGTAGACCGGATTCAGGAATTGGAAGCGCGCGGCGTGGAGGCTTATCCACGACGGGTCGAGCGCACCCACAGCGCGGCGCACGCCATCGCCGCCTATGAAGCGCTGGAGGCGCAGGACGCCGAGGCCGCGCAGGGGTTGGAAGTGACCGTCTGCGGGCGCATCCGCCGCGTCAACCTCAAGGGCAAACTGTCCTTCTTGCATATCGAAGACGAGAGCGGGCGTGTGCAGCTTTTCTTGCGCGTCAACGACATGGACGAGGCGGTGTACAACCTCGTCAAGGACAAGCTGGTGGATATGGACGACTTTGTGCAGGCCACCGGCACGATGATGCGCACCAAAGCTGGCGAACCCAGTGTGCTCGTCCATGAATTCCGTTTGCTCGCAAAGTCGCTCAGCCCGCTGCCGGTCATCAAGCAGCAGGTGCAGGACGACGGCACGGTGGTGGAGTACGGCGAGTTCACCGATGTGGAAGCACGTTACCGCCAGCGCTATGCCGATCTGGCCGTCAACCGCAGCGTGCGCGAGGTGTTCCTCAAGCGGGCGAAGGTCATTCAGGCCGTGCGCCGCTTCTTCGACGACGAAGGCTTCCTCGAAGTGGAAACCCCCATCCTGCAACCGCTGTACGGCGGCGCGGCGGCGCGTCCTTTCATCACCCACCACAACCAGCTCGATCAGGATTTGTACCTGCGCATCAGCTTCGAGCTGTATCTGAAGCGGCTCTTGGTCGGTGGCTACGACGCGGTGTATGAATTAGGGCGCGACTTCCGCAACGAAGGCGTGAGCTTTAAGCACAACACCGAGTTCACCATGCTGGAATTTTACAAGGCCTACATCGACTATAACGAAGTGGCGCGCCTGTGTGAACGGTTTGTGGCGGCGGCGGCCATCGCAGCTACCGGCGGCACCCATATCACCTATCAGGGCAAGGACATCGAACTAGGTGGCACATGGAAGCGCATCACCATGCGTGACGCCATCCGCGAGGCATCCGGCATCGACTACATGGACTACCGCGACGCCGCCTCGCTGGAAGCCGCCATCCGCAAAGCTGGCATTGATGTCCGTCCGGGGCAGCCGTGGGGCAAGCTGGTGGAACATCTGCTGGGCGAATGTGTCGAACCCAACCTCATCCAGCCCACCTTCATCATGGATTACCCGCGTGATATTTCACCCTTCGCCAAACAGGTGGAATACGACGAGATGCACGTTGAACGCTGGGAGTTGTATATCGCGGGCATGGAGTTCGCCAACGCCTTCACCGAACTGAACGACCCGCGTGAACAGGAAGCCCGCTTCCTCGATATGGCGAAAACATTCCGCACCGGCGATGACGATGAAACCCCGCTGGACGAAGATTACCTGCGCGCGATGCGTTACGGGATGCCCCCCAACGGCGGCTTCGGCATGGGCATGGATCGGCTCGTCATGCTGCTCACCAACCAGCGCAGCATCCGCGATGTGCTGCTCTACCCGCACCTGCGCCGCGAAGAATAAGCGCAGCTTGTTTTCTGTGCTTTTGAGGTTCATCAAACGGCTGGTCAGGGTTGATCAGCCGTTTGTGCTTCTGCCCACAAACGGTACACTACCCCTATGAACACCTCACACCCCGACTCCACCTTTCCCGTTGTCATCATCGGCGGCGGCCTCGCTGGTTTGACGGCGGCGGCACATCTCGCCGCGCGCGGCGTTCCCCCGCTGCTGCTGGACGCTGACGGACTCTGGCCGGGGGGGAGGTTGGCCGGAGGTGACGATGACCGCTTTCAGTATCAAGGCCGCGAATGGCGCTTCAGCAGCGAACACGGGATGCACGCCCTGTGGGGCGGCTACCTCAATATGCGCGCCATGCTCAAGCGCTTCACCACCGTCGAACTGCAATACTCCCCCGGCGAGGAATGGATCAACCGCTGGCGGCGCGAGGTGCGGGTGGTGGAGGCGGGGCAGTTGGTGCGCTTCGGCTGGGTTCCCGCCCCCTTTCATTACCTGAGCCTGCTCTACAGCCCGCGCTTCTGGACGACCATCACCCCGCTCGATTTTCTGTCGCTGCCGGGATTCCTGTTCAGCATCTTCTGGACGCTCGGCCTCGACCCGATCCGCGAAGGCATCGCCCTCGACGGATTGATGATCGACGAATACTTTCGCGGCTGGACGCCCAACCTGCGCGCCACCTTCACCGGATTAGCCGTCAACCTGCTGGCCGCTCCCAAAGAACACATCAGCCTCGCCGCCATGATCGCCGCCGTGCGCTTCTATACCATGCTGCGGCGCGACTCGTGGGAGATGAGCTACCTGCCGGATAATCCGCATCGGGCGCTCTTGCAGCCGCTCATCGCGCAGATTCAGCAGGGTGGAGGCCGCGTCATTCACGGGGCGGAAGCCGTGCGTTTGGAACAGCGGGCGGCAGGGCAAGCCGGTTGGCGTGTGGTCTTCGCCGACCAATCGCGTCGTGGGCTGCGGGCAGTGGAGGCGGCGCAGGTCATCCTCGCCACCAACGTCCCCGGCGCGCAGCGGCTCCTCCTCAACAGCCCTGCCACCGAGCCAATCGCGCGCGGGCTGCGCTTCCCCGGCGTGGTGCGCAATGCCTCGGTGCGGTTGTGGTTCAACGCTGCCCCGCGTGAGGGTGCGCCGGCGGGCATGTTCACGGGGGACTTCCTGCCGGATAATTTCTTCTGGCTGCACCGGCTGTACGACGAATTCCGTGACTGGCACCACGAAACTGGCGGCAGCGCCATCGAGCTGCATCTCTACGCCGGGGATTCGGTGCTGGAACAAGCGGAGAATGTGCTGCTCATCCGCTGTGTGGATGAAATCCAGCGTGCCTTCCCCGAACTGCGCGGGCATTACGTCTATGGCACGGTGCGCCGCAACAGCCGCGTGCATACCGCGTTTCGTCCGCCCACCGCCGACAGCCTGCATCTGCAAACCCCGTGGCCGGCGCTCTACGCCTGTGGGGATTGGATCGGTTATTCCTCGCCCGCCCTGTGGATGGAACGCGCGGTCACCACCGGCATCGCGGCGGCCAACGCCGTCCTGCAAACGCATCAGCTTGAACCCTACCCCGTCTTGCAGCCACCGCCGCCGGAACGGCTGGTGCGCGTATTGGAAGCGCTGACCCGCGCCTTCCGCCACACTGTCGGGCGTGGGCTGCTCACCATCGGCAGGCTGCTGCGCCGAAAGCGGGTATAATCAAAGACAGCCGCTGGAATAGCTGAAAGGTGCTGTTCATGAGCACATCCCGTATTCGAATGGGACATGAACCGGGTGAAGTTGCCCCCAACACATGGAATGACTTCAGTTGGGCACGCCTGCATCATGAAGAATTGTTGGAAAAATATGGGACTTGTGTTGCCCTCATCTATCAACAACGTGTGATCGGCACTGGTGTGACCTATGATGAGGCACTCGCTGATGCCGAGCAGCATCTACCGGCTGCTGTTCACGACATTACCCCTATCGTGTACCTCATCAATCATCGCCATCGGTTGTATCGTGTCCGCACCAACAAAGGTTGATCGATGACCCGTATCGGTTTGGAACTCTATACACAACCCGGTGGCGCAGAAGTCTATATCAATATCCGCCGCAAAGATGGTGGACATGAACGCTTGGCCGCGTTCATCGACACAGGCGCGGAAGTCTCTCTTTTACCGGCTCATTTTATGAGTTTTATCGACTACCGCCTGAGTGAAAAAAGCGACATTATCATCGATCAGGCGGGGATTGTCGGGCAGGCTTTTCGCGCTCAGGAAGGTTTCATCCGGCTGTTTCTCGAAGATTCATCCGGCAACATGACCGGTGAATTTGAAATGCCGACATGGTTCGCGCAAACCGATGAAATCCTGATGGGCTTTGAAGGGTTCCTCGACCGAGCCGTGCTGCACATCGACATGCCCCGGCGTGCAGGCTGGATCGAACTCGACGCCTAACCCCCCGCGCTAATCCCAACTCAAGCCGTAATTGCCGTCGAAGCGCTCAATCTGCGCCACGATCTCATACGTGCCGCCCTGTTGTACCGTGACTTCGGCGCGCCCCGTCTCGCTGGCCGTGAAGGTTTTCTGCCACAGCGCCCCTTCCGCCCCTTGCAGCGTCAGCGTCACCGAACCCGTCACCAGCGTGATCGTGTAATTGATGCCCACCACCTTGCCCGGACGCGCCTGCAATTCATAGCGCTGATCAGCCTCCAGTGTGGAAACCGTCGGGATCACCGTGCCGCCCGTCCCGATCACCGCCGGACTGGTCGCGCCCAGCGGCAGCGCCGTCGGCGTGACGAATGTGGGCAGCGGTGGCGCGGGCAGCGTGGCCTGTGTCGTCGCCTGAAACAGCGGCGTTAGGGTCGGTTGTGCTGACGGCGCGTCCGTCACCGTGCTGACCGGCGCTGCCGTCTCCGCCAGCGTTGGCGTCGGCGCTTCCATCCGCAAATTGCAGCCCGCCAGCATCAACGCCACCAGCACAGCACTTCCACAAGGTCGCAAGTGAAGTCGTTTCATAGCCCGCATCTCACCCTCCGGCGGCCTCAGCAGCCGTTCGGGATGGTTATATTGGTCGTCTGGTTGATCGAATCAAGGTCATAGCGCAGGATCACCTGCCCATCCACCGGCAGCGCCCGGTCGAAGATGATGGCGTTGGTCACGTTCAGGTTGACATAAAAGCGCACCACCACATTATGTTCGGCGGAAAGCCACAACTCGCCGCTGGTCGCTTCCACCGTCCCGCCGTCCGCCAGCCGGATCGACGGCAAGTTCAGGTCAGCCGTGCTGAAATCGTAGCGGTACACATCCTGACTGTTCACCGTCGCCCGCTGACCCGCCGGTATACCGCGCGTGATGCCCCCCACCAGCGTTCCGGCGCGCAGTCCCGCCGCCGTCGTCGCGTCCACCCCCTGCGTCAAACACTCGCTGTTCTGCACCAGATACGAATCGCCGTTCAGCCGCACCGCTTCGAACGCGTTATCCTCCCGCCCCAGCAGCTCGCCCGCCGTTTGCACCACCACCCGCCGCTGCCCGCCCGCTTGGTTGAACCACACTTCCGCGTCGGCCTGCGCGCTGGTCTGGCGCGGTGTCCGCGAGAACACACCCTCGAATTCCAGATGTACCCGGTAATGCCCGCCCACCAGCAGTTGCAAGTTCGCGTCCACTTCGGGGATGTTGATCGGGTCACGGAAGCCTTCCGGCGGCGCGACCGCCGTCAGCACCTGCGCCGTCGCCAGCGCATCAATCGAAGCCGGTGTCGGAATGTCTTCCAACGTCTGTCCACGCTGGCCAGTGCAGCCGCTCAGCGCCACCAGCGCAGCGAGTAGGGGAATGGCGAATGATCGTCTCACGCTCAATTCTCGAACTTTCACCCATCAAAAAACCGATTTCCGCATTGTAGGGCGTGTAGCCGATATTGACAACCCCACCCCCCTCTTATACAATGCCGGAACGTTATGTGGCAAAAAGTGTCTTGAAGCACGCCTGTTGCGCATGGTAAAATGCCTGCAAGCCAGTGGGAATTGCTTCGAACACACGGTTGTCGCAAGCTGGTAAACTGGGTTTCGCGCCTCAGTAGCTCAGTTGGCAGAGCAACCGCCTTGTAAGCGGTAGGTTCGTGGGTTCGAACCCCACCTGAGGCTTTAGACTGGTTATTTACCAATCGATACATGGGTCGGTGTCCCGAGCGGCAAAGGGGGCGGACTGTAAATTCGCTGGCAAACGCCTTCGCAGGTTCGAGTCCTGCCCGGCCCACTTCTGGATCATTCATGATCCGGTGACTGCCTTTGTAGCTCAGTCGGTAGAGCACACCCTTGGTAAGGGTGAGGTCACGGGTTCAAATCCCGTCAAAGGCTTTGGCAGCACGGTAATTGTATGGAGCAGCATCATGGCGAAAAAAGGCAACCGCACTTGGATCAAGCTGAAGAGCACCGAAAGCGGTCACATGTATTACACGGAAAAGAATCGCCGTAACGATCAAGGTCGTATCGAACTCAAGAAGTACGATCCGCTCGTTCGTCGTCACGTGATTTACCGCGAAGCCAAGTAAGGTGTTTATAGGGGAGTAGCTCAATTGGCAGAGCAACGGCCTCCAAATCCGTAGGTTCAGGGTTCGATTCCTTGCTCCCCTGCTATCTTTGCTCAAGACACCGTCGCTCACTGGCGGTGTCTTGCATAATAGGATATGTTCATGACACGAGCGCGGCAGCCTGTCTGCCCGTTGTATTTAACCGAAAATAAACTGAGTTAAGGGCATCATCTATGTCTGCCAAAAATAAAGCCAATCCAGCTCTTGAGGGCGAATACGAAGACATTCTCGATGACGAAACCGAGGATTCTGGCGAAGACAGTGAAGGCCGCGGTCTGAGCGAACGCAAAGGTCGTGCCACCCCCGGTCGTCGTGCACAGGAAGTCGAAGAGGAAAAGTCCGAAGGCGGTTTCCTCAGCTTCATCCGCTCGCCTTTTAGCACCCTCGGTGACTATTTCGAAGGCGTTCGCTCCGAACTCGGCAAGGTGCTCTGGCCCACCCGCGAAGAAGCCCGCCGTCTGGCCACCATCGTGCTCATCGTCTGCATCATCGCTTCAATCGTGCTCGGTGCCATCAGCCTGTTGTTCAACGCGCTCATCGTCGCCGGTCTGGAAAGCCCCACCCTCATTTTCGGTGGCATCTTCCTCGCCGCGATCGTCATCTTTGGCTTCTACCTGCGCAACAGCAACAGTCGCAGCAGTAGTTTCTAATTCCCGGTGCAGGCTTTCCCTGCCCGATTCTGTTTTTTTAGTATGAAGGATGCAGCCGTCATGTTTGACGACGCGGACGAACGCGAAGATCAGGATTACGACCCGGAACCGGTTTATCTGGAATCCAAAAAAGCCGCCAAGAGCGATATTGTCGACGCCGATGATGATCTGCCGTCTATTCTCGACTTGGCCGAAGGCAAGATGGACAACACCCGTAGCTGGTACGTGGTTCACTGCTATTCCGGCTACGAGAACAAGGTGCGCCATGCCATCGAACAGCGCATCGAAACCATGGGCATGCGGGATAAAATCTTCGATGTCATCGTCCCCACGCAGGAAGAAATCGAAGTCAAGGATGGCAAGCGCCGCACGGTCGAACGCCGTGTCTTCCCCGGTTACATCCTCGTCGAAATGAAGATGGATGAAGACTCGTGGTACGTCGTGCGCAACACCCCCGGCGTCACCGGCTTCGTCGGCATGGGGAACGACCCCACGCCGCTGCGTGCCGAAGAAGTCAAAGCCATCATCGACCGTATGGAATCCAACGAAGTCAAGGTCAACGTCACCTACAAGGTCGGCCAGAAGGTGCGCATCATCGACGGCCCCTTCAACGACTTCATCGGCACTGTCGCCGCCATCGATCAGGACAAGTCCAAAGTGCGCGTCATGGTCAACTTCTTCGGGCGCGATACGCCGGTGGAACTGGACTTCCTCGAAGTCGAAAAGGTCTGAGCGGTTTCGCTCGCAGCGCTTTCTCTGTTCAAGAGCAGGGGCAGTCACCGACTTGTCCCTGTTTTTTTTCGCACAAATCCCTATAATGTTCCCACCTATTTAATGCGACGTGTGGATACCCTTCCGGTACGCCACGACGTGAAGCGAGGATAACAATGGCTAAGAAAGTAAAAGCAATCGTCACGCTGGCTATCGCGGCTGGTAAGGCAAACCCCGCCCCCCCCATCGGTCCCGCGCTCGCGCAGCACGGTATCAACCTGATGGCCTTCTGCAAGGAATACAATGCCCGCACCAGCAACCGCATGGGCGACATCATTCCTGCCGAAATCACCGTCTTCAGCGATGGTTCCTTCAAGTTCATTCTCAAAAGCCCGCCCACTTCCTTCCTCATCAAGCGCGCGGCTGGCATCGACAAGGGTTCGACCAATCCCAACAGCGTCAAGGTCGGCAAGCTCACCCGCAAGCAGGTGCGCGAAATTGCCGAGGTCAAGCTCAACGACATGAACACCCGCAACATGGAATCCATCATGCGCCAGATCGAAGGCACCGCCCGTAACATGGGCGTGGACATCGTCGACTAAGTTTCGTGTATCCGCCGCGCGGCTTATGTCGGCGCGGCTTTATCAATTCGTGGGAGGGCGCTTCAACCAAGTTGCCCACTCGTACCACAGGAGAAAATCATAATGTCCCATGGCAAGCGTTTTCTGAACGCAATCAAGCAGGTCGAAGAAGAAAAGCTCTACACACTGCCGGAAGCGGTCGCGCTGGCGAAGAAGCTGGCGACTGCCAAGTTCGATGAAACCCTCGAAATGCACTTCCGCCTCGGCATCGACCCGCGTCACAGTGACCAGCAGGTTCGCAGCACCGTGCTGCTCCCCAATGGTCTCGGTAAATCTGTCCGCGTCATCGTCTTCGTCGAAACCGGTGACGACGCCCGCAAGGCCGAAGCCGCTGGTGCCGACATCATCGGTGACGAACAGGTGCTCGCCCGCATCCAGAACGAAAACTGGCTGGAATTCGACGCCGCGCTCGCCGTCCCCTCCATGATGGCCAAAATCGGTCGCGTCGCCAAGATCCTCGGCCCCCGTGGTTTGATGCCCAACCCCAAGGCCGGTACGGTTGTACAGCCGGACGGGCTGGAAAATGCCATCAAGGAATTGAAGGCAGGCCGTGTGGAATTCCGTAACGACAAAACCGGCAACCTCCATGTTCCGGCGGGTAAGACCAGCTTCGATGTCGACAAACTGACCGAAAACGCGCAGGCCATCCTCGATGCCGTGCAGCGTCAGCGTCCGTCGGCGGTCAAGGGTACGTTTATCCGGCGTCTGGTCGTGGCCTCCACCATGGGTCCCGGCATCAAGGTCGAAATCGGCGGCGGTATCGTCTAAGCCTGTCACATCGCTGATTGAACACAAAAGGGCAGGGCAACCTGCCCTTTTTGATGTCGATTGATACCATCCTGTAACCCCCGAACATGAAAATAGGCTTTCCTCTGCCGCTGTAATCTGGTAGTTTATGCACGACATCCTGCCAACAGCGAAAGTAAACGTTCCATGTCTCCGTCTGAAGTGTTTCCCCGTTTTACCACATGGCTCAACCGTATTCTGCATCTTCGCTTCACCGAAACCACCCGCACCCTATTCATCTCGGTTGGCATCGGCATCCTCACCAGCCTCGCGATTGCCCTCTACCATGTTCTCATCGAACTGGCGCATGAGCTTTTCCGCGCGTGGCTGCCGGATGGGGTAACGGGTGCGCTGCTCAGCATCGGCTCGCTGGCGCTGGCGGGCGCGCTCGTTGGGCTGCTCTACGACCGCTTCATCGGTCATGAACGGCATCACGGCGTCGCCGGAGTCATCGAAGCGGTGGCCCTCACCGGTGGCCGCCTGCCTTACCAGAAGATTCCCGCCAAAACCGTCATCTCCGCCATCTCGCTCGGCGCGGGTTCCTCCGTCGGGCCGGAAGACCCCAGCGTTCAGATCGGCTCTAACCTCGGCTCATTCGTCGGCCAGTTCCTCCGCCTGCCGGAAGAACGCGTCAAGATTCTGGTCGCCGCCGGTGGAGCCAGCGCCATCGCCGCCGCCTTCAATGCCCCCATCGCTGGCGTATTCTTCGCGCTGGAAATCATCCTCAACGGCGTATTCACCACCGGATCGCTCGGCATCATCGTGCTGGCCTCGGTCATCTCCGCCGCCGCCACCAAAGCCATCCAGCCCGTCAACCCCGAAGCCATCGGCCCGCTGACCTATAACCTCGGCGCGCCGCTGGAAATCCTGCTCTATGTGCCGTTGGGGCTGCTCCTCGCCCCCATCGCCGCCTTCACCATCCGCGCCATCTTCTGGCAGCATGATTGGTGGCACACCCACCTGCATCATCTCTCGCGCCCCCTGCGCACAGCCTTGGCGGGGGCCGTCGTCGGCTTGGTCGGTGTCTTCCTGCCGCAAATTCTCGGCACAGGCCGCGAGGTCATGAACGGCGTGCTGGATGGCGATCTAACCTTTCCCTTCTTGCTGCTGCTGGCGATTGGCCTCGTCAAAATCATCATGACCAGCGTGACTCTCGCTGGCGGCTTCATCGGTGGCGTCTTTGCCCCCGCCCTGTTCATCGGCACCATGTTGGGCGCGGCTTACGGTCAGCTCGTCGCCTTCACTGGCGCGTCGCCGCAGGCCTTCGCCATCGCGGGCATGGCCGGCATGGTCTCCGGTGTGCTGCGCGCCCCCATCACCGCCATCATGATCGTCTTTGAAGTCACCGGCGACTACCGTCTCATCCTGCCCATGATGCTCACCACCGTCATCTGCATGGTCTTCGCCGAACGCTGGCAGCCGGACGGTCTCTACACCCTCGGCTTAGCGCGGGCGGGCATCCGGCTGCGTCAGGGGCGGGATGTCGATGTCATGCAGTCCGTCACCGTGCGCGAAGCCATGCATACCCCCGCGCCCACCATCCTCACCACCGCCACCCTTGCCCAACTGCGCGATACCTTCCACGAGTCGGACACCCGCTCACTCTGTGTTGTCGATTCTGACGGTAAGTTGACCGGCCTCGTCACCCTGCGCGACCTGCAAAATGCCTATGACCGCCTTCAGTCCGCTGCGCCCGCCGCCCCGCCGACTGTCGCCGGGATTTGCTCGCGGCAGGTCATCACCATCCCGCCTGATGCCACCCTCTGGGAGGCCATCCGCGTCATGGGACGCGCCGACATCGGGCGCCTGCCGGTGGTCGAGTTTGAAAGTGGTCGTTTGCTCGGCATCCTGCGCCGCCATAACCTCATCAAAGCCTACAACATGAGCATCGCCCGCCACATGGAAGACCAGCACCTCACCGAACAGCTTCGCCTCAACACCCTCACCGGCGCACACGTCATGGAAATTCACGTCGCCCAAACCGCGCCCATCGCCCATCAAGCCCTGCGCGATATTCGCTTCCCTGCCGAGAGCGTCGTCGCCTCCATCCGTCGTGGCAGCAAGCTCATCGTCCCCCATGGCGATACCGTCGTCCAACCGGGGGATCGGCTGGCGGTGGTCGCCGCGCCCGAAGCCGAAGCCCATCTCCTTCAGTTAGCCGGTCAAGCGGACGACCAGCCCTGAACCATTCGCCCATCCTGCGTTACAATAGTCGGGTATCGTATAGGAAAAGAAGCGCCTATGCCCGACTATCTTATTCGTGATGCCCATCCGGATGACGCCGAAGCCATGCTCGTCCACATCCGCGCCATCAACGCCGAACCCAACAACGGCATCATCCGTGGCCCCGGCGAAGAACCCACGCTGGAAGAAGAACGCCAGATACTCGCCGGGTTCGCCGCCGCCGATAACGCCGTCATGAAGATCGCCGTCACCCCATCCGGTGAAGTCATCGGCATGGCAGCCTTTCAAGGGGGCAAGCGCCGCGCCGTCCGCCACGCCGGTGGCATCGGCATCTCCGTCTCGCAGGCATGGCGCGAGCAGGGTGTCGGTACCGCCCTCATGCAACAGCTCATCGCATGGGCGCGCGCCACCGGCATCATCCAGCGCATGGAGCTGGAAGTGAATGTCGAAAACGAACGCGCTCTTCATGTCTATCGCAAGCTCGGCTTTCAAATCGAAGGCCGCAAGCAGGCCGCGCTCTACAAAGAAGGGCGCTACTTGGATAACTACGTCATGGCTCTCCTGTTCACCTAGAGGACTCGCATGTTCAGTCGCCTTTTCGCCCGCATCGCCGCCGCCGAACCCGCCCCCCCGTGGAGCATCATCGCCGCCCTTTTGACAGTGCTCGCCGCCTTCATCACCGTCATCATCGGCTCAACCCTCAGCTCCATCCTCACCGGTCAAGCCCAGCACACCCTGCTGCTCGGCTGGTGCATCGCCGCCGCCCTCACCATCGCCCTCATCGAACTCACCCGCCGCCGCACCGAAGAACGCCTCGCCCTGCGCATCGCCCCCTCCGCCAACCCGCTGCAAGACACCTTCTGGTATCTGCTCATCGGCGTCGGCCTCGCCATCACCCTCGACCTCGTCGGGCGCGGCATCACCCGCAGCGTCGCCCCCGATCTCGAACTCACCCCCCTCTACACCTACACCCGCCTCTACGGCGAACCCGTAGCCTTCTTCTCATGGCTGCTGGCCTTCCTGCTCATGGCGCTCTTGCAGCCCATCGCCGAAGGCTTGGTCTTTCAGGGGATGCTCCTGCCCGCCCTCCGGCATCAGCTCGGCGGCTGGCTCGGCTACCTGCTCACCGCCGCCGCCGTTGGCCTCTTTCACATGCTCGTCTATCCGCCCGCCTTTCCCGAAAGTACCAGCGGCCTCTGGTATGGCTTCGTCGCCCCCTTCATCGCCGCGCTGCTCTACGGCGCAGTCCGCCTCTACACCGGCTCGACCCGCGCCGCCATCTTCACCCATGTCGCCTTCGGTCTCTTCGCCGTCCTCAAACTGCTCACCCTCGTCGGCGGCTCATCCGCTGCCGGCTTATGAATGGAGACTCGTCACCGATGACCCCTACGCTCGCCGATCTCAACCACGACCACATGCGCGTCCGCTACCAGACCATGCAAGCCTTCATCAGCGCCGGTCAATCCAGCCTGCCCGCCCTGCAAGCCGCCCTCACCCCCGACCATGACGAGGAAATCCGCTG